>NZ_JBIUVQ010000023.1:0-114928 GCF_044743035.1 Streptomyces sp. NPDC087787
CCCGGCCGGGCCCCCCCCGGGGGGGGGGGGGCCCGCGGGGGGGGGGGGGGGGCCCCCCCCCCCGGGCCGCCCCCCCCCCCCGGGGGGGGGCCCCCCCCCCCCCCCCCCCGCGGCCGGTCCGGCCGGCGGCGTGCCTAGGGCCTCTCGTCTGGACCATGCCGGGCTCGCGGGGTCCGGCCTGATCCAAACGAAAGACCCTAGCCGTGCCAGCTGTGCGGGGCGCGGAAGCCGTTCTCGCGCTCCAGGCGGCGCCAGCCGGCCTTGGGGCGGCCGCGGTGGGCCGGGGTCGTGTCGCCGGGGCGGGCCGCGGCGCGGGCCAGGAGGAGGGCCGTGATGGCGGCCACTTCCTCGGGCTCGGCGTGGCCCTTCTCGACGCGGATGTCAACGTGGTCCATGGGTGTCAGTCTCCGTGGCTGAGGGGTCCGCGGGGTGGCCGCGGCACGTCCGCTGGGTTACTGCGGGGGGTTGCCGTGCTTGCGGGAGGGCAGGTCGGCGTGCTTGGAGTGCAGCATCGCCAGGGACTTGGCCAGGACCTCGCGGGTTTCCGCCGGGTCGATGACGTCGTCGACCAGGCCGCGCTCGGCCGCGTAGTAGGGGTGCATCAGCTCGGCCTTGTACTCCTTGACCATCTTCTGCCGCATGGCCTCGGGGTCCTCGGCCCCGGCGATCTGGCGGCGGAAGATGACGTTGGCCGCGCCCTCGGCGCCCATCACGGCGATCTCGTTCGTCGGCCAGGCGTAGGTGAGGTCGGCGCCGATCGACTGGCTGTCCATGACGATGTAGGCACCTCCGTACGCCTTGCGCAGGATCAGCGAGATCCTCGGCACGGTGGCGTTGCAGTAGGCGTAGAGCAGCTTGGCGCCGTGCCGGATGATTCCACCGTGCTCCTGGTCGACGCCGGGCAGGAAGCCGGGTACGTCCAGAAGAGTGACGATCGGGATGTTGAAGGCGTCGCACATCTGCACGAAGCGGGCGGCCTTCTCGCTGGCCTCGATGTCCAGGACACCGGCCAGGACCTGCGGCTGGTTGGCGATGATGCCGACGACCTGGCCGTCCAGTCGGGCCATCGCGCAGATGATGTTCCGCGCCCAGCGCTCGTGGACCTCCAGGTACTCGCCGTCGTCGACGATCTCCTCGATGACCTTGGTCATGTCATAGGGCCGGTTGCCGTCGGCCGGGACCAGGTCCAGCAGGACGTCGGAGCGGCGGTCGACCGGGTCGGCCGACTCCGCCCGCGGCGGGTTCTCCCGGTTGTTCTGCGGGAGCAGGGACAGGAGGTAGCGCACCTCGGCGATGCACGTCTCCTCGTCGTCGTAGGCGAAGTGACACACACCGGAGGTCTCGGCGTGCACGTCCGCGCCGCCCAGGCCGTTCTGGGTGATCTCCTCGCCGGTGACCGCCTTGACGACGTCCGGGCCGGTGATGAACATCTGCGAGGTCTCGCGGACCATGAAGACGAAGTCCGTGAGCGCCGGGCTGTAGGCGGCGCCGCCGGCGCACGGGCCCAGCATCACGCTGATCTGTGGGATGACCCCGGACGCCTTGGTGTTGCGCTGGAAGATGCCGCCGTAGCCGGCGAGGGCGGAGACGCCCTCCTGGATCCGGGCGCCGGCGCCGTCGTTGAGGGAGACCAGCGGGGCACCGGCCGCGATGGCCATGTCCATGATCTTGTGGATCTTCGTGGCGTGGGCCTCGCCCAGCGCGCCGCCGAAGATGCGGAAGTCGTGGGCGTAGACGAAGACCGTCCTGCCCTCCACCGTGCCCCAGCCGGTGATGACACCGTCGGTGTACGGCTTCTTGGCCTCGAGGCCGAATCCGCTCGCCCGGTGCCGGCGCAGCTGCTCGACCTCCTGGAAGGAGCCCGGGTCCAGGAGCAGTTCGATACGCTCCCGCGCGGTCAGCTTGCCCTTGGCGTGCTGTGCCGCGGTCGCCTTCTCGCTGGGGCCCGCCACCGCCTGCGCACGGATCCCGTGCAGTTCGGCGACCCGGCCGCGCGCGTCCGCCGGCTCACCCGTCGTCTCTTCCAAAACGGTCATGTAGCGACCTTACGAAGGACACCCGGGAAAGCGGGCCGTCGACTCCGTACAGTCTCCGACCCGTTTTCCTGGTGCGACTGAACAGAACCTTGGCGGCTTGCAGCCCTTCCAACTGCTCAGGGGGCTTCCGCGTTGTGGAGATGCCACAAAGTCAGGGCGTGCGAGCCTGCTCACATTCGGATGCGGCACATGCCCTCACTGGAGTGACGCGCAGACCCGGACGGCGGCGTCCCACGCAGAGCGTAGCCGCCGTCCGGGGTACAGCGGCGCCGGGTCAGCAGCCGCCGCAGTTGTAGTACAGGACGTCCCAGTGGTTGCCCTCGTCGGCGTAGATGTTGCCGGAGCCCGACTGGTACTGGGGGGCGCCGTCGCCGCGCAGGCCGATGTAGGTGAAGTAGTTCTTGATGTAGTTGGTCACGCAGGTGTTCTTGCCGTAGTCGAGCTTGTAGCCGTTCCAGTGGGAGTAGGTTCCGGAGGCATGGCCGGTCTCCGTGCCGCCGGTGATGTTGAGGGCGCAGCCGCTGGCCTTCTTGAGGGTCTGCGCCCCTTTCGCCGTGTCCAGGTTGAGCTGGTCGAAGGACGTACAGGTGGAGACGTTGCGGTCGGAGCAGTTGCCGGAGGAGGACCAGGTGACGCCCACGTCGCGGAACATCTGGGTCGCGGTGGCGTGGCTGATCTTGGTGGCGGCGGAGGCCTCGGTGGCCGTGCCGATGACCGCGACGCCGGGGGCGACGACGAGCGCGAGGGCGGTGACCGCCGCGCGGGCCTTGGTGAGCTTGCCGACCTTCGTGATCTTCATGGGGAACCCTTCCTGCTGTCGGCCGTGCGTCCTGTGGGGCGGCTGTGCAGGTGGTGCAGGGAGATAGTGCCCGAGGTCTACGCGCGTCCGCCAGAGGGCGTAAGCGATTACTGTCCGCCTCCCCGCGAACACGCACCGGATGATGTTGAAAGTCGAACGGAATAGGTCTACGGTCGTAACCGTTCACCTCGTTGAATCTTCAACTTACTCGGCTCTGCCTCAGCGCCGGGCGAACCCACCATCCCAAGGAGCACCTCATGGGCATCTTCGGCCGCAAGAACGACGCCACCGGCACCCCCGCCGCCCCCGCCGCCGTGAACCCGGCTCTGGCCGCGCTCACCGGCGAGTACACGATCGACCCGTCGCACACCACGCTCGGCTTCGTCGCGCGGCACGCCATGGTCACGAACGTCAAGGGCAAGTTCAACGACTTCACCGGTGCCCTGCACCTGGACGGCACCGACCCGGCCGCCTCGACCGCGTCCATCGACGTCAGGATGGACAGCATCGACACGGGCTCCGCGGACCGCGACGGCCACCTGAAGAGCGCGGACTTCTTCAGGACCGAGGAGTTCCCGCAGATGACCTTCCGCTCCACCAAGGCGGAGGCCCTGGGCGGCGACGACTACCGCATCACCGGTGACCTGACCATCCTCGGTGTCACCAAGCCGCTCACCATCGACCTCGAGTTCAACGGCGCCGCGAAGGACCCGTTCGGCAACGAGCGCGTCGGTTTCGAGGGCAAGGCCGAGATCCTGCGCTCGGAGTGGGGCCTGACCTGGAACGCGGCCCTGGAGACCGGCGGTGTCCTGGTGTCCGACAAGATCAAGCTGACCTTCGACATCTCGGCCGTCAAGAACGCCTGAGCCGGGCTCAGAACCCGCCCCCGAAGTCACCGCCTCCCCCACCGAAGTCGCCCCCGCCGTCGCCGAAGCCGCCGCTGAAGTCACCGGGGTCGAAGTCCGCGCCCGACAGGTCGCCGCCCTGGTGGCCGCCGTACGCGCCGAAGTCGCCGTAGCCGGTGCCGTAGTCGGCCGCGTACGACGGGGTGGCCATCATGCTGCCGAGCAGCGTGCCGACCAGAAGGCCGGGCAGGAGGCCGCCGCCGAAGTAGCCGCCCGCCCAGGGGCCGTACGCGGGGCCGGCGTCCCAGTAGGGGCGGCGGCCCCATTCGGTGTCGACCTCGCGCACACGCGGGTCGCGCCCGTCGGCAAGGCGGGCCTGGTCGGCCGCACACACGGGGACCTCGCGGGGTGAGCCGCCCGTGGGCCTCCAGGTGGCGTCGGTGACCGACGGGCCGTGGCGCGGGTCGAAGAAGCAGGGCGGACGGCGCTCGGGCAGCGGACGGCCCTCCCGGCGCGCGGCGAGCTGGGCGAGCGAGAACCGCCCGTCCTCCAGGGCCTGGGTCACCGCCCGCACGTCCTCCGGCCTGCGGGCGGCGGCCATGTACTGCTTGGCCTGTTCGTAGGCGTCCAGCGCGCGCTCGTAGTCGGCGCGCATGGCGTCGTCCGCGCCGGCCTCCGCCGGATGGAAGTCGAGGCGGTCCAGCTCCTCGCCGAAGGCGGTGATGTCCTCGTCGACCACGACGCGCAGCTTCTCCAGCGCGGCTCGCTGCTCCGCCTCCCGGCGGCTCCTGCCACGCCTGACCAGGGCGTACGCTCCCACGCCGCCCGCCACCAGGACCGCGGCGGCGGTGATCAGCGCCGTGTTCGGGACCGTGCCGCGGTGCCCGGTGTCACCCCAGGTGCGGGGCGCCGAGCCGCCCATGCCGGCCAGGGCACGGTCGGTGAAGTCGGTGAGCTGGGTCCTGGCGCTCTCCCCCTGGACGCTGGTGACCAGGTTGCCCACGGCCGTGCGCGACAGCACCGAGGAGTCGGCGCGGGCGTCGAACCTGTCGCCGAGGCGTACGGCGTAGGCGCCGGTGATGCCGGTGGCCGTGCGCAGCTCCGTGAACAGGTTCCGCGTCGGGTAGTCCGCCGGCAGTACGGCGATGAACAGGGGTTTTCCGGCGTCCTTGATCCGCCGGGTGAGCGCGGCGGCGTCGGCGCGCGAGAGTTGTGCGGACGCGGCCGGATCGACGTAGACCGGACTCCTGCGAAGCGCCTGGGCGATCGCGGAGACACTGGTCACCGCCGCGACCCGCGGCACACCGCCCGGCACCGCGACCGCGTCGGGCCGGACGTTCACGACCGGGACCGCCATAGGCCCGGCGGCAGCGGGCGGCGCTGTCCTCGCGCTCGCCGGGGCCTCTGCCGCGACGGCCGCCGGGGCCGCGACCATCACGGCGGCCGCGAGGGCGAGGAGAGGGCGGAGAAGGGCTCGGGTGGGGGCGGCGGCCTTCATGTTTCGAAGTTACCGGAATACGGACAAACCGGCCGCCATGAGCACAGGGGGCGTCCCGCGCACCCGCGCGGGACGCCCCCTGCTTTCGGCTCACGCGGCCGAGTAGGCCTTCGTGAGCTGATCCACCGCCGCTCCGTACCGTCCCGTCAGCAGCAGATGATCCGCGTCGGCGAAGGGCTTCGCCACCGCCGCGCTCATCCGCCCGTCCGCCTTCTGCTGAACGATCAGCCGGGCCTTGGTGACCAGCTCGCGGCCCACCGTGTCGGCGCCCACCCGTTCGGCCGCCCGCGCCGCCAGGCCCAGCGCCTTGAGCGTCGCCGTGCCGCCCGCCGGGACGGTGCTGAGCGTGGTCAGGCCCCAGCCGTACGGGAACTGCGGGTCGTACGCCGTGTCGCCCACGTTGATCGGGAGCTGCTCCTGCGACTTCGGCCAGGTCACCGGGAGCTGCCCGGTGAAGGGCCGGGTGCCGTAGAGCACGTCGGCCACGCCGTCGCCCTCGGTTCCCGGCAGCCAGGAGGCCACGAGGGCGTCGATCTTCCCGAGCCGGTCGCCGATGAGCTGCGGGCGCCCGGAGACGACCAGCACCACGCACTTCATGGTCCCGCACACCTTGTCCACGGCGGCCCGGTCGGCGGCCGAGAGCTGGAGGTCGTGGCCGTTGCCGACATCGCCCACGCCCTCGGCGTACGGGGTCTCGCCGACGACGACCACACCCACGTCGTGACCGGAGGTGGGCGCCGAGGCGTCCTTGGAGTAGGTGACGCTCCCGCCCGCCTTGCGCATGGCCTGGAGGATCGTCGTGCCCTGGGTGTGGGTGCCGGACTCGCCCTGCCAGCTGATGGTCCAGCCGCCGGTCTGGTTGCCGAGGTCATCGGCGTTGGACCCGGCCACGTAGACCTTGGCCTTCTTCTTCAGCGGCAGCAGGCCGCCCTTGTTCTTCAGCAGCACCTGGGACTCGGCGGCGGCCTGCCGGGCGACGGCGCGGTGGTCGGCGGAGCCGATCCGGGAGGCGCCGGAGGTGTCGGCGTAAGGGTGCTCGAAGAGGCCCAGTTCGAACTTCTTGGTGAGGATCCGGGAGACCGCGTCGTCGACCCGCGCGACGCCGATCCGGCCCGCCTTCACCTCGGCGATCAGGTTCGCCCGGAAGTCCTGGTACGCGTACGGCACCATGATCATGTCCAGGCCGGCGTTGACCGACGTGCGGACCTGCGTGGCGGCGTCGCCGGGGAGCTGGTCGATGGCGGCCCAGTCGCTGATGACGAAGCCGTCGAAGCCCATGCGGTCCTTCAGCACGCCGTTGATCATGTCGCCGCGGGCGTGCATCTTCACCGGGCCCTGCCCGTCGCCGGCGATGTCCAGCGAGGAGTACGACGGCATGACCGAGCCGATGCCCCGGGCGACGGCCGTCCGGTACGGCGCCAGGTGGATGTCCTCCAACTGCTGCCGGGTGACCTTGGTGACGCCCTGGTCGATGGGGTAGGAGCCGGTGGTGGAGGAGCCGTACAGGGTGCCGCCGTCGCCGACGAAGTGCTTGGCGGTGGCCAGCACCTTGTCGCCCCGGCTCAGGTCACGCCCGTCGGCGCGTCCCTGAAGGCCCTGGATGACGGTCTCCATGGAGTCCACCAGGGCCGGGTCCTCGCCGAAGGACTCGTAGGACCGGCCCCAGCGTTCGTCGCGGGTGACGCACAGGCAGGGCGCGAAGTCCCACTGGATCCCGGTGGCGCGGACCTCGCTCGCCGTCACCGCGCCGGTCTTCTCGGCCAGCCGCGGGTCGCGGGCGGCGCCGATGCCGATGTTGTGCGGCACGACCGTGGCGCCGGCCAGGTTGTTGTGCCCGTGCACCGCGTCCACGCCGTAGATGAGCGGGATCTGGAAGCGGGTGGCCCGGGTGCGCAGCTGGAAGTCGTCGATCATCTTCGCCCAGGCCTGCGGCGTGTTGGGCGTCGGGGTCGAGCCGCCGCCGGACAGCAGGGAGCCGAGGTCGTAGGCGGCGATGTCGCCGGGCGCGGTCATCGCCCCGCGCTCGGCCTGGGTCATCTGCCCGGCCTTCTCCTCCAGGGACATCCTGGAGAGCAGGTCCGCGACCCGCTTGCGCACCGGCAGCCTGCTGTCGAGGTACGGCAGCCCGTGCGCGTCGACGACGATCTGCGGGGCCTCGGCGGAGGCCTTGGCGCCGGTGACGGTGAGCTGGAGCGGGATCGTCCCGGCGGCCTTCGCGGCCCTGGCCTTGACGGTGGTGACCTTGAGGGTGCGGGAGGTGCCGGAGGCGGTGCCCGCGGGGAAGGTGAGGGTGCCGGAGACCGGGGTGTAGTCCTTGCCGGACTCGGCGGTGCCGGTGCCGGTGCGGTAGGCGACCGTCACCGGCTCGTCGAGCGGAGCTGCGCCGGTGGTGGCGACGGTGACCTTCACGGCCGCCGTGCCGCCCGCGGTGACCGGGTAGACCGGGGCGTCGGTGGTGACGGAGGCGCGCGCCGACTGGTCGGCCCTGCCGTACAACTGCACGTCGTCCATGGCGAACCGGCCCTTGACGCCGGTCGGCAGGGTGACGGCGTACCCCCACATCGCGGTGAGGCCGAGGACATGGTCGATGCCGCCGACCGGCTGGTAGTCCGTGCGATAGGTGAAGTCGGCGAAGGGCAGCTCGATCTGCTTCCAGCCGCTGAAGTCGTCGGTGAAGGAGGTCGTCCACAGCTCGGACGCCTCGCCGTGCGCGCCGCCGTCCTTGATCTCGAAGGCGATCTTCCTGCCGTTGTTCTGGCCCTCCCACCAGAACCGGATGCCCTGGTGGGCGGACCAGTCGTGGGCCGGCAGGGCGGCCGCGAAGTCGTGGGTGAAGCCGCCGTAGCCGCTGATGTCGTACGTACCGGAGAGGACCTTGGCGCCCTCGGGTGCGTCGGAGCGGTCGGCGAACCGCAGCGTGGGCGGATCGTCGCTGTCGCCGCCCCAGGTGAAGATGCCCTCGGCGGGCTGGGCGGCGAAGGGCACCTCGCCCTCGAAGCGGTCGACGGACACGGGGGCGGGCCCCGGGTCGCCGGCCGCGTGTGCCGACGTCAGCGGGATCAGCGCGGCGAGCAGGCCGGCGGAGACGAGCAGGGCGGTTCTTCGCATGGACGGACCTTCCCTCGGCTCTGGGACTTCCCCCAGGCTCATGATTCACTCACGACTTAGATCACGCCTTGAGTGAACTAGCGTGCGGCCACTGCCGTCAAGACTTCACGTCGGACTCGAGTGAATGCCAACTCAGGTCCTGATCAAGGAGGTTGTCGCTTCGGCTCCTGAACGCGCACCCTCTTGACTCGGCCCCGAAGCCGTCATTTACTCACCGCTCGCACGCCCCATCCCCCCACCTCACGAAGGGCGGCACCCGATGCACCCCTTTCTCGACGGACGCGGCCGCGGGCTGCGGCTGCTGCTCGCCGGACTGCTGTCCACGGCGGGCCTGACGGCCCTGGGCGCCCCGGCCGCGCACGCGGCGGGCGAACCCGTCACCGCCTGGCTCACCACAACCGACGACTCCGGCGGGCGGCACGTGGTCCGCGGCCTCGAACCGCAGACGCCGTTCGCCTTCCAGTCCGGCGCCGGAGGCGGCGGTGAGAACATCACCGTCGACGAGAACACCCGCTACCAGACCTTCACCGGCGGCGGCGCCTCCTTCACCGACACCGCCGCCTGGCTGATGAACAGCAGTGGCGCGCTGTCGCAGTCGACCCGGGACGCGACCATGCGGAAGCTGTTCTCCCCCACGGACGGGATCGGACTCTCCTTCCTGCGCAACCCGATGGGCGCCTCCGACCTGGCCCGCAGCGGCTACACCTACGACGACGTACCGGCCGGGCAGAGCGACCCGTCGCTCGCGAAGTTCTCCATCGCCCACGATCTGCCCGACGTGGTGCCGCTGACCCGGCAGGCGCTCCAGCTCAACCCGGCGCTCACGGTGATGGCCTCGCCCTGGACCGCGCCCGCCTGGATGAAGGACAGCGGGCAGCTCAACGGCGGCTGGCTGAAGGCGGAGGACTACGGGGCGTACGCCACGTACTTCGTGAAGTACCTCCAGGCCTACCGGGACCAGGGCGTCCCGGTGTCCTACGTGACCGTCCAGAACGAGCCCACCTGCTGCTCCGGCTACCCCTCGATGAGCTGGAACGCCAGTGGGCTCGCCTACTTCACCAAGAGCGAGCTGCTGCCCAAGCTCCAGTCCGCGGGCCTGTCCACCAAGGTGCTGGCGCACGACTGGAACTGGGACACCTACGACTCCTACGCCGCCCAGACGGTGGACGACGCGGCCGTCCGCTCGCACCCGAACTTCGGCGGCATCGCCTGGCACGGCTACGGCGGCAACGTCGCCATGCAGACCACCGTGCACAACCGGTACCCGCAGCTGGACGCCTTCGGCACCGAGCACTCGGGCGGCGCCTGGATCGGCCACCAGCAGCGCGAGGACATGCTCAACATCGTCGACTACACCCGCAACTGGGCGAAGTCGGTGACCAAGTGGTCGCTGGCGGTCGACCAGAAGGGGGGTCCGCACAACGGCGGTTGCGGCACCTGCACCGGGCTGATCACCGTGCAGAACGGCGAGGGACGGTCGGGGCAGGTCGACTACACGGTCGAGTACTACGACATGGGGCACCTGACGAAGTTCGTACGGCCGGGTGCGCAGCGGATCACGTCCACCGCCTCCTCGGCGCTGCCGAACGTCGCCTGGCGCAACCCGGACGGCGGCAAGGCCCTGATCGCCTACAACGACGCCACCACCGCCAAGACCGTCACGATCAACTGGGGTTCGCAGCACGCCACCTACTCGCTGCCGGGCCGGACGTCGGCGACCTTCACCTGGTCCGGGACGCAGTCGGGCGGCGGGAGCAGGTCGGGCGCGTTCGTCGGGCTCGCGGGCAAGTGCCTCGACGTGGCGGGCGGTTCGTCGGCGAACGGCACGGCGGTGCAGCTCTACGACTGCAACTCCAGCACGGCCCAGCAGTGGACGGTCCAGCCGGACGGGTCGGTGCGGGCGCTGGGCAAGTGCCTGGACGTGACGTCGGCGTCGACCGCCAACGGGGCGAAGGTGCAGCTCTACGACTGCAACGGCACCAAGGCCCAGCAGTGGTCGTACAACGCCTCGACCGGTGACGTGGTGAACCTCGCCGCGGACAAGTGCCTGGACGTGACCGACAACTCCTCGGCCAACGGGGCTCGCGCACAGATCTGGTCGTGCACCGGCGCGGCCAACCAGAAGTGGCGGTTGCAGTAGTGCCGCCCGGCCGGCCGGAATCCCCTCCGGCCGGCCGGACACCGGTCGCGGCACCGGGCCGGCGGCTCCCCGCGGACGTATGGTCGGAGGTGTCCCCGTGCCCGACATGACCACCCCGACCAGGAGCGCCGGCATGACCACACCCCGGGACCTGTTGATCATCAGCATGGACGTGCCGTCCGAGCGCCCCGTCGAGCAGGGCGATCTGTCGCTCGCGCTGGCGGGCGCCGAACTGGCCGACCTGCTGACCGCCGGGGCCGCCGGGCTGGACGGCGACCGCATCGTGCCGCTCCCCCGGCGGGACACCGGGGACCGGTTGCTGGACCGGGCGGCGGCGTCGTTGAAGGAGCGGCCGCCGCACGAGTCCGTCGAGGACTGGCTGTGGCGCCGCGGCGAGGGCCTGGCCGTGGCCTACATCGACGCCCTGGACGCGGAGGGGCAGCTCACCGGCCGGCGGCACCGCTGGATGCCCGCGCGCGGCGACCGGAAGACGCCCGCCGACACACCGGCGCGGCACGCGGCGGCCGAGCGCTGGGCCTCCCGCGACCCGGTCATCGCCGGGCTCGCGGCCGCCGTGGGCATCGAGGCGGAGCCGGGCGCCCCGCTCACCGCGCCGGACGACGACGCCCTGGTCACCGTGCTGGCCACCGTCAACGACGCGGTGACCGAGCTGGAGGCCGTGCGGCAGCGGCGGCGCATCGAGAACGCGGCCTTCGACAACATCTGGCGCGCTCCCTGAGGAGCCCGGCCGGCCCATGCCCAGCGGGTTTCCCTCGACGATGCCGTCCGAAGAACCGGTGCCCGGAGAGCCCGAGTCGTCCGGGTCCGTCCGTGTCCGTCCATGTCCGTCCATGTCCATGGTTCCCCTGTGCCGTGGCGGGCGGCGGACGGCGGGCACGGGCGTCCGTACGGCTACTTCGCCGGGTCCACCCCGGAGCGCAGCAGACCGTAGGTGTAGGCGTCCTCCAGGGCCTGCCAGGAGGCCGCGATCACGTTCTCGGCCACGCCCACCGTGGACCACTCGCCCCGGCCGTCCGAGGTGGAGATCAGCACTCGGGTGGTGGAGGAGGTGCCGTGCTTGCCCTCCAGGATGCGGACCTTGTAGTCGACCAGGCCTAGGGAGGCCAGCTCGGGGTAGATCTTCTCCAGGGCCACCCGCAGTGCGCGGTCGAGGGCGTTGACCGGGCCGTTGCCCTCTGCGGTGGCGACGATGCGCTCACTCTTGGCCCACAGCTTCACCGTGGCCTCGTTGGCGTGGGTGCCGTCGGGGCGGTCCTCGACGATCGCCCGCCAGGACTCCACGTCGAAGTACTTCAGCGGCCTGCCCTCGGCCTCGGCGCGCAGCAGCAGTTCGAAGCTCGCGTCGGCCGCCTCGTAGGTGTAGCCCTTGAGCTCGCGCTCCTTGACCCGCTCGACCACCCGGCCGACCAGTTCGCGGTCGCCGCCGAGGTCGATGCCGAGTTCCTTGCCCTTGAGCTCGATGGAGGCACGGCCCGCCATGTCGGAGACGAGCATGCGCATGGTGTTGCCGACCTGCTCGGGGTCGATGTGCTGGTACAGGTCCGGGTCGACCTTGATGGCGGAGGCGTGCAGGCCCGCCTTGTGGGCGAAGGCGGAAACACCCACATAGGGCTGGTGGGTGGAGGGCGTGAGGTTGACGACCTCGGCGATGGCGTGGGAGATGCGGGTCATCTCGCGCAGCCGGTCCTCGGGCAGCACCCGCTTGCCGTACTTCAGCTCCAGGGCCGCGACCACCGGGAAGAGGTTGGCGTTGCCGACCCGTTCGCCGTAGCCGTTGGCCGTGCACTGCACATGGGTGGCGCCGGCGTCGACGGCCGCGAGGGTGTTGGCGACCGCGCAGCCGGTGTCGTCCTGGGCGTGGATGCCGAGACGGGCGCCGGTGTCCGCGAGGACGGTGGAGACGACCGCCTGGACCTGGGCGGGCAGCATGCCCCCGTTGGTGTCGCAGAGGATCACCACGTCCGCGCCGGCCTCCGCGGCGGTACGGACGACGGCCTTGGCGTACTGGGGGTTGGCGCGGTAGCCGTCGAAGAAGTGCTCGCAGTCGACGAAGACCCGGCGGCCCTCGGCGCGCAGGTGGGAGACGGTGTCGCGGACCATCTCCAGGTTCTCCTCCAGCGTGGTGCGCAGCGCCAGCTCCACATGCCGGTCGTGCGACTTGGCGACCAGGGTGATCACCTCGGCACCGGACTCCAGCAGTGCCCTGACCTGGGGGTCGTCCGCCGCCTTGGCGCCGGCCCGGCGGGTCGCCCCGAAGGCGACGAGCTGGGCGTGCCGGAAGTCGATCTCCTTCTTGGCGCGGGCGAAGAACTCGGTGTCCCGCGGGTTCGCGCCGGGCCAGCCACCCTCGATGAAGCCCACGCCGAAGTCGTCCAGGTGTCGAGCGATGGCCAGCTTGTCGGCGACCGTGAGGTTGATCCCCTCACGCTGGGCGCCGTCGCGCAGGGTGGTGTCGAAGACGTGGAACGAATCGTCGAGCTGGCTGGTTGCGGTCATGGTCTCAAGGCTCCTGTTTGCAATCTCGGTCTTGCCGTCAATGACCGGCTCCACCGTTCCCCCAATGGTCCCTCGCGCAGCGGTCCCGGCTGTGGGTGGGCCGGGAAAACGAAAGACCCCTCGCGGGTGCGAGAGGTCTGCGCGCGGGTCGAGGACGACGATGGCCGCCCGTACCTGGTCGTACGTGGCGGTCACTGCGGACCGGCGCGCCTGCTGCCAATAATCATGGCGGACGAGAGCACGGGGGCAGTCTGGCACAATCCCGTCACTCGTGGACGCGCGTCTCAGGATGCGGGCGGCGGCCTGGACACCTCCCCGGCCTTCGGCACTTCGTCAGGTAGGTGGTGTACGTCAGTCCGGGCGTCGTACGAAGACGTCCGGGACGCCGTTGGTGTCGTGCGGCACCAGGTCGGCGGCCGGGGAGGAGAAGACGACGGCGTGGCCCCGGCGGTCCACCGCGCGGGAAGGGCGGTGGCGCCCGCCGGGGCCACCTGGTGCCCCGCCTGCCTGACGGCAGGGTGAGCAGGTCGAGTCCGCCGTCGCCGGACAGCAGCACGTGCCGCAGCGACCCGTCGGCTGCGACGGCCTCGGTGCCGGCCACCTGCCGGACGCGTCCGGTGCGCAGGTCCTGGACGTACGCGGTGGTCGGCCGGTCGGCCGCCGTGGCGTTGAACAGGGCGCTGCGGCCGTCGTCGGAGAGCCGGACGAGCGTGGCCGGGAATCCGCTGCCGACGGCGGATTCGTGTCCGTCGCGGACGACGTGGATCCGCCCCTCGGTGCCGTGGTCCGTGCGGGCCGCCACGCTGTAGGCGACCGTGCGGCCGTCGGCGCTGAGCCAGGCGTCGAGGATCATGCCCTCGCTCGGCAGCGGCGAGATCTCCCGGTCGGCGCCGGTGTCCAGGTCGCGGACGTGGAGCACGCGTGCGTAGTCGTCGCCGTGGCGGTTGCCGAGGGTGTACGCCACGTGCCGGCCGTCGGCGCTGATCGCGGCCGCGGTGCCCAGCTCGTAGGAGGTGTCCCGCAACGGCCCCTGGGGCCACAGCACCTCCGTGCGACCCGTGACGCGTTCGTACACGTACGGCTTGGGGTACCTGTTGCCGTTGGAGTAGGCGAGAACGTGCTCGGCCCCGCCGCCCTCGCCGCGCCCCCCTCCGCCGCGCGTCGAGCGGATCAGCACCGCCACCGACGGGCGCGAGAAACGCGCCGGCCGGTACGCGGCAATGCGCCGGTTTACGTACAACCCCGGCGGTTGGTCAGGCGTCCGCGAGCCCGGGCCGGTTCAGCGTGTCGTCGAGGAACTCCTTCACATGGCACATGACCTGGGGCCGGTCGGTACCGCGCAGCCCGATCGCGACGTGGATGGAGAAGCCGTCGAGGAGGGCGCGCAGCCGGGCGGCGAAGCGGTCCGCGTCGACCGGCCGGAACTCGCCGCGGGAGACACCCTCGGCGACCAGCGCGGCCAGGTCCCGGTGCCAGGCGCCCTCGATGGCGGCCTGCCGGTCGCGGGCGTCCTCGCCGGCGTTCAGCGAGCGGTTCCAGACCTCCAGCCACAGCGTCCAGTGCGGGTCGCGGTGACCGTCCGGCACGTACAGGTCCACGTAGGCGTCGAGACGTTCGCGGACCGGGGCGGCACGGGTCAGCAGCCGCCCGCGCTCGGCCCCGAGCCGGCTCTCGCTCCACTCCAGGGTCTGCAGCAGCAGTTCGTCCTTGGAGCGGAAGTAGTAGAGCAGATGGCCGCTGCTCATCCCGACCTCGCGACCGAGCGCCGCCATGGTGAGCTGCTCGAGACCGTGCTCGGCGATCATATCCATGGCGGCGGCGAGCACGTCCTCACGCGGCGGCGCGGGGGTACGCCTGCGGGGCGCCGGGGTGGTGCTCATGGCGTGTCCCCTGGGCCAGCCGCCAGCGGGGCGCGCGGCGGCTCGGTGAGGTGTCGGGCGCAGGCTGCGCGGACCAGTACGTTCACTCGTACGTTGTACCTGACCGGCTGCTACCCGACGACCGGCTTCGGCTGCTGCTGGGTGATGCAGTGGATGCCTCCGCCGCCGACGAAGATGTCGCGGGCGTCGACCGGGGTCACCGTGCGGTCGGGGAAGAGCCGGCGGAAGATGCCGGCCGCCTGCTCGTCGCGCGGGTCGTCGAAGGCGCACAGGACGACGCCGCCGTTGCAGAGGTAGTGGTTGATGTAGGAGTAGTCGGCCCAGTGCCCGTCGGCCTCCAGGACGGTGGGGGCGGCGACTTCGACGACCTCCAGGGGGCGGCCCCCGGCGTCGGTGGCCGACTTCAGGATGCCGATGACCTCCTTGGTCACCTCGTGGTCGGGGTGGGCCGGGTCCGGCTGGTGGTGGGCGACGACGACACCGGGTCGGGCGAAGGCGGCCACGATGTCGACGTGGCCGAGGGTGCCGTAGCCGTAGGGAGGGTAGTCGCCGGTCAGGCCGCGCGGCAGCCAGATCGCCTTGCGGGTGCCGAGGTGGGCGTGGATCTCCGCCTCGACCTGCTCCTTCGTCCAGTGCGGGTTGCGCTCGGGGCCGAGTTGCACGGTCTCGGTCAGCAGGACCGTGCCCTCGCCGTCGACGTGGATCCCGCCACCCTCGTTGACGAGCTTCGAGGCGTACGTCTTCGCGCCCGCGAGGTCCGAGACGTACGCGGCGATCTTCGCGTCGTGCTCCCAGCGGGCCCAGTCCTGGGCTCCCCAGCCGTTGAACGTCCAGTCGACGGCGGCGAGTTCACCCGCGTCACTGGTCAGGAAGGTGGGGCCGATGTCGCGCATCCACGCGTCGTCCAGGTCGCGTTCCACGGTGTCGATGCCGTCGCCCAGGAGGGTGCGTGCCTCGGCCGACTGGCCGGGGCCGCAGACCACCGTCACCGGTTCGAAGCGGCGTACGGCACGGGCCACCGACGCCCAGGCGGCGCGGGAGGCGGCGACGTCGTCGGGGGTGTCGAAGGTCGGGTTGGGACCCGGCCACGCCATCCAGGTGCGCTCGTGCGGCGCCCACTCGGCGGGCATGCGGAAGCCGTCGGCGGCGGGGGTGTTCATCTCGGGAGTCCTCGCAGGGGTCACGGAGGTCACAGGAAGTACAGGCGGTTGAGGGAGACCGAGTCGGCGGGCTCCGAGCGGACCGGTTCGCCGTCCAGGGTGACCAGGCCGGTGCGCTGGTCGACGTCGACGGATCCGGTACGGGAGTTGAGGCGCAGGTCGGCGGGGCCGATACCGCGAGTGCCGCGCACGGCGACCCGGCGCCGCCGGGTGGGCATCGTGTCGTGGCCCTGGTCCACGGCGGCCTGGGCGACGAACGCGACCGAGATCTCCGCCGGGGTGGCGCCGTGCGCCCCGAACTGCGGCCCCAGCACTAGGGGTTCGCAGGTGTCCGTGGCCGCGTTCGGGTCGCCCACCACGCCGTACGCGGGGAAACCCGACTTGAGGACCAGTTGCGGCTTGGCGCCGAAGAACTCGGGGCGCCACAGCACGATGTCGGCGAGCTTGCCGGTCTCGATCGAGCCGACCTCGTGGGAGAGGCCGTGCGCGATGGCGGGGTTGATCGTCAGCTTGGCGATGTAGCGCAGGACGCGCGCGTTGTCGTCGTCCGGGCCGTCGCCGTCGACCGGTCCCAGTTCGGCCTTCATCTTCCCGGCCATGGCGAAGGTGCGGCGCACGGTCTCGCCGGCCCGGCCCATGCCCTGGGCGTCGGAGGAGGTGATGCCGATCGCGCCCAGGTCGTGCAGCACGTCCTCGGCGCCCATGGTTCCGGAGCGGATGCGGTCGCGGGCCATGGCGGCGTCGCCGGGCAGGTCGGTCTTGAGGTCGTGGACGGAGACGATCATGCCGTAGTGCTCAGCGACCGCGTCCCGGCCGAAGGGCAGGGTGGGGTTGGTGGAGGAGCCGATGACGTTCGGGACGCCGGCCATCTTCAGCACGTTGGGGACGTGTCCGCCGCCGCAGCCCTCGATGTGGAAGGCGTGGATGGTGCGGCCCTCCAGAACGCGCAGAGTGTCCTCGACCGACAGGCACTCGTTCAGCCCGTCGCTGTGCAGGGCGACTTGTACGTCGTGCTCCTCGGCGACCCGCAGCGCGGTGTCGAGGGCGCGGGTGTGGGCGCCCATGTCCTCGTGCACCTTGAAGCCCGAGGCGCCGCCCTCGGCCAGCGCCTCCACGAGCGGGGCGGAGTGCGAGGACGAACCGCGGGCCAGGAAGCCGATGTTGACCGGCCAGGCGTCGAAGGCGCCGAACGCGTGCCGCAAGGCCCAGGGCGAGTTGACGCCCACGCCCCACACCGGCCCGAACTCCTGGCCGATGATGGTGGTCACGCCGGAGGCGAGGGAGGCCTCCATGATGCGCGGCGACAGCAGGTGCACATGGGTGTCCACGGCGCCGGCGGTGGCGATCAGCCCCTCGCCGGACACGATCGTGGTGCCCGTGCCGACGACGACGTCGACGCCGTCGAGGGTGTCGGGGTTCCCGGCCCGCCCGATGGACTGGATCCGCCCCTCGCGGATGCCTATGGAGACCTTGCGGATGCCCTGAACGGCGTCGATGACGACGACGTTGCTGATCACCACGTCGCAGGTCTCGCGGACCGCCGCCGCCTTCAGGTGCAGTCCGTCCCGGGCGGTCTTGCCGAAGCCGGCGAGGAACTCGTCGCCGTAGCGCTGCGCGTCGGACTCGACCCGGATCACGAGGCCGGAGTCGCCGAGACGGAGGCGGTCGCCGGCCCGGGGGCCGTGGGTGGCTGCGTACGCGTACGGGTCGATGCTCATCGGCCGGCTCCCAGGTATCCGCAGGCGGCGGCCCGGCGCAGGGCCTCTTCCCTGGCCCCCGGCGCGTCCAGGGGCCCGTCGACGAGGCCCGCGAAGCCGATCGCGATCCGCTCGCCGCCGACCGGCACGAGGCCGACCTCGACGCTCTCCCCCGGTCCGAACCGCACGGACGATCCGGCGGGCACCGCGAGCCGCATGCCGTAGGCCCGCTCGCGCGGGAAGTCGAGGCGCGGGTTGGCCTCGAAGAAGTGGAAGTGCGAGGTCACGGAGACCGGCACGGAAGCGGTGTTGGTGACCGTGAGCCGTACGGCCGCCTCCGGCTCGGCGTGCTCCGGTCCCGGCAGCAGCGCGCCCGGAGCCATCTCGGCGAGGCCGCCCCCGGCGATCGGGTCAAGGACCACCGCGAGCCGTGAGCCGTCGTCGAAGACCGCCTCGACGTGCACCTCGGTGACCACGTCCGCGACGCCGGGCAGGACGTCGTCCGGGCCGAGCACCGTGCGGGCGCGCTCGATCGCCTCGGCGAGGCGGGAGCCGTCGCGGGCGGCCTCGCACACCGTGTCGGCGATCAGGGCGGTGGCCTCCGGAACGTTGAGCCGCAGGCCGCGGGCCCTGCGGGCGCGGGCCAGTTCGGCGGCGCTGAACAGCAGCAGCCGGTCGCGCTCGGTGGGGGTCAGTCTCACGCCGCGGCACCTCCTTGCTCGTCACATTAGAGCAACACTCTAAACATGGGATGCACAGAAAGGAACCGTTGACGGCAAGCCACTCAGCCGTCACATCGAACGTCGCTCTAACTTCCGGGCGGCCGCCGAAGGAGACCTGCCATGCCGACAGAACAGTGTCTCGGGGTGGCGCCGGTCTCCCTGCGCACCGGCACCACCCTGTCGACCTCCTCCGGCGCCCAGTTCGGCGTGCGCGGCCGGCCGGTCGGCTCGGTGGTCGGGCCGACACCGAGCGCGGTGGCGTACGGCGTCGTCTCACCCTGCTCGCCGCGGCGACCGCCGCGGGCGCTGTGTACGGCTACCGGGTGCTGCTCGCCATGTACCGCGTGCTCGCGGTCGGCATGACCGCCCTGCTCATCCTCGGCGTGATCGCCTACGCCCCGCACGGCTGTTCCGGGAAGATCGATCCACAGGCCGCCAACGGCCGTTCCCCGCCCGCCGGTTCGCGAAGCCGGCGGACGGGGAACGGGAGGTGGGCAGCGGGAGGCGGCCGGTGAGGGGCGGGCCCCGGCGGGCGGCTACGCCAGCGCGTGCATCCAGCCGTGCTTGTCCTCGGTGACGCCGCGCTGGATGTCCAGCAGGGCCTGGCGCAGCTTCATCGTGACCTCGCCGGGCTCGCCGCCCGACTGCTTCCACTCGGCGCCCGCGCGCTTGACGGTGCCGACCGGGGTGATGACGGCGGCCGTGCCGCAGGCGAAGACCTCCGTCAGCGTGCCGTTCTCGGAGTCGCGCTGCCACTGGTCGATGGAGACGCGGGCCTCCTCGGCCTCGTAGCCGAGGTCGCGGGCGACCGTCAGCAGCGAGTCACGGGTGACGCCCTCCAGGATCGAGCCGCTGAGGGACGGGGTGACGATCCTGTCGCCGTAGACGAAGTACAGGTTCATGCCGCCGAGTTCCTCGACCCACTTGTGCTCCACGGCGTCGAGGTAGCAGACCTGGTCGCAGCCCTTGGCGGCGGCCTCGGCCTGGGCGAGCAGGGAGGCCGCGTAGTTGCCGCCGGTCTTGGCGTCGCCCGTGCCGCCCGGGACGGCGCGGACGCGGTCCTCGGAGGCCCAGATGGAGACCGGCTTCACACCGCCGGGGAAGTACGCGCCGGCCGGGGAGGCGATCACGAGGAACAGGTACTCGTTGGCGGGCTTGACGCCCAGCCCGACCTCGGTGGAGATCATGAACGGGCGCAGGTAGAGGGACTCCTCGCCGCCGTGCGCCGGCACCCATGCCTTGTCCTGGCGGACCAGGACGTCACAGGCCTCGATGAACGTCTCGACGGGCAGCTCGGGCATGGCCAGACGACGGGAGGACGCCTGGAAGCGCCTGGCGTTCCTCTCCGGGCGGAAGGTGGCGACCGAGCCGTCGGGCCGGCGGTAGGCCTTCAGGCCCTCGAAGATCTCCTGCGCGTAGTGCAGCACATGCGTGGCGGGGTCCAGGGGGATCGGCGCGTACGGAACGAGCTGGCCGTCGTGCCAGCCCCGGCCCTCCGTCCACCTGATGGTCACCATGTGGTCGGTGAAGTGGCGGCCGAATCCGGGGTTGGCCAGGATGGCCTCCCGCTCCGCGTCGGAGAGCGGGCCGGCCGATGGCTTGAGCTCGATCGTGGGCGTCGTCATGAGTGAGTGTCCTTCACCGAGTGTGTTGTGACGGGCCGCGCTCACGCCCGTCCGGCCGGTGGCCTGTGCTTGGACGTCCGAGCATTCCCTCATACCGCGGCACCGCGTTCGATTATCGCGCGGAGCCGACGGCGGAAGAAAACGGGGTGAATACGGCCCAGGGACTGATGGTGGCACCCGGCGGCGGACAGGGGGAAGCCGCCGGGCGCTGATGCGACCCGACAGCTTCGAAGTTTTCGAGTGGCTGGGGGCACCCCCTGCACGGAGTGCTTGGGGGAGGGTCAGCCCGCTACTCGTACGCGGAGCGCGTCACCGATCTCGGCGGTGCTCCGCGCGGGAAGCGCGCCCCGCTCCGCGAGGTCGGCGGAGACCGCGTCCTCGATACGGGTCGCCTCGGACTCGTAGCCGAGGTGGCGCAGCAGCAGGGCGACGGACAGGACCGTGGCGGTGGGGTCGGCCTTGCCCTGGCCCGCGATGTCCGGAGCCGAGCCGTGGACCGGCTCGAACATGGACGGGAACTCGCCGCTCGGGTTGATGTTGCCGGAGGCGGCGACGCCGATGCCGCCGGAGACGGCCGCGGCGAGGTCGGTGATGATGTCGCCGAAGAGGTTGTCGGTGACGATGACGTCGAACCGCTCGGGCTGGGTCACCAGGTAGATGGTGGCCGCGTCGACGTGGACGTACTCGGTGGTGACCTCGGGGTACTCCTCGGCCACCTTGTTGAAGATGTTCGTCCACAGGTGGCCCGCGAAGGTCAGAACGTTGTTCTTGTGGACAAGCGTGAGCTTCTTGCGCGGACGGGCCTGGGCGCGCGCGAAGGCGTCGCGGACCACACGCTCGACACCGAAGGCCGTGTTGACGGAGACCTCGGTGGCGACCTCGTGCTCGGTGCCCTTGCGGATGGTGCCGCCGTTGCCCGTGTACGGGCCCTCGGTGCCCTCGCGGACGACGACGAAGTCGATCCGCGGGTCGCCCGCCAACGGGGAGGCGACACCGGGGAGGAGCTTGCTCGGGCGCAGGTTGACGTGGTGGTCGAAGGCGAAGCGGAGCTTGAGCAGGAAGCCGCGCTCCAGGACGCCGGAGGGCACCGACGGGTCGCCGATGGCGCCGAGCAGGATGGCGTCGTGCCGCCCGAGCTGCTCCAGGTCGGCGTCGGTGAGGGTCTCCCCGGTGGCGTGGTAGCGCCGGGCGCCGAAGTCGTACTCCTTGGTCTCCAGCTTCACGTCCTGCGGTAGGGCGGCGGACAGGACCTTCAGGCCCTCGGCCACGACTTCCTGGCCGATTCCGTCACCGGGGATCACTGCGAGATCGATGCTGCGAGACATGCCGGCACCCTACTCCTCGTCCCATGGGATGACACGGAGCGTCCGCGATCCGGACACTCCGAGGATGACTCCCGGGGGCTCAGTGGCCCGTCTCGCCACCGTTGTCACGACGGTCGAGGGCGCGCTGGAGGGCGGCTGCGGCGTTCTTGCGGTCGGACTCGCCGGCACGGGTGGTGTGACGGACACGGCGGCGCAGAGCGGTTGCGGCCATGGGGAATCAGCTCCTTCGGCACACGTGGAGTGCGGATGAGAAAAGAGAGACGCCGGAAGGGGGCGGGGAGCGGTGCCGCAGGGGTGTCCTGCGCGGGGCCCGGCTCACGACCGCCATTCGCTTGATCAGCGAGACGTTCGGCTCCTTCAAAGCTAAGCGAGGAACGGGCGCCTGTCTCCACCATTACTCGGACTTCCTACTATCTGAGACGGCGCGTCGGCGGACCCCCCGCCGAGCTGCCCTTTTCTCCGAACAGGGGTTCACAGCGCCGCCGCCACCGCCCGGCGAAAGCCCTGGGGTTCCTCGACCCAGGGCATGTGCCCGGCATCCGGGAGGGCGACCCGGCGCACCCGGGGCAGGGCCCGCTCCAGGGAGTCGACCGCCGTGCGCGGGCGGATGTCCCTGCCGCCGTCGACGATCACGACCGGCAGGTCGAGGCGACGGCAGGCGGCGTCGAGCCCGGACCTGCCCCAGGTCCGCTTCCGCTCCGCGTTCAGTCCCTGGTTGCACTCGTGGTTGATGCCGAACCAGGGGTCGGCCATGCGCTCGGCGAGCACGAGTGCCCGCTTCTGGTCCGCGAAATCGGCCGACCACTGGAGCACGGCCCGTTCCCGGTCCTCCGCCTCCGTCCGCCGCGGCCGGTCCGTCAGCTCCTGCCACCGGGCGAGGCGTTCGGGGTGCTCGCCGAGCCGGGCCAGGAAGTTCCGGCGGTACGCGGGATGCCAGTCCTCGTCCGGCCCGATCCCCGTTCCGGCCACGTACACCAGCGCGCTCACCCGCTCCGGATGCGCCAGCGCGTAGCTCAGGGCGAGCTGTGCGCCCCAGGAGTGACCGAGCAGGGCCATCCGGTCCAGACCGAAGTGACGGCGCACGGCATCGAGGTCGGCGACGAAGCGCTCGCTCGTCCATGGACCCGCGCAGCGCTGCGAGCGTCCGCAGCCGCGCTGGTCCCAGCGGATAACCGGGGTCACGCCGGCCGGCAGCCCGGCCAGGTCCCCGAACATGTCCCACAGGCCGGGGCCGCCGTGGCACAGCACCAGCGGGGTGCCGTCCGGGCCCGAACGTTTTGCCCACAGACGCACTCCGTCGTCCGTCTCCACCATGTCCTCCACCGCTCGCGTCACGGGGAGAGTCTGCCCCGGCGGACATGGAGATGGAGACGGGCCGGGAAGCCTGCTCGGGGGCAGGCTTCCCGGCCCGTGCCAGGGAGGGCTGGTCAGCCCATGTGGGGGTAGCCGTAGTCGGTCGGCGCGACCAGGGTCTCCTTGATGGCGCGGGTCAGGGTCCAGCGCATCAGGTTCTGCGGGGCGCCCGCCTTGTCGTTGGTGCCGGAGGCACGGCCGCCGCCGAAGGGCTGCTGGCCGACCACGGCGCCGGTCGACTTGTCGTTGATGTAGAAGTTGCCGGCCGCGTAGCGCAGCTTCTCCATCGTGTACGCCGCCGCCGCGCGGTCGCCCGCGATGACCGAGCCGGTCAGGGCGTAGTCCGACACCGACTCCATCTGGGTCAGCATCTCGTCGTACTTCTCGGCCGAGCTGTCGTCGTAGACGTACACCGCGAGGATCGGGCCGAAGTACTCGGTGCGGAACACCTCGTTCTCCGGGTCGGTGCACTCGATGACGGTCGGGCGGACGAAGTAGCCGACCGAGTCGTCGTAGGTGCCGCCCGCGACGATCGTGCAGGACGGGTCCTGCCCGGCCCGGTCGATCGCGGCCTTGTTCTTCGCGAAGGAGCGCTCGTCGATGACCGCGCCGATGAAGTGCGACAGGTCGGTGACGTCACCCATGGACAGGGAGTCGACCTCGGCGGCGAACTCCTCCTTGAAACCGGAGTTCCAGATCGACGCCGGGATGTAGGCGCGGGAGGTGGCGCTGCACTTCTGGCCCTGGTACTCGAAGGCACCGCGGGTCAGCGCGGTCTTCAGCACCGCGCGGTCGGCCGACGGGTGGGCGACCACGAAGTCCTTGCCGCCGGTCTCGCCGACCAGGCGCGGGTAGGCGCGGTACTTCTCGATGTTGTTGCCGACCGTCTTCCACAGGTACTGGAAGGTCTTGGTCGAACCGGTGAAGTGGATGCCGGCCAGGTCGCGGTGGTTCAGGGCCACCTCGGAGACCTCGATGCCGTCACCGGTCAGGAGGTTGATGACGCCCTTGGGCAGTCCCGCCTCCTCCAGCAGCTTCATGAGCAGCACGGCGGCGTGCGTCTGGGTCGGGGACGGCTTCCAGATCACCACGTTGCCCATGAGGGCCGGCGCGGTGGGCAGGTTGGCCGCGATCGCCGAGAAGTTGAACGGCGTGATCGCGTAGACGAAGCCCTCCAGCGGACGGTGGTCCATACGGTTCCACACGCCCGGGGAGTTGGCCGGGGGCTGCTCGGCGAGGATCTGACGGGCGTAGTGGACGTTGAAGCGCCAGAAGTCCACCAGCTCGCAGGGGCTGTCGATCTCGGCCTGCTGCGCGGTCTTGGACTGGCCGAGCATCGTGGAGGCGGCGATCGTCTCGCGCCACGGGCCGGACAGCAGCTCGGCGGCGCGCAGGATGATCGCGGCGCGGTCGTCGAAGGACATCGCGCGCCAGGCCGGGGCCGCGGCGAGTGCGGCGTCGATGGCGTCCTGGGCGTCCGCCTTGGTGGCGTTGCGGTAGGTGCCGATGACGGCCTTGTGGTTGTGCGGCTGGACGACCTCGAAGGACTCGCCGCCACCCGGGCGCTTGACGCCGTCGATGGTGCAGGGCAGGTCGATCGGGTTCTCGGCCAGCTCCTTGAGCTTGGCCTCCAGGCGGGCACGCTCGGGCGAGCCGGGGGCGTAGCCGTGCACCGGCTCGTTGACGGGGGTGGGGACCTGGGTCACAGCGTCCATCAGTTCCGAACTCCTTGACTTGAGCGGGGTTGCGAGCGGGGTGCGGCGGCTCAGCCCTTGCTGACCATGCTCCGGAGGAAGAAGCGCAGGTTGGCCGGCTTCTCCGCGAGGCGGCGCATGAAGTAGCCGTACCAGTCGGTGCCGAAGGCGGTGTAGACGCGCATGCGGTGGCCCTCGGCGGCCAGACGCAGGTGCTCGTCGCTGCGGATGCCGTACAGCATCTGGAACTCGTACTCGTCGAGCTTGCGGCCGGCGGTGCGGGCCAGTTCCTGCCCGATCGAGATCAGACGCGGGTCGTGGGAGCCGATCATCGGGTACCCGTCGCCCTGCATCAGAACGCGCAGGACACGCACGTACGCCTTGTCGATCTCGTGCTTGTTCTGGTAGGCGACCTCGGCGGGCTCCTTGTAGGCGCCCTTCACCAGGCGGACCCGGCTGCCGTTCGCGGCGAGGCGGCGGGCGTCGGCCTCGGTGCGGAAGAGGTAGGCCTGGATGACGCAGCCGGTCTGCGGGAAGTCCTTGCGCAGTTCCTCGTGGATGGCGAACATCGAGTCGAGGGTGGTGTGGTCCTCGGCGTCCAGGGTGACCGTCGTGCCGATGGCGGCGGCGGCCTCGACGACCGGGCGGACGTTCTTCAGCGCCAGCTCGTGGCCGTGCTCCAGGGCCTGGCCGAACATGGACAGCTTCACGGACATCTCGACCTTCGGGCCGAGCTCCAGGTCCTTGATCCGGTCGATCAGCTCCAGGTACGCGTCCCGTGCGGCGGCGGCCTGCTCGGGGGTGGTGATGTCCTCGCCGACCACGTCCATGGTCAGTTCCAGGCCCCGGCCGGTGAGGTCCTCGATGATCGGGACGATGTCGCCCACGGTCTCGCCCGGGATGAAGCGGTCGACGACCTGCTTCGTCCCCGGGGCCGCCGAGATCAGGCGTCGCATCCGGTCGCTGCGCGACGCGGCGAGAATCACGGGACCCAGCACGGGGCACCTCCACACGAACAAGCAACAAGGCCGCGACCCCACGGTTCGGGGGCGGCACGGAGAACCACCGTGAAAGTAAAGGTTTCCTCAGATCGTCGGCCATCGACAGCTGTCACGCATCCGCGCCCGTGATCTCAGACAGATGTATGAAGGCTCCGCGGAAATGCGGGAGAATGCCCGAGTGACATCCAGTGACAGGGGTGACTACCAGGAGCTGGTCGACGAGATCTCGGAGCTGCTCGGCGCGCCGGCCACCCTGGAGAACCGGAACTTCGAGCTGATCGCCTTCGGCGCCTACGACAGCGAGGGCGACCTGGATCCGTCCGCCCTGGACCCGGTGCGCACGCGCTCGATCCTCACCCGCCGCTCCACGTCGGCGGTCCGCCACTGGTTCGAGGGCTTCGGCATCACCCGGGCGACCGGTCCGGTGCGGATCCCGCGGACCCCGGAGGCGGGCGTGT
Source organism: Streptomyces sp. NPDC087787 (assembly GCF_044743035.1). Classification (NCBI taxonomy): domain Bacteria; kingdom Bacillati; phylum Actinomycetota; class Actinomycetes; order Kitasatosporales; family Streptomycetaceae; genus Streptomyces; species Streptomyces sp. NPDC087787. The sequence continues at coordinate 25,859 of NZ_JBIUVQ010000023.1, forward strand.
ACCGGGGGCGGATCTGTCTCCCGGTCCGCCATCGTGGTGTCGTCCTCGGCTACGTCTGGCTCCTGGACTACGACCCCGGGCCCACCGAGCGGCAGCTGGCCGCGGCCATGCTGGTGACCGGACGGATCGGCGCGCTGCTGGCCGACGAGGCCCAGCACGGCGCGGACCTCACCCGGGAGCTGCGGGCGGTGCTGACCGCCGAACCGGGCTGGCCGCGGGACATGGCGGTGGCGGAGTTGCGGACGGCCCTGGGCGTCCGCGCGGACGGACCGCACACGGTGGTGTGCGTGGCCCCCTGGCCGTCGGCGGACCCGGACGACGCCCCCTCGGTGCGTACCCTGCCCGGCGCCAGGGCACTGTGCGCGATCCCCTGGGGTGGGGGCACCTCCCACACCCTCACGGCAGTGGGGGAGGCCGGGCAGAGCCTGGTGCTGCTGGTCGGCCTGCGCTCCACGGACACCCTGACACCGGCGGTGTCGGCGGCGACCCGCCTGCTGGAGCGGGCGGCGGCGCCGGGGCCGCCGGGCGGTGCCGGACGTACCGCCGCGGGAAGCGCACGCGGTGGCGCCGGGGCCGGACAGGCGGCACGCCCCGAAGGCGGCTCCGGCGCCGGGAGCGGCGGGGGCGCCCAGGACGCGGCGGCCGGGCGGGACGGCGGCCCGGGCCGGAGCACCGGGGGAGGTTCGCACGGCGGGGTGGCCGCCGGGATCGCCGCGGCGCGGACGGGGCTCGCCGGGCTTTGGACCGCGTGGGCGGAGGCCTCGGCGGCGGCGCGCGCCGCGCTGGCGGAGCCGCGGCTGGGCCCGGTCGCGCAGTGGGCGGCCATCGGGCCCTACCGGCTGCTCACCTCGCTGCCGCCGGAGGCCGCGCACGACCCCGCCCTGCACGCGCTGCTCTCCCCCGCCCACCGGGATCTGGCCCGCACCGCGGAGGTCTACCTCGACTGCGCGGGCCAGGCCGGGCGCACCGCCGCCGAGCTGGGCATCCACCGCCAGACCCTGTACTACCGGCTGTCCCGCGTGGAGCAGCTCACCGGCCTCGACCTGGACGACGGCGAGGACCGGCTGCTGCTGCACATGGCACTGAAGGCGGCGCGGCTCTAGGGATTGCGCCCGGTGCCCGCGATCACCCGGCGCAGGCCCTCGGTGAGCTGGTGGGCGTCGGTCGCCGTGTCGGGATCGAAGAGCCACTGCACCATGAGGCCCTGAAGGAGCGTCTGGTAGAGCCGGCCCTCGGTGTCAACGGTCTCCTTGTCGAGGTCGGCCTCCGGGACACCGTTGAACAGCGGGACGATCCCTGACCGGCCCTCCTCCTGCGCCTGGGCGAGCAGCTTGCGCACCGCGGGCACCCGGTCTCCCTGGAGGATGAGCTCGAAGCTCAGCAGCCAGACGGCACGTGTCTCCGGCACCGAGCGGATGATGTTCGCCCATACCTCCCGGAAGCGCTCCAGCGACCCGGGCGGCGCCTGGGCGACTCCGCCCGCGCCCCAGCCGGGTTCAGAACCTTCACCCATCCCCTCGATGAGGGAGATGTACGCCTGCACCAGCAGCGCGTCCTTCGAGCCGTAGTGGTAGCCGATCGACGCGAGGTTGGTCCCCGACTCCTTCACGATGTCCCGCGCGGTCGTGCGCAGGAACCCCTTCTGCAGCAGGCAGCGCTTGGCGCCCTCCAGCAGGTCCTCACGGTGTCCCATGCCGGCCACCCTACCCGCGATCCATACAGCCGTCCTAGACAACTGATTTATACGAGCGTTCTAGACAAGCGTTTTATACGCCCGTACATTGCTGGGCATGACGAACTCGACGAGCACCACCACGACCCCGCCGACCGCGGACCGGCCACGCGCCGGGCGACGGGAATGGACCGCTCTCGGCGTGCTGATGCTGCCGCTGCTGCTGGTCTCGATGGACGTCTCGGTCCTGTACTTCGCCATCCCGGCGATCAGCGCCGACCTGGAGCCCAGCGGCACCCAGCAGCTGTGGATCTTCGACATCTACGCCTTCGTCCTGGCCGGCCTGCTGATGACGATGGGCTCGCTCGGCGACCGCATCGGCCGCCGCAGGCTGCTGCTGGTCGGTGCCGCCGCGTTCGGAGCCGCCTCACTGGTGGCGGCGTACGCGGACAGCGCCGGGACCCTGATCGCCGCCCGAGCCGTCCTCGGTATCGGCGGGGCGACCCTGATGCCGTCCACGATGGCGCTGGTCCGCACGATGTTCATCGACCCCACCCAGCGCGCGAAGGCGATCGGCGTCTGGTCGGGCGTGATGACCGCGGGGATCGCGCTCGGCTCCGTGCTGAGCGGCGTGCTGGTCCAGTTCTTCTGGTGGGGCTCGGTGTTCCTGGTCAACCTGCCCGCGATGGTGCTGCTGCTGGTGCTCGGCCCGTTCCTGCTGCCCGAGTCGAAGAATCCCGAACCGGGCCGCTTCGACCTGCTGAGCGTGCCCCTGTCCATGGCGGCGGTGCTGCCCGTGATCTACGGCCTGAAGAAGATCCCGTCCGAGGGCGTCCACCCGCTGTACGTCGTCTCCGTCACCGTCGGCCTGCTCTTCACCGCCCTCTTCGTGCGCCGTCAGCGCACGGCGGCCTCGCCGATGATCCCGCCGGCCCTGTTCCGCGGCCGGGGCTTCGCGCCCGCGGTGGTCCTCAACCTCGTGTCGTCCTTCGCGATGATGGGCTCGGCGTTCTTCACCACGCAGTACCTCCAGTCGGTGCTCGGCAAAAGCGCGATGGAGGCGGCCCTGTGGGCGCTGCTGCCGTCCGTGCCGATCGGAATGGCCGCCCCGGCGGCCGCCGCGCTGGTCCAGAAGGGCGTCAACCGGGCCTACGTCGTGACGGCGGGCTTCGCGATCGCCGCCGCGGGATACGGCATGCTGGCCCTGGCAGGCCCGGACTCGCTCTGGCTGGTACTGGCCGCGGCCGGAGTCCTCGCCTCCGGCATCGTGGCGGTGCTGTCCCAGATGACCGACCTGGCGCTGAGCGCGGCCCCGGTGGAGAAGGCGGGCGCGGCCTCCTCGCTGCTTGAGACCGGCGCGGAGTTCGGCGGCGCCCTGGGCATGGCGGTCCTCGGCTCGATCGGCACGGCGATCTACCGCCATGGAGTCCCGTCCTCCGCCCCGGCCGCGGCGCACGAAACCCTGGGTGGCGCGCTGGCCGTCGCCGGCCACCTGCCGGGGCGCGCGGGAGACGCCCTGGCCACCGCCGCCCGGGAGGCGTTCACCAGCGGAATGCACGGCGCGGCGCTCACCGGCGCGGTGGTCCTGCTCCTCGCGGCGACCGGAGCGGCGACGACACTGCGCCGCGTCCACGTCCGAAAGACGGCGGCACCGGGCACGGAGACGGAGCCTACGAAGGCCGCGGCCTGAGAACACGAAAACGCCGGGCGGGCTCAAGCGGCCCGTCCGGCGTTCGAGGCATCCCGTTCAGGGGGACGGGGCCCGGGGGCAGCGCCCCCGGAACGGTGACCTCAGACCAGGTTCACCGAACGAGCAGACGTCGCCCCGATCTCCTCGGCGACCTCAGCCAGCACCCCGGCGGGCACGGTGTCGTCCACCGTCAGCACCGCCAGGGCCTCCCCGCCGGCCACCGCACGGGCGACCTGCATACCGGCGATGTTGATGCCTGCCTCACCGATGACGCGACCGACGGTGCCGACGACGCCGGGGCGGTCCTCGTAGCGCAGGACGACCATGTGGTCGGCGAGCGCCAGGTCGACGTCGTACTCACCGACGGCGACGATCTTCTGGAGGTGCTTGGGGCCGGCCAGCGTGCCGGAGACGGAGATCTCCTCGCCGTCCCCGAGCGTGCCGCGCACGGTGACGACGTTGCGGTGGTCGGTCGACTCCGAGCTGGTGGTCAGGCGCACCTCGACGCCCCGCTCCTGGGCGAACAGCGGCGCGTTGACGTAGGACACGGTCTCGTCGACGACGTCCTCGAAGACGCCCTTGAGCGCGGAGAGTTCCAGCACCTTCACGTCGTGCTGGGTGATCTCGCCGTACACCTCGACGTCGAGGCGGACCGCGACCTCGCCGGCGAGCGCGGTGAAGATGCGGCCGAGGCGCTCGGCGAGCGGCAGGCCCGGCTTGACGTCCTGGGCGATCACGCCGCCCTGGACATTGACCGCGTCCGGCACGAGCTCACCGGCGAGGGCGAGGCGGACGGACTTGGCGACGGCGATGCCGGCCTTCTCCTGGGCCTCGTCGGTGGAGGCGCCCAGGTGCGGGGTGCACACGACCTGGTCGAACTCGAACAGCGGCGAGTCCGTGCACGGCTCCTTGGCGTACACGTCCAGACCGGCGCCCGCCACCCGGCCCTCCTTGAGGGCCGTGTACAGCGCCTCCTCGTCGACGATCCCGCCGCGCGCGGCGTTGACGATGCGCACGCTCGGCTTGACCTTGTGCAGCGCCTCCTCGCCGATCAGGCCGAGGGTCTCGGGCGTCTTGGGCAGGTGCACGGTGATGAAGTCGGAGACCTCGAGCAGCTCGTCCAGCGTCAGTACCTTGACGCCCATCTGCGCGGCCCGCGCGGGCTGCACGTACGGGTCGTAGGCGACGACCTTCATGCCGAAGGCGGACATGCGCTGGGCCACCAGGGCGCCGATGCGGCCGAGGCCGACGACACCGAGGGTCTTCTCGGCGAGCTCCACACCGGTGTACTTGCTGCGCTTCCACTCGCTGTTCTTCAGCGCGGCGTTGGCCTGCGGGATGTTGCGGGCGGTGGCCAGGAGCAGGCCGCAGGCCAGCTCGGCGGCGGTCACGATGTTGGAGGTCGGGGCGTTGACGACCATCACGCCGGCCTTGGTGGCGGCGGAGACGTCGACGTTGTCGAGGCCGACGCCGGCTCGTGCGACGACCTTGAGCTTGTTCGCCGCGGCGACGGCCTCGGCGTCGACCTTGGTCGCCGAGCGGATCAGGATCGCGTCCACGTCGGCGATGGCGGGGAGCAATTCGGCCCGGTCGGCGCCGTTGCAGTGCCGGATCTCGAAGTCCGGGCCGAGCGCGTCGACGGTCGCGGGCGACAGCTCTTCAGCAATGAGTACGACGGGTTTCGAGCTCACGTGAGTCCTCACAGATCTGGGGGCACCTCCCATGCCTTGAAAAGCTAGGGGGGAGCATGCGGACGGCCGTGTCCCGACGGCCGCAGGCGGAGGAGGGGGCTAGCCGCGTGAAAGACGCACGACGCTGTGGGCCTGACGCGTTGTAGTTCCGAAGTGTAATGGCGCGGCGTGCATCGTATTGCGCCACTGCGGAAGGATCACCCGTCCGTGGCTGGACGGGCAGGACAACGCCGCGAACCGGCCACGGGGCGGCGGCGGGTCCGGGTTCGCCGAAGGGGCCGGAGCAGCAGTGCTCCGGCCCCTTCGGCGTGAGGCTCACGCCTCCTCGTCCACCCAGCTCATGAGCTTGCGCAGCTGCTTGCCGGTGGTCTCCAGGAGGTGCTCGGAGTCCTGCTTCTTGTACTCGTTGTACTTCTTCAGACCGCCGTGGTACTCGTCCATCCAGGTGCGCGCGAAGGAGCCGTCCTGGATCTCGGCGAGGACCTTCTTCATCTCGGCCTTGGTGGCGTCGGTGATGATGCGCGGTCCGGTGACGTAGTCGCCCCACTCGGCGGTCTCGGAGATCGACCAGCGCATCTTCTCCAGGCCGCCCTCGTACATGAGGTCGACGATCAGCTTCAGCTCGTGGAGGCACTCGAAGTAGGCGATCTCCGGCTGGTAGCCCGCCTCGACCAGGGTCTCGAAGCCGGCCTTCACCAGCGCCGCAGTGCCACCGCACAGCACGGCCTGCTCACCGAACAGGTCGGTCTCGGTCTCCTCGGTGAAGGTCGTCTTGATGACACCGGCGCGGGTGCCGCCGATGCCCTTGGCGTACGACAGGGCCAGCGCGAAGGCGTTGCCCGAGGCGTCCTGCTCGACGGCGACGATGCAGGGAACGCCGCGGCCCTCCTCGTACTGGCGGCGCACCAGGTGGCCCGGGCCCTTGGGGGCGACCATGCAGACGTCCACGCCGGCCGGGGGCTTGATGAAGCCGAAGCGGATGTTGAGGCCGTGGCCGAAGAACAGCGCGTCGCCGTCCTTCAGGTGCGGGGCGATGGACTCCTCGTAGACCTGGGCCTGGATCGGGTCCGGCACCAGGATCATGATGACGTCGGCCTCCGCGGCGGCCTCCGCCGGGGTGACCACGCGCAGGCCCTGCTCCTCGGCCTTGGCCTTGGAGCCGGAGCCCTCGTGCAGACCGACCCGGACGTCGACACCGGAGTCACGCAGCGACAGGGCGTGGGCGTGGCCCTGGCTGCCGTAGCCGATGACCGCGACCTTGCGGCCCTGGATGATGGACAGGTCGGCGTCAGCGTCGTAGAACAGCTCGGCCACTTTGGGTTCTCTCCTTGGTGTGCAGTTTGTGCTTCCCACCGTATGCCGGTGGGGGGACGGGAGGACGGGGAGTCTCGGTATCCGGGCGGCCGGTGTCACCCGACCGCCCGGACCCGGATCACGCGGAGCGGTCCAGGGCGCGCAGCGACCGGTCGGTGATCGAGCGGGCGCCGCGTCCGATCGCGATCGTTCCGGACTGCACCAGCTCCTTGATGCCGAACGGCTCCAGCATCCTGAGCATGGCCGACAGCTTGTCGCTGGAGCCGGTGGCCTCGATGGTCACGGCCTCCGGGGAGACGTCGACCGTCTTGGCGCGGAACAGCTGGACGATCTCGACGATCTGGGAGCGCGTCTCGTTGTCGGCGCGCACCTTCACCAGGACGAGTTCGCGCTGCACGGCCTGCGACGGCTCCAGCTCGACGATCTTCAGCACGTTGACCAGCTTGTTGAGCTGCTTGGTCACCTGCTCCAGCGGGAAGTCCTCGACGCTGACCACGATGGTGATGCGGGAGATGTCGGCGTGCTCGGTGACGCCCACCGCGAGGGAGTCGATGTTGAAGCCGCGGCGGGAGAACAGGGCGGCGATCCTGGCGAGGATGCCGGGCGTGTTCTCGACGAGGACCGAGAGGGTGTGCTTGGACATGTTTCTCACTCAGCTCTCTGTCAGTCGCCGTCGTTGTCGCCGAAGTCGGGACGGACGTCCCGGGCGGCCATGATCTCGTCGTTGGAGGTGCCGGCCGCGACCATCGGCCAGACCATCGCGTCCTCGTGGACGATGAAGTCGACGACGACCGGGCGGTCGTTGATCGAGTTCGCCTCCTCGATGACCTTGTCGAGGTCCTCCGGGGACTCGCAGCGGATGGCGTAGCAGCCCATGGCCTCCGACAGCTTCACGAAGTCGGGGACGCGGGTGCCCTTGGCCTCCGGGTTGACGTCGCCCGGGCCGGAGTGCAGCACCGTGTTGGAGTACCGCTGGTTGTAGAACAGGGTCTGCCACTGGCGGACCATCCCGAGGGCGCCGTTGTTGATGACGGCGACCTTGATCGGGATGTTGTTCAGCGCGCAGGTGGTGAGTTCCTGGTTGGTCATCTGGAAGCAGCCGTCGCCGTCGATCGCCCAGACGGTCTTCTGCGGCTGGCCGGCCTTGGCGCCCATCGCGGCCGGGACGGCGTAGCCCATGGTTCCGGCGCCGCCGGAGTTCAGCCAGGTGGCGGGCTTGTCGTACTGGATGAAGTGCGCGGCCCACATCTGGTGCTGGCCGACGCCCGCGGCGAAGACCGTGCCCTCGGGTGCGAGTTGCCCGATGCGCTCGATGACCTGCTGCGGGGAGAGCGAGCCGTCCCCGGGCTGCTCGTAGCCGAGCGGGTAGGTGTCGCGCCAGCGGCCGAGGTCGTTCCACCAGGCGGTGTAGTCGCCGCGGTGGCCCTCGCTGTGCTCCTTCTGGACGGCCTGGATCAGGTCGGCCAGGACCTCGCGGGCGTCCCCGACGATCGGCACGTCGGCGGCGCGGTTCTTGCCGATCTCGGCCGGGTCGATGTCGGCGTGGACGATCTTGGCGTACGGGGCGAAGCTGTCCAGCTTGCCGGTGACGCGGTCGTCGAAGCGGGCTCCGAGGGCGACGATCAGGTCGGCCTTCTGCAGCGCGGTGACGGCGGTGACCGCACCGTGCATGCCCGGCATTCCCACGTGCAGCGGGTGGCTGTCGGGGAATGCGCCGAGCGCCATCAGAGTGGTGGTGACGGGCGCTCCGGTGAGTTCCGCGAGGACCTTCAGCTCGGCGGTGGCGCCGGCCTTGATGACGCCGCCGCCGACGTAGAGCACGGGCCGCCGCGCGGAGGTGATGAGCTTGGCCGCCTCGCGGATCTGCTTGGCGTGCGGCTTGGTGACCGGGCGGTAGCCGGGCAGGTCCATGACCGGCGGCCAGGAGAACGTCGTCTGCGCCTGCAGCACGTCCTTCGGAATGTCGACGAGGACCGGACCGGGGCGACCGGTCGAGGCGATGTGGAACGCCTCCGCGATCGTCTTCGGGATGTCCTCGGCCTTGGTGACCAGGAAGCTGTGCTTGGTGATCGGCATCGTGATGCCGACGATGTCCGCCTCCTGGAAGGCGTCCGTGCCGATCGCCTTGGAGACGACCTGGCCGGTGATCGCGACCAGCGGCACCGAGTCCATGTTCGCGTCGGCGATCGGCGTCACCAGGTTGGTGGCACCGGGGCCCGAAGTGGCCATGCAGACGCCGACCTTGCCGGTCGCCTGTGCGTACCCGGTGGCCGCGTGGCCCGCACCCTGCTCGTGACGGACGAGCACGTGGCGCACCCGCTCGGAGTCCATCATCGGGTCGTACGCGGGAAGGATCGTGCCCCCGGGAATGCCGAATACGGTGTCGACCCCGACCTCCTCGAGAGAGCGAATGAGGGACTTCGCACCCGTGACGTGCTCGGGCGCCGACGGGTGTCCTCCGGATCGGGGCCGCGGCTGCGGATGAGGGGCCCCGGTGGCCTGCTCGGTCATCGGCATTCTCTTCTCGATGCTGAGGGTTTTTGCGAGGTTTGGGCGGAGTTCGGGTGCCGCACGCCAGGTGCTCGTGCAACAAAAAACCCCTCGTGCCGCAAGGCAAGCGAGGGGAAGCGCGCCGGTGTGGTCGCTGGGTTCCGGATCGTCGTCCGGTGATTCCCAGCTCAGCCGACGCGCTGTCCAAGTACGAGAATTCGGGTGCGCATGGAAATGACCCTCCCTCCGGCACGCACCCGGTGTCAAGTGGGTGGGACGGGAGTCTCATCATGTGAGCGCAGGGCCGTCCCGCCTCCGAAGACGACGGGCACTCCCGCCGCCGTGTAGGCGCCGGTGCTCCCGCCGGCGAACACCGGCTCGGCCGGGCCGTGCGGCACCTGGTAGTGGCCCAGGGTGAGGGCCCGGCGCAGCCGGTACTCGTCCAGCGGGCCGGAGAACACCATGCCCTGGCCGTGGGTGCACCCCATCGCGCGCAGGGCCACGGCCTGCTCCGGCAGGTCCACGCCGTCGGCCACGGAGCGGAGCCCGAGGTCGCCGGCGATCCGGAGCAGACCACTGGTGATCTTGTGCAGCCGGGCGGACTCGACGACGCCCTCGACCAGGCTGCGGTCGAGCTTCAGCATGTCGACGGGGAGCCTTCTGAGGGCCGTGACCGCCCCGTGGCCGCTGCCGAAGCCGTCCAGCGCGATGCGCACACCGAGCCGCCGCAGGGTGGCCAGGCGCCGCTCCAGCTCGTCCAGCGGCACCCGCGGGTCGGTGTCGGACAGCTCGATCACCAGGGCACCGGACGGCAGCCCGTGCCGGGTGAGCAGGGCCTCGACGGTGCCGGGCGGCAGCGAGCGGTCCACCAGACGGCGGGCGCCCATCCGGACCACCACGGACACGCCCGGGCCGGTCGCGGCGGCACGCTCGGCGGCCTGCGCCACGGCCTCCTCCAGCATCCAGCGGCCCAGTTCGGCCGTCCTGTCGCTGTCCTCGGCCACCCGCAGGAACTCCGCGGGGGTGAAGAGCACGCCCTGCGAGGACCGCCAGCGCGCCTGGGCGGCGACCGACGTGATCCGGCCGTCGTCCAGGCGGACCACCGGCTGGTGCAGCAGGGTGAACTCGCCTTCGTGCAGGGCGTTTCTGAGCCGGGTGGCCAGCTCCGCCCTGCGGACGACGTCCTGCTGCATCTGCGGCTTGTACAGCTCGACCCGGCCCTTGCCCGCGGCCTTGGCGCGATACATGGCGAGGTCGGCGTTGCGCAGTAATTCCCCTGCGCCGAGGCCGGGTTCGGCGAAGGCCACTCCGATGGACGCGGCCACGCGGACATCGTTGCCGTCGATGGCGTACGGCTGCGACAGCGTCAGCCTGAGGCGGTCGGCGAGCTCCAGGATGTGCCGTTCGCGGGCGGTGCGGTCGCGGGTGCCGTCCCCGACGATCAGGGCCGCGAACTCGTCGCCGCCGAGCCGGGAGGCCGTGTCCCCGTGCCGTACCGCCTCATGGAGTCTGCGGGCGGCCTGGACGAGCAGCTCGTCCCCGGCCTGGTGCCCGATGGTGTCGTTGACGCCCTTGAAGCCGTCGAGGTCGATGAAGAGCACGGCCGTGCCGTGGTCGGTCGAGCGGCGGCCGGACAGGGCCTGCTGGACGCGCCTGGTGAACAGCGCGCGGTTGGGCAGGTCGGTCAGGGGGTCGTGCTCGGCGTTGTGCTGGAGCTGCGCCTGGAGGCGCACTCTCTCGGTCACGTCCCTGCTGTTGAAGATGAGGCCGCCGTGGTGGCGGTTGATGGTCGACTCCACGTTGAGCCAGCCGCCACCGCCGGACCGGAAGCGACACTCGATGCGCGCGGCGGGCTCCCCGACCGGGCTGGCGGCCAGGAAGCGGCGCACCTCGTGCACCACGGAGCCCAGGTCCTCGGGGTGGATGAGCCCGGCGAGTTCGGTGCCGACCAGATCCTCCGCCGGCCGCCCGTACACCCCGGCGGCGGCCGGCGAGACGTACCGCAGGATTCCGTTGGGCGCGGCGATCATGATGACGTCGCTTGAGCCCTGCACCAGGGAGCGGAAGTGGTTCTCCTGCTGGGCGAGTTCCTGGGCGAGCGCGATGTTGTCGCGCAGCACGAGGCCCTGGCGCACCACGAGCACCAGCACGACGGCGCCGGCGGTGATCAGCACCACGCGGTCGACGCTGTGGCCGATCAGCGCGTTGTACAGGACCCCCAGCGTGCACACGGCCGCGGCGAGGTAGGGGGTGAGGGCGGCGAGGGAGCCGGCGTCGGGCCGGCCGGCCGGATACCGGTCGTGGTCCGCGCCCGCTGCGGGCGGTCCGCCGGGCACGGGACGAGCGGCCCCGGGCTGCCGGCGGCCGGGCGCATGGTCGTCCGGAACGCGCGCGTGGTCCTCGCGGCCGTGCCCGTAGGCGTCGGCCACGCGCGCGTGCGCGGCGGCGCACCACGGATCGGGGTCGGGCCCGTCCGGCTGGTGCCCCTCCGGCCGGTGCTCCTCGCCCTCGGAGGGCTCCGCCTCGTACGGGCCCGCCTCGCGGCCCGTGCCGTGCCGCTCGGCGGCCGGTCCTTCGGGGTGGGGTGCCGCCCAGGGGGCGTACGCCAGGAGCAGGGAGCCGGCGAACCAGCCGGCGTCGAGCAGTTGCCCCGAGCGGTAGCTGTTGTGCAGCAGCGGCGAGGTGAACAGGGCGTCGCACAGCACGGTCAGGGCGAGAGCGCCGATCGCCGTGTTCACGGCGGAGCGGTTGATCGAGGAACGCCGGAAGTGCAGCGCGAGCACCATGGACACCAGGGCGATGTCCAGCAGTGGGTACGCCAGCGAGAGCGCGGTGTGCGCGACGCTGGAGCCGTCGAACTTGGCCGCCTGGGCGAGTGCCAGGCTCCAGGAGAGCGTGAGCAGCGAGCCGCCGATCAGCCACGAGTCCAGCGCCAGGCGCGTCCACCCGGCCCTGTTCGCCGGCCGCTTGGCGAGCACGAGCAGGCCGACGATCGCGGGTGGCGCGAAGCACAGGAAGAACAGGTCGGCGTAGCTGGGACTGGGGACGGACGTGCCGAGGACGACCTCGTACCACCCCCAGACCGAGTTGCCCAGGGCCGCCATCGCCGAGGAGAGGGCGAACAGCAGCCAGGCGGTTCGAAAGCGGACGTGGCGGCCGCGGGCGTACAGCGCGCACGAGACGGCGGCGGTGCCGGCCGCGGCGCTCAGCCCGAAGTCGCCCATGAACAGGGCGACCTTGCTGGAACCCCAGCCGCAGGCGGCACCGATGGCGTATCCCGCGCACACCAGTGCCAGCAGAAGCTGCGGGGCCAGTCTCGGACGGCAGTCGGCGGCCGCCGGCCGGGACAGCAGCACCCCCGGCGTGGGCGGCGTCCGCAGCGCGCCGTCGAACGCGGTCATGGCAGGCGGTGGAGGGCTCACCGGGACCTCCCGGTCCGCGCGGCCGGGTCCCCCGGCTTCCGGTGCGCCGGGTGGGCATGCCTCCGGCGGCCGCCGGGCCTGTGGTGGTGATGGGTGTGGTAGCTGTGGTGGCCGCGTCTGCGCGCGGCCGTGCGCCAGGGCCGCCGGTGGCGTCCCCGCCGCGTCGGATCGTTCGTCCATAGGCCGTGCATCGCCCGTCGCCCCCCTCGCAGTCTGAAATGTCCATCCCCGGCGCCGAACGGTGCGCGGCGCAGCCCCCGTCGGGACGATACACCAGACTCGTCACTCAGGGACATAGTTCACCTACGCTCCGTGACGACCAGCGCGGATGCGGGTACGGAACGCGTCCGGAGGATCGCGCACCGTACCCGAAGCGGATCAGGCGCTTGCCGTGCCCGTTGTGAGGACCACGTTGGCGAGCGGCTCCCGGTTCACGAAACGGCGCAACTGGTCCGTCAGAAGGCGCTCGGCGCGCGGCCGGAAGGCGGATGTGGGGCCGCCGACGTGCGGGCTGATCAGCACGCCCGGAGCGCGCCACAGGGGGTGGTCCGAGGGCAGCGGCTCGGGATCGGTGACGTCGAGGGCGGCGGTCAGGCGGCCGCTGTCCAGCTCGGTGAGCAGCGCCTCGGTGTCGACCACGGCGCCGCGCGCGACATTCACCAGCAGCGCGCCGTCCTTCATCCGCGCCAGGAAGTCCGCGTTCACCAGTGCGCGCGTGGACTCCGTCAAGGGCGTGGACAGGACGACGACATCGGCCTGGGGCAGCAGGGCGTGAAGATCGGTGAGCGGGTGCACCGGACCGCGCTCCGTGGTGCGCGCGGAGCGCGCCACGCGCGCCACCCGCGCGACCTCGAAGGGCACGAGCCGGTCCTCGATGGCGGCCCCGATCGAGCCGTACCCGACGATGAGGACGTTCTTGTCGGCGAGGGCGGGGTGGAAGCCTCCGCCCCACTCGCCCCGGTCCTGGGCCCGGACGAACTCGGGTACGCCGCGCAGCGAGGCCAGGACGAGCGTCAGGGCGAGCTCGGCGGTACTCGCCTCGTGCACTCCGCGCGCGTTGCACAGCCGGACACCCGGCGGCAGGTGCCGCAGGCCCGGCTCCACCTGGTCGGTGCCGGCGGACAGCGTCTGCACGACCCGTACGGAACTCATTTGGGGCATCGGGCGCAGACCGACACCTCCTGGCCTCATGTACGGCACGACGTAGAAGACGCAGTCGGCGGGGTCCGCCGGGAACTCCTCGGCGCCGTCCCAGAAACGGTAGGAGGGCCCCTGCGGAAGCCCCGCGATCTCGTCCGGCGGAATGGGCAGCCATACGTCAGCAGTCATGCTCAGGAGGCTATGCCAGGGGCGTGCGGCGCCAGAGGTTAGGTTGGTGGGCCCCGAGAGAGGGAGGGTTACGGCCAAGTGGAGCGCAGGACGATCGGCGCGGCGGCACTCGCGGTGGGGGCCGTCGGACTGGGGTGCATGCCGATGAACTGGGCGTACAGCACGTCGCGGCACCGGGGCGCGGAGTCGCTCAGGGCCGTGCACCGGGCGCTGGACCTGGGCTCGACGCTCCTGGACACGGCCGACATGTACGGCCCGTTCACCAACGAGCTGCTGCTGGGACGGGTGCTGAAGGAGCGGCGGGCCGACGCCTTCGTCTCGACGAAGGTCGGTCTGCTGGTGGGCGACCAGCACATCGTGGCCAACGGCCGCCCCGGCTATGTGCGGCGGGCGTGCGACGCCTCGCTCAGACGGCTCCAGACGGACGTGATCGACCTCTACCAGTTGCACCGTGCCGATCCCGAGGTCCCGGTCGAGGAGACCTGGGGGGCGATGGCGGAGCTCGTGCGGGCCGGGAAGGTGCGGGCGCTCGGCCTGTGCGCGGTCGGAGCGCGCGGCCGGCGCCGGTCCGGTGCGCGGCTGCACGACGGAACGATCCGGCAGCTCGAGCGGGTGCAGCAGGTCTTCCCGGTCAGTGCGGTGCAGGCGGAGCTGTCGGTGTGGTCGCCTCAGGCGCTGGAGTCGCTGCTGCCGTGGTGCGCGGAGCGCGGGGTCGGCTTCCTGGCGGCGATGCCGCTGGGCAACGGCTTCCTGACCGGCACGCTCACCCCCGGCCAGGGGTTCGAGCCGGACGACGTGCGGGCCCGGCACCCCCGTTTCACCGCCGAGATGATGGCCGCGAACCAGCCGATCGTGGCCGGCCTGCGGCGTACGGCCGCCCGCCACGGCGAGGACGTCACCCCCGCCCAGGTGGCCCTGGCCTGGGTCCTGGCCCAGGGCCGCCACGTGATCCCGGTCCCCGGGACCAAGCAGGAGCGCTGGGTCGCGGAGAACGCGCACGCGGCGGGGCTGCGGCTGACCCCCGACGACCTGACGGAACTGAGCCGTCTGCCACCGGCCCGGGGTTCGTGGGACTGAGCCGGGCCCCGGACCGTCCACCGCGGGTGGGATTTTCGGTGATCGGGAGCCTGGGAGGCGTTCGCGGGGTAAGACAGGTGGAAGCCGCCGCGTGAAGGGACGAAGATCGTGCAACTTCGAGCTGTGACGGGCGTGCTGGCAGCCGCCCTGCTGCTGACGGCCGGCTGCTCCTCCGGAGCCTCCTCGGCCGGTGGGAACGGCGCGGCACCCGGTCGTACGACCGCGGTGGCCTCGCCCTCCGGGCAGGCCTCCACGGAGACCGCGCCGCCGGCCAAGGGCTCGGTGAAGGTCCTGCGCACGGTCGCGGAGGGCCTGAACAGCCCATGGGGACTGGCCCCGCTTCCCGGCGGTGGTCTCCTCGTCTCCTCCCGCGACCGGGCCACGATCACGCGGATCGACGAAAGAACGGGCCGGAAGACCGAGCTGGGCAAGGTGTCCGGGGTGTCTCCGGAGGGCGAGGGCGGGCTGCTGGGCATGGCGCTCTCCCCGGACTACGCCTCCGACCACATGATCTACGCCTACTTCACCTCTGCCTCGGACAACCGCATCGCCCGGATGCTGTACGACGACAGGAAGCCGCCCGGTATGCAACTGGGCGCACCCGACACGATCTTCAAGGGCATCCCCAAGGGGGTCATCCACAACGGCGGCCGCATCGCCTTCGGCCCCGACAGGATGCTCTACGCGGGCACGGGCGAGACCGGTGACCGGGGCCTGGCCCAGGACA
Source organism: Streptomyces sp. NPDC087787 (assembly GCF_044743035.1). Lineage (NCBI taxonomy): Bacteria > Bacillati > Actinomycetota > Actinomycetes > Kitasatosporales > Streptomycetaceae > Streptomyces > Streptomyces sp. NPDC087787. The sequence continues at coordinate 41,271 of NZ_JBIUVQ010000023.1, forward strand.
GGACGTCCCTGGGCGGCAAGATCCTGCGGCTGACCCCGGACGGCCGGCCCGCCCCGGGCAACCCGTTCCCCGACTCCCCCGTGTATTCGTACGGCCACCGCAATGTGCAGGGCCTGGCCTGGGACGGCAAGCAGCGTCTCTTCGCCTCGGAGTTCGGCCAGGACACCTGGGACGAGCTGAACGCGATCAAGCCCGGCGACAACTACGGCTGGCCGGACGCGGAGGGCAGGTCGAGCGATCCGATGTTCCACAACCCGGTGACCCAGTGGCACACGGACGTGGCCTCCCCCAGCGGCATCGCCTACGCCCGGGGTTCCATCTGGATGGCGAGCCTGAAGGGCGAGCGCCTGTGGCGCATCCCCCTGCGCGGCACCGAGCTCTCGGCGGCCCCCGAGGCCTTCCTGACCGGTACCTACGGCCGTCTGCGCACGGTGGCCTCGGCGGGCGGCGACAAGCTCTGGCTGATCACCAGCAACACCGACGGCCGCGGCACTCCGAAGAAGGCCGACGACCGGATCCTGGAACTGGAGGTGAAGTAACCACCGCCCCCCGACCCCAGGCCCTGGCCCGGCCCTCACTCCCGGCCGGTTTCGGCCTCCTCCACGGGAGGCTCGGGCGGACGTACGACGACCTTTCCCGGAGGCGAGGTCGATCGGCCCGCGCCCGGGATCGTTGTCCCCGACGTCCTCCCGGGTCAGCTCCAGCCGGTTCTGCTCGTCCCGGGTGTGCTTGCGGCCGGGCGCGAACAGTTCCTCGAAAACGTTGAACACGACTTCCCTCCCGGTCGGTGCCTTGCCGTCAGCCCGCGACCAGCCGGTCCTCGGCCCCGGGGGGGAACATGCCCAGCCGGTGGGCCAGTGCCGCCGCCTCCCCGCGGCCCGAAACACCCATTTTGGCCAGGATGTTGGAAACGTGGACGCTGGCCGTCTTCGGCGAGATGAACAGTTCCTCGGCTATCTGCCGGTTGGTGCGGCCGGCGGAGACCAGCCGCAGGACGTCGCGTTCCCGGCCGGTCAGGCCCAGGGACTCGACGGGGTCGGCGGAATCGGAGGGGTGCTGCGGAGCGCCGGTCAGGGCGAGGCGGGCGCGCCGGGCCAGCAGGGAGACGGAGTCGGCGAGCGGGCGGGCGCGCAGGTGCTCGGCGACGGCGTGCGCCAGGCGCAACAGCTCGGTGGCCCGGTCCCGCTGGGCCTCGTCGGTGCCGAGCAGGACCTCGGCGAGGCGGCAGCGGACGCGGGCGAGGTCGTAGGGGCGCTCCAGCGTCTCGAAGGCGGCGACGATCCCGGCCCACTCCTCCGGGCAGCCGCGGCCCTCGGCGTGCAGCAGTTCGGCGCGCACCCAGCGTTCGTACGCCTGCCAGACGGGGACGTTGGTGGTCAGCGACTTGGCGGCGCCCCGGATCAGCTCCAGGGTCTCGGCGCGTCCGGGACCGGCGACGGGCAGCCCTGCCGCGCGGGTCTCCACCGTGGCGGCGGTGAGCAGCAGCGGCCAGCCGTAGCGCTGGGTGCCGGGCGGGAAGCCGTCGTCCAGGACGCGCTGGAGTTCGGCGCGGGCGTCCAGCAGGCGGCCCTCGCCCGCGGCGACCGCGATGGCGATGCGGGCGAGCGGCAGGGCGTGCTGGGGCGCGTTGTCGTGGGCACCGAAGTTGTCGAGGGCGTCGCTCAGTTGGCCCGAGGCTTCGGTCAGGTCGCCGCGTTCGAGGGCGAGTTCGGCGCGGACGCGGGCATGGAAGCCGCGCGGCTTGGCGCTCTGGCCCACCCGGCGGGACCGGGAGGCGGCCTCGGCGGCCTCCTCCCAACGCCCCAGGGAGAACAGCGACTCGGCGAGGTTGCCCCACACCCAGGCCTCGCTGTCCAGCAGGCCGAAGCGCCGGGTGAAGGCGATGCCCTGTTCCATGAGCGGCACGGCCTCGCGGGAGCGGCCGACGGACTCCAGCTCGGAGGGCAGGTTGACGTAGGAGCGGCCGGCGACGGCGGCCATGCGGTCGCCGACCGTGCGCCTGTTGACCTCGTACATTTCGGCGAGGCCCGCCTCGACGTCGCCGGCCTGGACCATGAGGCCGCCCAGGGTGAGCCGCGCGGTCATCTCGATCTCGCGGGCGCCGACCATGCGGGCGTACTCCACGGCCCGTTCGGCGGCGGAGAGGGCGTCGGGGCCCGGCACGTGGACCATGGACCACTGGGCGACGTTGGCCAGCACCTCCGCGTGGACCTCGGACGGCGGCAGCCCGCGCACGAGGTCCTGCGCGGTGCCCAGTTCCTGCCATCCGTCGCCGTGGGCCTTCGCCTGGACCAGTTTGGAGCGCTGGATCCAGAACCAGGCGGCGCGCAGGGGGTCGTCGTCCTTCACGAGGCGCAGCGCCCGCTTGATGATCTTCAGGGCGCGGTCCCGCTCCCCGCAGAAGCGGCCCGCGACGGCGGCCTCGGCCATCAGGTCGAGGAAGGTCAGCGGGGTGGTCGCCGGATCGCCGCCGCAGGGCGGGTAGATCTCGGTGCAGTCGGCGGGCCGCAGCCGGGCCCGTACCTCTTCCGGTGCGGCGTCCCACAGCTCCATCGCCCTTTCCAGCAGCCGCAGTTGCTCGCTGTAGGCGTGGCGGGCGCGGGCCGCGACGGAGGCGTCGAGGACGGCGGGCAGGGCCTTGGCCGGGTCGTGGGCGTGGTACCAGTAGCTGGCCAGCCGGGTGACCCGCTCGTCGCACGGCACGAGGGTGGGGTCGGCCTCCAGGACTTCGGCGTAGCGGCGGTTGAGACGGGTGCGCTCGCCGGGCAGCAGGTCGTCGCCGACGGCCTCTCGCACCAGGGAGTGCCGGAAGCGGTAGCCGTCCCCGGTCGGGGCGGCGATGAGGATGTTGGCGTTCACGGCGCCCCGCAGCGCCTCGATGAGGTCGTCCTCGGCGAGCCGGGCGACGGCCGCGAGCAGCCGGTGCTCGACGGTCGACCCGCCCTCGGCGGCGATCCTGACGATCCGCTGGGCGGGCTCGGGCAGCGTCTCGACCCGGACGAGCAGCAGGTCGCGCAGGGAGTCGCTGAGGCTGGTGCGGCAGCCCTCGTGAGCGGCGACGGCGAGTTCCTCGACGAAGAAGGCGTTGCCGTCGGAGCGTTCGAAGATCTCGTCGACCTGGGCCGGGTCCGGTTCGGTGGCGAGGATGCCGGCGATCTGCCGGCCCACTTCCTGCCGGGTGAGGCGGGCGAGTTCGAGGCGGCGGACCGTGCGGAGCCGGTCGAGTTCGGCGAGCAACGGCCGTAGCGGGTGGCGGCGGTGGATGTCGTCGGAGCGGTAGGTGGCCAGGACGACGAGGCGGCCGGTGCGCAGGGTGCGCAGGAGGTAGGCGAGCAGGTGCCGGGTGGAGGCGTCGGCCCAGTGCAGGTCCTCGAGGGCGACGACGACGGTGTGGTCGGCGGCGACGCGCTCCAGCAGGCGGGCGGTGAGTTCGAAGAGGCGGGCCATGCCCTCCTCGTCGTGCCGGCCGGTGCCTCGGGCGGGGGCCGGCTCGCCGAGTTCCGGCAGCAGCCGGGCGAGTTCCTCCTCCTGTCCGGCGGCCGCGGCGGCGAGTTCGCCGGGCAGTTCACGGCGCAGGGCGCGCAGGGCGGCGGAGAAGGGGGCGAACGGCAGTCCGTCGGCGCCCATCTCCACACAGCCGCCGAGTGCCACGACGGCGCCGGCGCGCGCGGCGGCGCCGGCGAACTCCTCGACCAGGCGGGTCTTGCCGACGCCCGCCTCACCGCCGAGCAGCAGGGCCTGCGGCTCTCCCCGGGCCGCGCGGGCGAGCGCGTCGTGCAGCGTGCTCAACTCGTCGGCGCGGCCGACGAACACGGGACTGACGGACCTGGTCTCCACATGCCCGAGCATCGCACGCGGGTCCGGCGGCGCGGCACCCGTTTTCCGCGCGGCGGGCGGAAGGCCCCGGTCCACCCCCGTGGAGCCGGGACCTTCCTGACCGCCGGGATCCCGCCGGCCCGTGTTCACGCCGCTCGGGTGAACCGGTGCCGGTGCGGGCGGTGGGTATGGGGCTCCGCCTCGGCGGTCCGTCCACCGGCCGAGCGGCGGGCGGCACGGCGGGCGCGCAGGAACGCACGGACCAGGCGGTCCCGCTCGGCGATGCGGCCGAGTTCGGCGGAGCGGAGCAGGTGCAGTTCGTAGTGGAACACGGTGTCTCCCTGGTGAGCGGTGGTTCCGGCGTCGCTTTCCGCGATGCCTCCACTGTCGTCTCCCAGGGGGTGCGGCCACATCGGGAGAGTGCCGCATCTTCCCCGTGCGGGGTGCCTTAGGCGCGTGTGCGGCGGGCCGCGGCGGGTCTAAGGCACCGGGCGGGACGGGTAAGGCGGCCACGACCCGGCCGGGACCGGCGTAAGGCGCGGACGGCGGAGCCCCGGCCGTCTCAGTGACCCTCGCGCGCGTGCCTCACGCCGCTCGGGGGCGGGCACCGACCGCTCCGGCGCGCCACGGCTCCGGGGACGCGGTTCGGCTCCGTCACGCAGGGGTGTCGCGTACGTCCTGCCGCGTCTCCTTCGCCAGTTCGCCCACGACGTCCGTGAGCCTCTCGTGCGCGGCGCGGCACTCGGGCGGCTCGATGCTGATCCGGGGCAGTACGCGGTCGAGCCGGCGCGGCAGCCACCAGTTGGCGCGGCCGAGCAGGTGCATCAGGGCGGGCACGAGCAGGGTGCGCAGCACGAAGGCGTCGAGGGCGACGGCGGAGGCGAGCGCGATGCCGAACATGGCGATCACGCGGTCGCCGCTGAGCACGAAGGCGAGGAAGACCGAGATCATGATGACCGCGGCGGAGTTGATCACCCGGCTGGTCTCGGCGAGGCCGACGCGGACGGCCCGCCGGTTGTCGCCGGTCTCCAGCCACTCCTCGTACATCCGGCTGACCAGGAAGACCTGGTAGTCCATGGAGAGCCCGAAGAGCACCGAGACCATGATCACGGGCAGGAAGGGCTCGATCGGTCCCGCCCGGCCGAGGCCGAGGAACTCGCTGCCCCAGCCCCACTGGAAGATCGTGACGACGACGCCGAACGCGGCGGCGACGGCGGCTATGTTCATCGCGGCGGCCTTCAGCGGGATGCCGAGGGACCGGAAGGCGAGCAGCAGCAGGACGCAGCCGAGGCCGACCACCACGCCGACGAACAGCGGCAGTCTGCCGATGATCACGCCGGCGAAGTCGTCGTATCCGGCGGTGACCCCTCCGACGTGCAGGTCGAGCGCGGTGCCGGTCTCGGCGCGCGGCAGCACATCGGTGCGCAGCCGCTGGACGAGGTCGCTGGTGCGCTGGGACTGCGGCGCGGAGTCGGGAACCACGGTCAGATAGGCGACGGTGCCGCTGGAGTTGTAGGTCGCCGGAGTCACCGCGGCGACGCCCTCGGTGCCGCGCAGGGTGGTGTCGAGGTTGTCCAGGGCGAGTCTGCCCTCGGCCCCGTCCACCCGGGTCACCAGGGTGAGCGGCCCGTTGACGCCCGGCCCGAAACCCTCGGCGACGAGGTCGTACGCCTTCCGGGTGGTCGAGGTGCCGGGGTCGTTGCCCTGGTCGGAGGTGCCGAGATGCAGGGAGAGCGTGGGCAGCGCCAGCACGGTGATGACGGCGAGGGCCACGACGCCGAGCGCCTTGGGGTGGCGTTCGACGAAGGCCGACCAGCGGGCGGCGAACCCTGTGGGCACCTCTGGTTCGGGCCCGTGCTCGGCCAGCCGGCGCCGTTCGCGGCGGCTGAGGGCCCGCGGGCCGACGAAGGACAGCAGCGCGGGCAGCAGGGTCACCGAGGCGGCGACGGTGAGGACGACGGTCAGGGAGGCGGCGATCGCCACGCCGTTGAGGAAGCCCAGTCTGAGGATGAGCATGCCGAGCAGGGCGATGCACACCGTGGCGCCCGCGAAGACGACGGCGCGTCCGGTGGTGGCGACGGCGTTCGTGACCGCCTCCGTGGGGGTGAGCCCGCGTTTCAGCCCGCGCCGGTGCCGGGTGACGATGAACAGCGCGTAGTCGATGCCGACGCCGAGGCCGATCAGCATGCCCAGCATGGGCGCGAAGTCGGCGACCGTCATGGCGTGCCCGAGGAGGCCGATGGCGGCGTGCGCGGTGCCCACGCTCAGCAGCGCGCTGGCGATGGGCAGCACGGCCGCGGCGAGCGAGCCGAAGGCGATGAGCAGCACCCCGGCGGCGACGAGCACGCCTACGATCTCGGCGGTGTGGTCGCCGGAGGCCGCGGTGAGGCTGATCGCGCTGCCGCCGAGTTCCACCTGGAGCCCGTCGGTGCCGGCCGCCTTGGCCGCTTCGACCACGGCCTCGGCCTGGGGCTTGGTGATGTCCTGGGACGGGCGGGTGAAGGTGACGGTGGCGTACGCGGTGCGCCCGTCGTGGCTGATCCGGTCGGAGCCCTGGGCGCCCTGGTCCGTGTAGGGACTGGCCACGGACGCCACCTGGGGCAGCGCGGCGATCCTGTCCAGGGTGCGGGTCATCGTCTGCTCGACGTCCGGGGCGCGCACCGTGCCGGACGCGGTGTGCCAGACGACCGTGTCACTGTCGCCGCCGAGTCCCGGGAAGCCCTCCTTGAGCAGCTGGGTGGCGCGTCCCGACTCGGTGCCGGGGACCTCGTAGTCGTTGGAGTAGGCGGAGCCGGTGACCGAGGCGGCCGCGGTGATCCCGCCGAAGGCGAGCAGCCAGAGCAGTACGACGACGAGGCGGTGCCGGACACACCAGCGCGCTAGGGCTGCCACGAACGTGCTCCCAGGGTGATTTGTGGATCTTTGACCGGGAACAGACATCCGTGATCGGAACGGCCCGCAAAGAACGCATGAGCAATCTGAAGCCACTCTTGCAGGCAAAAATGATCGTTTAACCCGTTCGTGGGACGATTCACATCAGTGCGACCCAATTCACAGGACAATCGGAGGGACTCCGTCGCCCCGCCGGACGTTTGCCGCGCGGCCCTCGCGAATCCATCGCCGCTACACCGCCGGTCCACCGCCGGTCCACCGCACGGTCAGTCGAGCTGGTCGCCGAGCGCCATCACCATCGTCCCGGCGATCAGCAGCCACAGCGCCCGCCGGGTGCGTCCCCGGGCGCCGATGAGGGCCGCCACGGCGCAGACGGCGGCGCCCGCGGCGTAGGCGGCCGGGACGAGCGCGGAGGCCGCGGACAGCCGCAGCAGCGAGGCGGCGAGTCCGGCGAGCGTCAGCAGGGCCCCGGTGCCGGCAGCGGTCCACCGGGCACGGCGCGCGACCTCGGCGGGGTCCTCCGGTTCGTCCTCGCCCTCGGCGTCGCTCCCGGCACCGTCTACGGCGGCGGCCCCGGCGCCGTCCTCGTCCACCGCATCGCCCTCGCCCACGTCGACGTCGCCCTCGGGGTGGTCCTGCGGTCCGGGCGCCTCGATGTCGTCGGCCCCGGATATCTCGGGGTGCGTTCTGGAATCGGCGCGTCCACTCATGGCGCGCGAGCGTAGCGCCTCCGTCCGGCGGCACCGACGGGGGGTGGGCCGCGGACCCCGCGCGGGCATGACGCGGGGGGTGCACCGGAACCGGTGCACCCCCCGAGACGGTTCGCGGGCTCAGCCCTCGACGCCGAGCTTCTCCAGGATCAGCTCCTTGACGCGGGCCGCGTCGGCCTGGCCGCGGGTGGCCTTCATGACCGCGCCGACCAGGGCGCCGGCCGCGGCCACCTTGCCGCCGCGGATCTTGTCCGCGACGCCCGGGTTGCCGGCGATGGCCTCGTCGACGGCGGCGGTCAGCGCGCCCTCGTCGGAGACCACCTTCAGGCCGCGCTTGTCGACGACCTCGTCCGGGGTGCCCTCGCCGGCGAGGACGCCCTCGATGACCTGGCGGGCCAGCTTGTCGTTCAGTTCGCCCCCGGCGACCAGCTCGGTGACCCGGGCCACCTGCGCCGGCGTGATCGACAGCTCGTCCAGCGCCTTGCCGGACTCGTTGGCGGCACGCGCCAGCTCGCCCATCCACCACTTGCGGGCGGAGGCGGCGTCCGCGCCCGCGTCGATCGTGGCGACGATGAGGTCCAGGGCACCGGCGTTGAGGATGGCCTGCATCTCGGTGGCCGAGACGCCCCACTCCTCGCGGAGCCGGTTGCGGCGCACCAGCGGCAGCTCGGGCAGCGCGGCGCGGATCTCCTCGACCCACTCGCGCGAGGGCGCCACCGGGACCAGGTCCGGCTCGGGGAAGTACCGGTAGTCCTCGGCCTCCTCCTTGACGCGGCCGGAGGTCGTGGACCCCGTGTCCTCGTGGAAGTGGCGGGTCTCCTGGATCACCGTGCCGCCGCCGTTCAGCACGGCGGCGTGGCGCTGGATCTCGAAGCGGGCCGCGCGCTCCACGGACCGCAGCGAGTTGACGTTCTTCGTCTCGGAGCGGGTGCCGAACTTGTCGGCGTCCTTGGGCATCAGCGACAGGTTGACGTCGCAGCGCATCTGGCCCATCTCCATCCGGGCCTCGGACACGCCGAGGGCCCGGATGAGTTCGCGCAGCTCGCGGACGTAGGCCTTGGCCACCTCCGGGGCCCGCTCGCCGGCGCCGGTGATCGGCTTGGTGACGATCTCGATCAGCGGGATGCCGGCGCGGTTGTAGTCGAGGAGCGAGTGGGACGCGCCGTGGATGCGGCCGGTGGCGCCGCCGACGTGCGTCGACTTGCCGGTGTCCTCCTCCATGTGGGCGCGCTCGATCTCCACGCGGAAGGTCTCGCCGTCCTCGAGCTGCACGTCGAGGTAGCCGTTGAAGGCGATCGGCTCGTCGTACTGGGAGGTCTGGAAGTTCTTCGGCATGTCCGGATAGAAGTAGTTCTTCCGGGCGAAGCGGCACCACTCGGCGATCTCGCAGTGCAGCGCGAGGCCGATCTTGATGGCGGACTCCACGCCGGTCGCGTTGACGACCGGGAGCGCGCCGGGCATGCCGAGGCAGGTCGGGCAGGTCTGGGTGTTCGGCTCGGCGCCGAGCGCGGTCGAGCAGCCGCAGAACATCTTGGTGGCGGTGCCGAGTTCGACATGGACCTCGAGGCCCATGACGGGGTCGTACGACGCCAGCGCGTCCTCGTACGACACCAGGTCGGTCGTGGTGGTCACGGTGAAAACTTCCCTCTCAGCCCAGCAGGACGTCGTCGTCGCCCAGCCGCTTCAGCTCGCGGTAGAGGATGGCGAGGCCGGTGACGATCGCGACGGCGGACACGGTGGCGTCGATCAGGCGCAGCGTGTCGTGCTCGGCGCGGGCCTTCTTGATCTGCTTGGCGACACCGACCGCGCCGAACGCGGTGGTGGCCATGGACAGGTACGTGCCGGACTTGGACTTCTTGAAGCCCTTGGCCTTGGCGAGTGCCTTACTCACAGCGACGGAGCCTCCTCGAGCAGCGGGTGACCCCACTTTTCCACGAAGGCGGCCTCGACGGCGGCACCCACCTTGTACAGCCGGTCGTCCTTCATCACCGGGGCGATGATCTGCAGGCCCACCGGGAGGTTGTCCTCCGGGGCGAGACCGCAGGGCAGCGACATGGCCGCGTTGCCCGCCAGGTTGGTCGGGATGGTGCACAGGTCGGCGAGGTACATCGCCATCGGGTCGTCGGCGCGCTCGCCGATCGCGAAGGCGGTGGTCGGGGTCGTCGGGGAGACGATCACGTCGACCTGCTCGAACGCCTTGTCGAAGTCCCGCTTGATCAGGGTGCGGACCTTCTGGGCGCTGCCGTAGTAGGCGTCGTAGTAGCCGGAGCTCAGCGCGTACGTGCCGAGCATGATCCGGCGCTTGACCTCGGCACCGAAGCCCTCCTCACGGGTGAGGGAGGTGACCTCCTCGGCGGAGTGCGTGCCGTCGTCGCCGGTGCGCAGGCCGTAACGCAGGCCGTCGAAGCGGGCCAGGTTGGACGAGCACTCGGACGGCGCGATCAGGTAGTACGCCGACAGCGCCAGGTCGAAGGACGGGCAGTCCAGCTCGACGATCTCGGCGCCCAGCTCCTTGAGCAGCTCGACGGACTCGTCGAACCGCTGGATGACGCCGGCCTGGTAGCCCTCGCCGCGGAACTGCTTGACGACACCGACGCGCATGCCGGCGACGCTGCCGTTGCGGGCGGCCTCGACGACCGGCGGGACCGGCTCGTCGATGGAGGTGGAGTCGAGCGGGTCGTGCCCGGCGATCACCTCGTGCAGCAGGGCCGCGTCCAGGACCGTACGGGCGCAGGGGCCGCCCTGGTCGAGGGAGGAGGAGAAGGCGACCATGCCGTAGCGGGAGACCGCGCCGTACGTCGGCTTCACGCCGACCGTGCCGGTGACGGCGGCCGGCTGGCGGATGGAGCCGCCGGTGTCGGTGCCGATGGCGAGCGGGGCCTGGTAGGAGGCGAGCGCGGCGCTCGAACCGCCGCCGGAGCCGCCGGGGATCCTGGTGAGGTCCCAGGGGTTGCCGGTGGGCCCGTAGGCGCTGTTCTCGGTGGAGGACCCCATGGCGAACTCGTCCATGTTGGTCTTGCCGAGGATCACCACGTCGGCGTCCTTCAGCCGCTTGGTGAGCGTCGCGTCGTAGGGCGGGATCCAGCCCTCGAGGATCTTGGAGCCGACCGTGGTCGGCACGCCCTCGGTGGTGAAGATGTCCTTGAGCGCGAGCGGCACGCCGGCCAGCGGGCCGAGCTTCTCGCCGCGCTCGCGCTTCGCGTCGACGGCGCGGGCCTGCGCGAGCGCGCCCTCGCGGTCGACGTGCAGGAAGGCGTGCACCTTCTCGTCGACGGCCTCGATCCGGGCCAGGTGCGCCTCGGCGACCTCGACGGCCGTGAGCTCGCCGGAGGCGATCTTCTCGGCGGTCTCGGCGGCGGTGAGCCTGATGATGCTGTTCATGTCCGTCACGGCTCTCACTCCTCGCCCAGGATCTGCGGCACCTTGAAACGCTGCTGCTCCTGGGCCGGGGCGCCGGAGAGCGCCTGCTCGGAGGTGAGCGACGGACGGACCTCGTCCGCGCGCATGACGTTGGTCAGCGGCAGCGGGTGGGAGGTCGGCGGTACGTCTTGGTCGGCGACCTCGCTGACGCGGGCCACCGCGCCGATGATGTCGTCGAGCTGTCCCGCGAGGTGGTCTAGTTCCTCGGGCTTCAGCTCCAGACGCGCCAGCCGGGCGAGGTGGGCGACCTCCTCGCGCGTGATGCCAGGCATGCAGCGATCCTCTGGGGTGAGTGTGTGTGCTTTGGCCCAATCCTATGGGGCCGGGCGGGGTGGCCGTGAAACGGTTTCCCGGACGGCGCCGCGCGGGGCCGGCGTCCAGCGCCGCGCGTCCCCGGCGCGACCGCTCAGGAAGTGGCTGTCGTACGGGTCCTGCGCCTCCGGCAGGCTCTCCGGGGCGGCCTCGCCCGGGCGGACGCGCGGGAGGTGGCGGAAGTACGCGAAGCGCTCGACGCCCGGAGTGACAGGGATCGTCACTCGTCGGCCGCCGCCGCGGGCAGCGCCGCGGCGGGCCGCTGCCAGCCGCGCGACCCGCGCGCCCGCAGCCACGCCGTCGTCTCCTCCGGCGGCATCGCGGCCGCGACGAGCCAGCCCTGTACGGCGTCGCAGCCGAGGTCCCGCAGCCGCTCCCAGGTCTCGTCGTCCTCGACGCCCTCCGCGACGACCAGCAGACCGAGGGAATGCGCGAGGTCGACGGTGCAGCGCACGATCTCGGCGTCCTCCGTGTCGACCGCCAGCCGGGCCACGAACGAGCGGTCGATCTTCAGCTCGCTCACCGGCAGCCGGCGCAGGTGCACCAGCGAGGAGTAGCCGGTGCCGAAGTCGTCCAGCGACATCTTCACGCCGTGCCCCGTCAGGGCGTGAAGGGTGTCGGCGGCCCGCTGCGGGTCCTCAAGCAGGACGTGCTCGGTGATCTCCAGCTGGAGCGCTCCGGCCGGCACGCCGTGCCTGGCCAGCCGCGCGGCCACAGAACCGGCGAACCCGGGTATGTGCACATCGCGCGGGGAGACGTTGACCGCGACCGGCACGTACAGGCCCTGGGCCCGCCACCGGGCGACCTGCGCGAGCGCGGTCTCCAGCACGTACTCCGTCAGATGGGGCATCAGGCCCGAGGACTCGGCGATCGCTATGAACTCGTCCGGCGGCACCTTGCCGCGCTCGGGGTGCACCCAGCGGACCAGCGCCTCCAGGCCCGCGACCTGCCCGTCGAAGCGGACCTTCGGCTGGTAGTGCAGCTGGACCTCGTGGGCGTCGAGGGCACGGCGCAGATCGCCCAGCAGCCCCAGCCGGTCGGGGGTGTTGGAGTCCCGCTTGGACTCGTAGACCTCCACGCCCGTGCGGTCCCGCTTGGCCTGGTACATCGCCACGTCCGCCCGGCGCAGCAGGCCTTCGGCGTCCAGGGCGTGGTCGGGGAAGACGGCGACTCCCGCGCTGGCCTCCAGGACCAGGGTGAGCCCGTCGAGGTCGAGCGGGGAGCTGAGCACGGTGACCAGGGCGCGCGCGATCCGGGTCGCGGACGTCGTGGAGTCGGCGACCGGCAGCAGCACGGCGAACTCGTCTCCGCCGAGCCGCGCGGCCTCCGCCCCGCGCGGCAGCGCCTGCCGCAGCCGGTCGGCGATCTGCAACAGCAGCCGGTCCCCGGCGAGATGACCGAGGGTGTCGTTGACCGAACGGAACCGGTCCAGGTCGATCAGCATCAGCGCGGACCGGGCACCGATGCGTTCGGCGTCGTCCAGGGCGGTCCAGATGCGCTCCAGGAGCCACTGCCGGTTGGGCAGTCCGGTCAGCGGGTCGCGGAGCTGCTCCTCGGCCCGGGCGCGGGCTATCCACAGGGAGGAGTCGAGGGCGATGAGCGGGACGGCGAACAGGGGCAGCAGGACGGGTTTGGCCACGGCCACGACGCAGACCAGCGGGGAGATGCCGAGCAGGGCGACGGCGACCAGGCCCTGTCTGATCACGGCAGTGCGGGCGACGGTGGGCGCGCCGGGGCCGCGGAGGTGGTGCACGAACCAGAGCAGGCCGCGGGTGACGAGCAGGTAGGCTCCCGCCGCCAGCACGACCGGGGCCACGGTGGAGGTCGTCCAGCCGGCCGGGTTCCAGGGGCTCTCCACGGTCGGTGTGCGGCCGAAGGCGCCCAGCACCAGGCCGCCGGCGCCGATACCGAGGATGTCCACCGCCCCGTGCAGCACGCCCTGCCGCCAGCTGTGGCGCCTGGCCGCCGCGACCAGGACGACGACGGTGAGGCTGACCATGCCTGCGGGCACCCAGCCGTAGAGCAGCAGCACGGCGACGGTGAGGGTGGCACCGGAGCCGGTGCCGCCCCACCAGCGGGCCCGGCCGAGCATGACCAGGTGACCGACGATGACGCCGGTGAGCAGGGCCAGGCACCAGCCGGCCGTGCCGGACGGGAAGAGCGCGTGCTGGTCGGTGAACGCCCGGTACACGCCGACGCCCAGCACGGACGCGGCAGCGGCGACGATCGACGCGGGCAACACGGAGCGGGACGGGTGCCGTTCGGGTTCGGTGCCGGACGGTCCGGAGAAGCGTTCGACGGCCGTGTGTGCGGAGGCGCGGGCGCGCGCGACGGTGTACTGTCCCGCAACGCGTCCGGCGTGCTCCGTCGCGCCCGGACGCGCCGGCGTCCGCTCCCGTCTCCCCCGCCACGCGCCGGCCATCCGGCGCAGCCGTGAGTGCGGGGCGGCGCTCTCGGTCGGTTCCATTCCCGTCCCTCTCACAGCCGGCGGTTGCCCACGCCACGCGGCCCGATGCCCCACAACCTCTGGACGGCACCGCGCTGAAAGACCCTTCCACGTACTCCTGACGAGCACGGGGATGCCCCGGCCGCGGTTGGGCACGGCGGGCGCACAGCTCAACAGTAGGCCGCGGAAGGCTTCCACGGGCAGCGGTCGTCGACGGTTGCCCGAATGCGCCCCGGCCGCCCGTATGCATCTGGTATGCGCCGAACGGGCGGAGTTCAACCGCTACTCGTCGGCCGGAAGCGCGACTTCGGCCGCCGCGTCCGGTCCGCGCTCCAGGAGGACGCCGAAACCGTCCTCGTTCAGCACGGGCACCTTGAGTTGCATCGCCTTGTCGTATTTCGAACCGGGGTTGTCGCCGACCACCACGAACGAGGTCTTCTTCGACACCGAACCGGTCACCTTCGCCCCACGGGTCTGCAGCGCCTCCTTGGCGCCGTCGCGGGTGAACTGCTCCAGGGTCCCGGTCACCACGACCGTCAACCCCTCGAGCGGGCGCGGGCCTTCGTCCTCGCCGGAGCTCTCCTCCTCCATGCGGACGCCGGCCTCGCGCCACTTGCGCAGGATCTCCTGGTGCCACTCCTCGGCGAACCACTCCTTGAGCGAGGCGGCGATGATCGGGCCGACGCCCTCCGTGTTCGCCAGCTCCTCCTGGGCGGCCTGCTCGATGCGGTCGACGGAGCGGAACTCCCGGGCCAGCGCCTGGGCCGCGACCGGTCCGACATGACGGATCGACAGTCCGGTGAGGACGCGGGCGAGCGGGCGCTGCTTGGCGGCCCGGATGTTCTCCAGCATCGCCAGCGCGTTCTTCTTCGGCTCGCCCTGCTGGTTGGCGAAGACCGTGACGACCTTCTCCTCGCCGGTCTTCGGGTCGCGCTTGGGCAGACCGCTGTCCTGGTCGAGGACGTAGGCCTTGATGGGGAGCAGTTGCTCCACCGTCAGGTCGAACAGGTCGCCCTCGTCCTTCAGCGGCGGCTCCGCGGGCTCCAGCGGCTTGGTGAGGGCGGCCGCGGCGACATAGCCGAAGTGCTCGATGTCCAGCGCCTTGCGCCCCGCCAGATAGAACAGGCGCTCACGCAACTGGGCCGGGCACGCACGCGCGTTGGGGCAGCGCAGATCGACGTCGCCCTCCTTCATCGGCCTGAGCGGCGTACCGCACTCGGGGCACTCGGACGGCATCACGAACTCGCGCTCGCTGCCGTCGCGCAGGTCGACGACCGGCCCGAGGATCTCCGGGATGACGTCACCGGCCTTGCGCAGCACGACCGTGTCGCCGATGAGCACGCCCTTGGCCTTGACGACGTCCTGGTTGTGCAGAGTGGCGAACTCGACCTCGGAGCCGGCCACCGTGACCGGCTCGACCTGCGCGTACGGCGTGACCCGGCCGGTCCGGCCCACGCCCACCCGGATGTTGACGAGCTTGGTGTTGACCTCCTCCGGCGCGTACTTGTACGCGATCGCCCAGCGCGGCGCGCGGGAGGTGGAGCCCAGCCGGCCCTGGAGCGGAATCTCGTCGAGCTTGACGACGACGCCGTCGATCTCGTGCTCCACGGAGTGGCGGTTCTCGCCGTAGTGCGCGATGAACGCGCGGACGCCGTCGAGGTCGTCGACGACCCTGTTGTGCCGGGAGGTGGGCAGGCCCCAGGACCTGAGCAGTTCGTAGGCCTCGGAGAGGCGGGTGAGGCCCTCGAACCCCTCCAGGGCGCCGATGCCGTGGACCACCATGTGCAGCGGCAGTGTCGCGGTGACCTTGGGGTCCTTCTGGCGCAGTGAACCGGAGGCGGAGTTGCGGGGGTTGGCGTACGGCTTCTCGCCGGCCTCGACACGGCGGGCGTTGAGGCCCTGGAAGGCCTCCATCGGGAAGTAGACCTCCCCGCGGATCTCCACCAGGCCCGGCACGTGGTCGCCGTTCAGCCGGTGCGGGATCTCGGCGATCGTCATCACGTTGGGCGTGATGTCCTCGCCGACGCGGCCGTCGCCGCGGGTGGCCGCGCGGGTGAGCCTGCCGTCCTCGTAGGTCAGGTTGACCGCGAGGCCGTCGACCTTGAGCTCGCACAGGAAGTGATGTCCGGTGGTGCCGACGTCCTTGGCGACCCGGTCCATCCAGGCGGCGAGCCCCTCGTCGTCGAAGACGTTGTCCAGGGACAGCATCCGCTGACGGTGCTCGACCTCGGCGAGGCCGGTCTCGTACGCCACGGCGACCTTCTGGGTCGGCGAGTCGGGCGTGCGCAGCTCCGGGTACTCCTCCTCCAGCGCCTCCAGTGAGCGCAGCAGCTGGTCGAACTCGGCGTCGCTGATGACGGGAGCGTCCTTGACGTAGTACCGGAAGCGGTGCTCCTCGACCTGCTCCGCGAGCCGCGCGTGCTTCTCCCGTGCCTCGGCGGGCACCGTTGTCTCCGCTTGCTGCTTGTCGCCGGCCACCGTGTTGTCCTCCCGTTACTCTGGGTTGTCCGCGAGCGATCTCGCCGCCCGGACGCAGTGGGCGAGCGCCTGGCGCGCGTACGCGGGGGAAGCGCCCGCGAGTCCGCACGCCGGGGTGACCGTGACCGCCTCGGCGAGAAGCTCCGGCCGCAGCCCCAGCCTGCGCCACATCGTCCTGACACCCATGACGCTACCGGCAGGGTCTGACAACGGGCCGTCCGTGCCGGGGACGACACCGGCGAGGAGCCGGGTGCCCGCCTCGACCGCCTCCCCGATCGCCTCGTCGTCACGCTCGGTGAGAAGCGAGACGTCGAGGGAGACCGCCGCGGCACCCGCGCGGCGCAGCAGGGCGAGCGGAACGTCCGGAGCGCACGAATGGACCACGACGGGCCCCTCGGCATGCGCCCCGAGGACGTCCCGGAGCGTGGCCTCCACGATCTGCCGGTCGACGGCGCGGTGGGTCCGGTAACCGCTGGCGCTCCGCACCTGCCCGCGCAGGACGGCGGTCAGGGACGGTTCGTCGAGCTGGAGGACGAGCCGGGCGCCGGGAACGCGCCGGCGCACCTCCGCGAGATGGAGCCGCAGCCCCTCGGCGAGCGAACCGGCCAGGTCCCGGCAGGCGCCGGGGTCGGACAGGGCCGCCTCGCCGTTCCTGAGCTCCAGGGCGGCTGCGAGCGTCCACGGCCCCACCGCCTGCACCTTCAGCGCACCCTCGTACCCCTGGGTGTACTCCTCCAGGGCGTCGAGGTCCTCCCCGAGCCAGGACCTCGCCCGCCGGGTGTCCCGGCCCGGCCGGTCCCCGAGCCGCCAGCCGCTGGGCTCCACGCGCGCGTAGAGCTCGACGAGCATCCCCGCGGTGCGCCCGATCATGTCGGCGCCGGGGCCGCGTGCGGGCAGCTCGGGCAGGAAGGGGAAGTCCTCGAAGGTGCCGGTGACGGTCTTGACGGCCTCCCGGGCGTCCCCACCGGGCATGGATCCGACGCCGGTGGCGGCGCCGAACCTGAACTGGCTGTTGTCGCTCACCCGGGAAGCCTACGCAACCCGCCGGGGTCGGGGCCGCCTCAGGGGGCGGCGGCCTCCCGGGACCGCCGCCGGCCGCGCGTCACCGGCCCGGACGCACCGTCAGGTCGTTGACCTCCGCGTCCCGCGGCAGGTCGAGCGCCATGACGATGGTCGTGGCGACGGATTCGGGGTCGATCCACTTGCCGGGGTCGTACTCCTTGCCCTCCTGCTGGTGGACCTTGGCCTGCATGCGGCTGGCGGTGCGGCCCGGGTAGACCGAGGTGACCCGGACCCCGTTGCCGTGCTCCTCGTGGCGCAGCGAGTCCGCCAGCGCCTTCAGACCGTGCTTGGAGGCGGCGTACGCGGACCAGTCGGCGTGGGCGCTCAGGCCCGCGCCCGAGTTGACGAACACCACGTGGCCGCGCGAGGCGCGGAGCTGGGGCAGGAAGTGGCGGGTCATTTCCGCGGGGGCGATCAGATTGACGTCGAGCTGGTGGCGCCAGGTCTTCGGGGTGAGTTCACCGACCGGGCCGAGGTCGACCACGCCCGCGATGTGGAGCAGGGAGTCCACCCGGTCGGGCAGCGTCTGGTGGGAGAACGCCCAGCTCAGCCGTTCGGGTTCGGCCAGGTCGCCGACCAGCGTCCGGGCGCCGGGGAACGAGGCGGCCAGTTCCTTGGCCCGCCCGGCGTCGCGCGCGTGCAGCACGAGCTCGTCCCCGCGCGCGTGCAGGCGGCGGGCGACGGCCGCGCCGATGCCGGAGCCGGCCCCGGTGATCACATGAGTAGCCATGCCCGCCATGCTCGCACCACCGGTTCAGCCGGTGCGCAGCGCCTCTTCCAGATACGTCATCGCGCCCGCGGGCTCCTCGGCGAAGAACACCAGCTCGGCGAGCGGCCGGGGCAGGAAACGGTCCTCCTCCATCCGGCGGAACTGCTGCTTGAGGCCGTCGTAGAAGCCGTCGCTGTTCAGCAGCACCACCGGCTTCTCGGTCCGGCCGTGCTTCTTCAGCTCCAGGATCTCGGTGGCCTCGTCGAGCGTGCCGGTACCGCCCACCATGATCACGACGGCGTCGGCCTTCTCCAGGAGCAGCCTCTTGCGCTCGGCGAGGTCACGGGCGATCACCATCTCGTCCGCGCCGGGCCGCGCCTTCGCCGACAGGAAGTCGACCGACACGCCGATCAGCCGGCCGCCCGCCTCGTGCACACCGTCCGCGACCACCTTCATCAGACCGGTGTCGGATCCGCCCCAGACCAGGCTGTGGCCACCCTTGCCGATGAGACGGGCGAATTCCCGCGCGGGGCGGGTGTAACGGTCATCGAGATCGGCGGCGGAGAGGAAGACGCAGATGTTCATGCGCCCACGGTACGTGGCGGGGACACCGGCCCCGAGGGCGGGAAGAAGCGGGGTCCTGCGGGCGCTGTACCGGCTATGACCCAAGGACACACGATCACGATCGACAAGAGCGGCGAACGCGTGCGTGTGGTGCGCGACGGCCAGGTCCTCGCGGAGAGCGACCGCGCCCTGGTACTGCGCGAGACGGGGTGCCCGCCGCGCTACTACCTGCCGCCCGAGGACGTACGCCTCGACCTCCTGGCGGCGTCCGACACGCACACGTACTGCCCCTTCAAGGGCACGGCGTCCTACTGGTCCCTGCCCGGCGCGGCGGACCTGGTGTGGGCCTACCCCGACCCGAAGCCGGGTGTCGCCGAGATCAGGGACCACCTGTGCTTCTACGACGTCGAGGTGTTGTGACCCGATGAGGCCGCCGCCGCGTGGCAGTCTTCAGTGGCATGACTGGCATGTCGGGCATGGACAAGAAGACCGTCTCGCGTGACGGCACCTCCCTCGCCTACCGCCGCACCGGGCAGGGCCCGGTCGTCGTCCTCGTCAGCGGCGCGATGTCGACCGGCGCCACGCTGGCGCCGCTGGCGGCGGCGCTGTCGGACCGCTTCGACGTCGTCGTCTACGACCGCCGGGGCCGTGGCGGGAGCGGGGACACGGCGCCCTACGCGGTGGAACGCGAGGTCGAGGACCTGGCGGCGCTGATCGACGCGGTGGGCGGCGAGGCGGCGCTGTACGGCGTCTCCTCCGGCGGCGCGCTGGCCCTGCGGGCGGCGGCGGGCGGGCTGCCGGTCCGGCAGGTCGCCGTCTACGAGGTGCCGTTCGCCGTGTACGAGGGCGGCGGGCGGGAGCGCGCCGAGTACACCGCCGAGCTGACCGCGGCGCTCGCCGAGGGCCGGCGCGGGGACGCGGTGGAGCTGTTCCTGCTGCTGACCGGGCTGGCGCCGCAGATGATCGCCAGCGCCCGTCAGTCACCCATGTGGGCGGGGATGGAGGCGATCGCGCCCACGCTCGCCCACGACGACGCGGTGATGGGCGACGGGCTGGTCCCCCGCGACCTGCTGGCCTCGGTGGCAGTGCCGGTCCTGTCCGTGGCGGGCGGCGCGAGCCCGTCCTGGCTGCGCGAGGCGGCCAGGGCGGTCGCCGAGGCCGCGCCCCGTGGCACGTACCGGGCCCTGGAGGGCCAGACCCACGCGGTGGAACCGGAGGCGCTCGCGCCGGTGCTGGCGGAGTTCTTCGCCTCCTGAACCGGTCGCTCTGAACCGGTCGCTGCCGCGGGTCCTCGGCCCGGCCGGCCCGACGGTCCTGCGGTGCTTTCGCGCCGTCCTGCCGGGCGCCGGCCGGGGCAGCCGCGTCCCCGGTCGCGGCCCGGCCGGCCTCCGCACTGTGCGGGCGCGGTCCTCGCCGACGGCGCGGTGGTCCGGGGCCGGAAATGCGCCGGGCCCCGGCGGTGTTGGCCCCCGACGAGACGGCGGCACGCCCGACGGGGGCCGCTCGCCGCGACCGAAGGGACACCGCAGCCATGACCAGCACCGCACCCGACGCCACCGAAGCCACTTCCGCGAGGACCGCTCCCCGCTCCTGGACCGTGGCCGTGCTCGGCCCCGGCGGCGTCGGCGGACTGCTCGCCGCGCTGCTGTCCCGGGCGGGTCACCGGGTGATCTGCCTGGCCGGGGACGCGACGGCGCGGTCCCTGCGCGAGGGCGGGATACGGGTGCGCAGCGGCCAGTTCGGGGAGTTCACCGCCAAGGTCGAGGCGGACACCGAGCTGCGGGAACCGGTCGACCTGTGCGTGGTGGCCGTCAAGCACACCAGCCTGGACGCCGCCCTTGACCGGGTCCCGCCCGCCATGCTCGGCGCGGACGGCCTCGTCCTGCCGCTCCTCAACGGCATCGAGCACCCCGGGACCCTGCGCCGCCACTACGGCGACGACCGGGTGGCCGCGGGCGTCATCCGCGTCGAGTCGACCCGCGTGGCGCCCGGTGTCATCGAGCACGGCAGCCCGTTCACCGAGATCGACCTGGCCGGGGAGAGCGCGCACCCGCTCACCGGCCTGGCCGCCGTGCTGGAGTCCGCCGGGGTGCGGACCCGCGTGGCCGGCTCCGAGACCGCCGTCCTCTGGGCGAAACTGGCCTTCCTCGCCCCCTTCGCCCTCCTCACCACCCGCTACGACGCCGCCATCGGCACGGTCCGCACCGGCCACCGCGAAGAACTGCTCACCCTTGTCGGCGAGATCACCGCCGTAGGCCGCGCCGCCGGGGCGCCGCTCGACGCGGACCGGACCCTGGCGATGTACGACACGTTTCCGGCCGGCATGAAGTCCTCGATGCAGCGTGACGCCGAGGCCGGCCGCGCCCTGGAACTCGACGCCGTCGGCGGCGCCGTGCTGCGCGCCGCCGAACGGTACGGCGTTCCGGCGCCGACGGCCGCGCGGCTGGTGTCCGAACTGGCATCCCTGTGATCGACTCAACATCTTTCAGGGGGAGTCGGCGACCCTAGACTCCCTGCGCGGGGCGGCGAACGACCGTGCCCGCACGGGGAGCAGCCATGCGTTACGCCGACCAGCCCGGCACCCACCGCGAGGTGCACATCGCGGCGGAACCCTCGCGGGTGTGGGAAGTCGTCACCGACGTCGAGGCCATGGCCGGGTGGAGTCCCGAGCTGGTGCGCGTGGAGTGGCAGGACGGTGCCGACCGCCCGGCTCCGGGCGCCCGTTACGTCGGGCACAACCAGAATCCGCTCGTGGGCGAGTGGCACACCCTCTCCCACATCACGGAGGCCGTCCCGGGCCGCACCCTCACCTGGTGCGTGATGGACCCGACCGGACGGTACGGCAAGGCCTCCGAGGACCCGGCGGACCGGATGGCCACCTGGTCCTTCGCCCTCGCCCCGGCGCCGGAGGGGGGCACCGTGCTGCGCCAGTCGGTCACGATCGGCCCCGGCCGCTCCGGCCTGAGCGGGTACATCGACCGCGCCCCCGACCAGGAGGAGGCGATCATCGCCTTCCGCCTGGACCAGCTCGGCCAGGGCATGGACGCCACCCTGACCGGCATCAAGGAGACGGCGGAGCACCGGTCTTAGCGCTGCGTGCGGCGCCGTCCCCGGCGCGTGCGTCAGACCGCCGTGCTCGGCTCCTTCGCCCGTACCGTCGTGGCGATCGTCGCCGAGCCCACCACGCGCGTGCCGTCGTACAGCACGACCGCCTGGCCGGGGGCCACGCCGCGGACCGGCTCGGTGAAGGCGACCCGGAGTTCACCGCCGACGAGCTCGGCGGTGACCTCTGTCTCGCCGCCGTGGGCGCGCAGTTGGGCCGTGTAGGTGCCGGGACCGGAGGGCGCGGTGCCGCACCAGCGGGGCCTGATCGCGGTGAGGGCGGTGACGTCCAGGGCTGAGGCCGGGCCGACCGTCACCGTGTTGTTCACCGGGGAGATGTCCAGGACGTAGCGCGGCTTGCCGTCGGGCGCCGGGGTGCCGATGCGCAGACCCTTGCGCTGGCCGATGGTGAAGCCGTACGCGCCCTCGTGGCTGCCGACGACCGCGCCCGACTCGTCGACGATGTCGCCCTCGGCCTTGCCCAGGCGGCGGGCCAGGAAGCCCTGGGTGTCGCCGTCGGCGATGAAGCAGATGTCGTGCGAGTCGGGCTTCTTGGCGACGGCCAGGCCCCGGCGCTCGGCCTCCGCGCGGATCTCGTCCTTGGTGGTGAGCGTGTCCCCGAGCGGGAACATGGCGTGCGCGAGCTGCTGGTCGTCGAGGACGCCGAGGACGTACGACTGGTCCTTGGCCATGTCGGAGGCGCGGTGCAGCTCGCGGGTGCCGTCCTCGTTGAGGATCACCTTGGCGTAGTGGCCGGTGCAGACCGCGTCGAAGCCGAGCGCCAGCGCCTTGTCCAGGAGCGCGGCGAACTTGATCTTCTCGTTGCAGCGCAGGCACGGGTTCGGCGTGCGGCCGGCCTCGTACTCGGCGACGAAGTCCTCCACGACGTCCTCGCGGAAGCGCTCGGCGAGGTCCCACACGTAGAACGGGATGCCGATGACGTCCGCGGCGCGGCGGGCGTCGCGCGAGTCCTCGATGGTGCAGCAGCCCCGCGCGCCCGTACGGAAGGACTGCGGGTTCGCGGAGAGCGCGAGATGGACGCCGGTGACGTCGTGGCCGGCTTCCGCGGCGCGCGCGGCGGCGACGGCGGAGTCGACCCCGCCCGACATGGCGGCGAGGACGCGGAGGGGGCGGGAGCGCTGCGGGGTGTCAGTCATAGCCCTTCCAGGGTAAGGGGCGCGGGAACCAGGGCCGCCGGAGATGCGTTGAAGATCGCATGGGGGCGAAGAAGACGGACGGGCAGCGGCGGCCGGGGCGGCGGGCCCTGCTGCTCGGCGGGGTGGCGCTGGTGGTGGGCGGGGCCGCGGTGGAGCGCAGCGGGCTGGCCCGGCTGTGGTGGCGGCTGCCCGGCGCGCAGAAGCCGCGGGTGGAGGGCGCGGTCGACTTCGTGGGCGCCCGGTGGGTGGCCGCCTCCCCGGCGAACTACCGGGCGGCGGACCGCCCGGACGACTACCGGATCGACCGGGTCGTCATCCATGTCACCCAGGGCAGCTACGCGAGTGCGGTGAAGGTGTTCCAGGACCCGGGGCACGGGGCCGCCGCGCACTACATAGTCGGCGCGGACGGGCATGTCACGCAGATGATCCGCGAGCTGGACGTGGCGTTCCACGCGGGCAACCGGGGGTACAACGAGCGGAGCGTCGGCATCGAGCACGAGGGCTTCGTCGACGACGGCTCGTCGTTCACCGACGCGATGTACGCCGCCTCGGCGCGGCTGACGGCGGGGATCTGCGGCCGGTACGGCATCGCCGTCGACCGGGAGCACATCATCGGCCACGTGGAGGTCCCGGGCGCCGACCACACGGACCCGGGCCCCCACTGGGACTGGGACCGCTACATACGCCTGGTCCGCGCGGCCACAGCCGCCCGGACCCGAACCGCCCGGACCTGAGGCGCGGCGCCCGGGCGCGTCACGTCAGCCCCGCCACGCGGGCCCGTTCCACCGCCGGGCCGATGGCCTTCGCGACCTCGTCGACGTCGGACCGGGTGGACGTGTGGCCGAGGGTGAAGCGGAGAGTGCCGCGGGCCAGGTCCGGGTCGGTGCCGGTGGCGAGCAGGACGTGGCTGGGCTGGGCGACGCCCGCGGTGCAGGCGGAGCCGGTGGAGCACTCGATGCCCTGGGCGTCCAGCAGGAGCAGCAGGGAGTCGCCCTCGCAGCCGGGGAAGGTGAAGTGGGCGTTGGCCGGAAGGCGCCCCTCCGGTGCCGGGTCGCCGCCGAGGATCGCGTCCGGGACCGCCGAGCGCACGGCGGCGATCAACTCGTCGCGCAGCGCGCCGATCTCGGCGGCGAACCACTCGCGCCGCTCGGCGGCGAGCCGGCCGGCCACGGCGAAGGAGGCGATCGCGGGCGCGTCGAGGGTGCCGGAGCGGACGTGCCGTTCCTGGCCGCCGCCGTGCAGGACGGGCACGGGGGCGTACTCGCGGCCCAGGATCAGCGCACCGACGCCGTACGGGCCGCCGATCTTGTGGCCGGAGACCGTCATCGCGGCCAGTCCCGAGGCGGCGAAGTCGACCGGGACCTGCCCGAACGCCTGCACCGCGTCGGCATGCAGCGGGACCCCGGACTCGGCGGCCACGGCGGCCAGTTCGCGCACCGGCAGCAGCGTGCCGATCTCGTTGTTGGCCCACATGACGGTGGCCAGGGCCACGTCGGCGGGGTTGCGGGCGATGGCCTCGCGCAGCGCCTCGGGGTGGACGCGGCCGTAGGAGTCGACCGGCAGGTACTCGACGGTGGCGCCCTCGTGCTCGCCGAGCCAGTGCACGGCGTCGAGGACGGCGTGGTGCTCGACGGGGCTGGTCAGGACGCGGGTGCGGGCCGGGTCGGCGGCGCGCCGGGCCCAGTACAGGCCCTTGACGGCGAGGTTGTCCGCCTCGGTGCCGCCGGAGGTGAAGACGACCTCGCTGGGGCGGGCGCCGAGGGCCTCGGCGAGGGTTTCGCGGGCCTCCTCGACCCTGCGGCGGGCCGCGCGCCCGGACGCGTGGAGAGAGGAGGCGTTGCCGGTGACACCCAGTGCCGCGGTCAGCGCCTCTGCCGCCTCCGGGAGCATCGGGGTGGTCGCGGCGTGGTCGAGGTAAGCCATGGTGAGGCCGATTCTACGGGCGCCCGCGGCCGGCCCGGGGATCAGGATGGGCCAGGTGTCACAAGCTCCAGGACAGCGTGTGGTCCGCCTGTACGAAGGCCAGCAGGACCACGAGGTCGGCGATGCCCAGGGTCAGGCCGAGGAGGGCGCGGCCGCGGCGGCGGGTGCCGCGCCGGAGGGCCACGCCGGCCAGGACGATGGCGACGGGGCCGAGGAACAGGTTGAGGACGAGCAGGCCGAGCAGGCCGAGGACGAAGGACGCGACGGCCATGCCGTCCCTGTCGGCCATGTCGCCTGTCTCGTCTGCGTACTGCGTACCGGTGCGGCGCGAAGCCGGTGCGGTGAGTTGCATGGCGGTTCTGCTCCTGACGGTCGTGACGGACGGGCCGGGTCGGTGAGGCGTCAGCGGGACGTGCCGCGGCCGCGGCGCTCGCGGAGGGCGAAGACGGCGAGCCAGACGGCGATGACCGCGGCCGCGGCGACCGTGAGGTCGAGCGGCGCGTGGGCCACCGTGCCGAGGGCGACGCCGAGCAGCAGCAGTGCTGCGACGAGGAACAGCATGAGATCGGATCCCCCTTGTCGGTGAACGCTTGTAGTTACACCTGTTCACTGACTACTCAGTCTAACGCGTTACCGGCTTTGACAATCCGGAGAACACTTGTTGACTGAATGGCATGAGTCACACTCCCGGCGTCCGGCAGGCCCAGAAGCAGAAGACCCGACAGGCCCTGATGGACGCGGCGTTGGGGCTGCTGGAGGAGCAGAGCCTGAGCAGCCTCGGCCTGCGCGAGGTCACACGCGCCGCCGGTGTCGCCCCGACCGCCTTCTACCGCCACTTCCACTCCACCGCGGATCTCGGCGTGGCCCTGGTCGAGCAGGCGCTGAGCAGCCTGCACCCGACGATCCGGTCGACGGTGTCCCCGCTGGACGACAGCGAGCAGCGCATCGCGCGGGCGGTCGACCTGATCGCCCGCCACGTCGAGGCGTACCCCGCCCATGTCCGTTTCATCGCCCGCGAGCGCCATGGCGGGGTGCAGCAGGTGCGGGAGGTCGTGCGCGGTCAACTGGCCCGGTTCGCCCGTGAGGTGAGGGACGAACTGGCCAAGGACCCCCAGTCCGCGGGGTGGAGCGAGGACGACCTGCTCATGCTCGCCCAGTTGTACGTCGACCAGATGCTGATCGCCGGTTCGCTGTTCCTGGAGGCGCTCGACGCCCCGGAGCAGGAGCGCGAGCGCGTCACCAAGGTCGCGACCCGGCAGCTGCGCCTGATCAGCGTCGGCCGCCGGCACTGGCTGGACTGACGGTCCGGCCGGGCGCCGGGGCGGCCCCTCCGGTCGAGTCCGGCCCGTGCGGGGGTCGGCCGAGCCAGGCTCGTACGGCCCTCAGCCGAGCCTGACCCGTGCCAGTTGCCGGGACTGCGCCACCAGCCGGTCGGCGGCGTCCCAGACCTCGGCGTCCTCCTCCAGGAAGCCGCCGGCCAGGTTGCGGGTGGTGATGGACACGCGCAGCGGGCCCGGCGCCGGGCGGCAGCGGACGTGCACCGTCAGCTCGACGGTCGGCACCCAGCCCTTGATGCCCAGCTCGAACGCGGTCGGGGGCAGCGCGTCCACCGCGAGCAGCAGGGAGAGCGGGTCGTGGTCCCGGCCGTCGGCGAGCCCGAACCAGGCCCGCATCTCCCCCTTGCCGGAGGGCGAGCCGAGCGCCCAGCCGAGGGTGGCGGGGTCCAGCTTGAGCATCAGGCGCTCGGTGATGGACGAGCTGCCGGGTACGGGCGCGGGGTCGCCGGGTGCGTCCTGTGGGCCGAAGCACTGCTCCAGGGTCGGGAGCGCGGGCGGCTTCGCCGAGGTGCGCACGTCGTCGGGCAGGGCGCCGAGGTCGCCGTAGGAGGCCAGGACGCGGATGCGCTCCACCTCGCGGCCGTCGTCGTCGCGCTGGAAGAGCGAGGCCTGGCCGGTCGACAGGGTGCGGCCGGCGCGCACCACGTCCGCGCGGACGACGGCGGGACCCGGCCGGGACGCGGTCAGGTAGTGGGCCGAGACCGTGAACGGGTCCGGATGCGGCAGGGCGTCCGCGAGCGCGCGGCCGAGGACGGCCAGCAGATAGCCGCCGTTGACGGCGCCGGCGATCGTCCAGCCGGCGGAGAGGTCGATGCCGTAGACGCCGGGCTCGCTCCGGGTGACCGCGGTGTCCCGGTCGAACTCGCTGTCGCCGATCGCGGCCCGCGCGGCGGTGGCTGCTTCTGACATGAGTGAACGATACATCAGGACACTACTAAGCGGTAGCTTTTACCCCATGCGGCCCGGTGCGACCCGAAGTGGCCCGGTGCCGCCCTGTGTGCTCGTACGACAAGCCCTCCCGCAGGGTGAGAAGCAGGCAATATCTCGGTAAGTGTCCGTACTTGCCCGTAACTCCGAGGCCCTGTTCACCCTCTATCGGGACATGAGCCTCACCGGGACTCCGTTCCTGTACACCACCGTCGTGCTGGCCGTAGCCGCGCTGGCCCTGCCCTTCGTCCTGTGGACGCGGCTGAGGGGCCCCAAGGTGCTGCGCACCGCCCTGCGCGCGCTGATGCTGCTGTTCGCCCAGGCCACGGCCATCACCCTGGTCTTCGTACTGGTGAACAACGCCAACAACCTGTACGACAACTGGGCCGACCTGCTCGGCACGGGCAACCATGTGCAGCAGGCCGCCAACCTGGGCGCCGACGGCACCGGCGGCATCGCCTACCGGCAGCTGCCCAGGGTCGCGCAGAAGTTCGCCCCGGCCGACGGACCCGGGATGCGCGCCTCCGGAGGGGTCAGGGTCACACAGCTCAGGGGCCGGGTCTCCGGGGTGAACGCCGAGGTCTACGTGTGGCTGCCGCCGCAGTACGACGAGCCCGCCTACAAGAACAAGAAGTTCCCGGTGGTCGAGCTGCTGTCGGGCTACCCGGGCTCGGCGAAGGCCTGGTTCGGCTCCCTGAAGGTGCACCAGCAACTGGAGCCGCTGATGCGCAGCGGACAGGTCGCGCCGTTCATACTGGTGGCGCCGCGCACCAACCTGATCGCCAAGATCGACACGGGCTGCGCCAACATCCCGGGCACCGTGAACGCCGACACCTGGCTGAGCATCGACGTACCGAAGATGATCACGGACAACTTCCGTGCCGCGCCGGCCCCGAACGGCTGGGCCACCGCCGGCTACTCGGCCGGGGCGCACTGCGCGAGCAAGCTCGCCGTCGCCCACCCCGACCGCTACCGCGCCGCGGTGAGCCTGTCCGGGTACAACGACCCGATCGGCGAACGCAATTCGCTCGCCAACCAGAACCTCGGGCTGCGACGCGCGAACAACCCCTACATCCTGCTGAAGAACTACCGCGTCCCGCCGCGCGTCGCGCTCTACCTCTCGGGCCAGAGCGGCGACGGGTACCAGGCCGGCGTCGCGCTGGAACGGATCGCGAAGCCGCCGACGACCGTGCACGTGGTCTTCGTGCCCCGCAGCGCGGGCGGCCACAGCATGGCGCTGTGGCGGCCGCAGGTCCCGGCGGCGTTCCGCTGGCTGTCCGAGGAGCTGGGGCAGCGGCCGCCCCACCGCCTCCGGACGGCCCTCACTCCTCCCGTACCGTCGACCGGCGGTTCCAGGCCCGCGGAGCTCGCCAGTGGAACCGCATCGCGAGCAGCCGCAGAACGAAGGCGGTGACCACCGCCAGACCGCTGGTGAACGGGTTCAGCGCGTCGTAGTGGATGCACAGCACCACCGTGGTGGCGCCGACGATCGCCGGGACCGCGTACAGGTCGCGGTCCCAGCGCAGCAGTGACGGCACCTCGTTGGCGAGCACGTCCCGCAGCACACCGCCGCCCACGGCGGTGGCCATGCCGAGCGTCGCCGACGCGGTGAGGTTCAGCCCGTAGGCGTACGCCTTCGTCGTGCCGGTCACGCAGAACAGGCCGAGGCCGGCCGCGTCGAACACGTACACCGCGGTCTGGATGCGCTCCATGTGCGGGTGCAGGAAGAAGACCACGAGGGTGGCGAGCAGCGGGGTGAGGAAGTACCCGAGGTCGGTGAAGGCGGCCGGGGGCACGGCCCCGATGACGATGTCACGGAACAGCCCGCCGCCCAGCGCGGTGACCTCGGCGAGGACGGCGATGCCGAAGACGTCGAAGTTCTTGCGGACGGCCAGCAGCGCCCCGGAGATGGCGAAGACGAAGATGCCGACCACGTCGAGCGTGTGCTGGACGGAGGGACTGAACAGTTGCTGAAGCACGCCACATTGTCACCCGTGGCCGGTTCGTCCCCGGACACGGCGAAGCGGGAGAGTGCCACGGCCGGGTCCACCGGCCGAGCACTCTCCCGCTCGGTCACGTACGCGGCTTCACCGCGCCGCTTCGCCTACTTCCCGGCCGACTCCTGGCCGTCGGAGCCCTCGGTGCCGGACTCCGGGGAGCCGGCGGACCCGGAGTCCTCCGCCGCCTCGCCGACCTCCGCGGCCACCGCGGCCGACGTCGCCGCCGACTCCGCCAGGACCTCGTCGGCCACCAGTTCCGCGGCCGCCTTGGCGGCCGTGAGCAGCACGGTGTCCTGCGGAGCCTGGTCCTCGAAGTTCTCCGGGTGGTGGCAGGCCACCCGCTGACCGGGCCTCAGCTCCTTGAGCGGCGGCTCGGTGGTACGGCAGATCTCCGTAGCCTTCCAGCACCGGGTGTGGAAGCGGCAGCCGCTCGGCGGGGCGATCGGCGAGGGCACGTCGCCGCGTAGCAGGATCCGCTCGCTCTTGCCGCCCTGACGCTTCGGGTCAGGGATCGGCACCGCCGACATCAGCGCCTTGGTGTACGGGTGCATCGGCGCCTGGTACAGCGAGGTGCGGTCGGCGAGTTCGACGATCTTGCCGAGGTACATCACCGCGATCCGGTCCGAGACGTGCCGGACGACCGAGAGGTCGTGCGCGATGATCACGTAGGTCAGGCCCAGCTCCTCCTGGAGGTCGTCCATGAGGTTGACCACCTGGGCCTGGATGGAGACGTCCAGGGCGGAGACCGGCTCGTCCGCCACCACCAGCTTCGGCTTGAGCGCGAGCGCCCGGGCGATGCCGATGCGCTGGCGCTGGCCGCCGGAGAACTCGTGCGGGTAGCGGTTGAAGTGCTCGGGGCTGAGGCCGACCAGCTCCAGCAGCCGCTGGACCTCCTTCTTCACCCCGCCCTCGGGCTCCACGCCCTGGAGCCGGAAGGGCGCCGAGACGATCGAGCCGATGGTGTGGCGGGGGTTCAGGGAGCCGTACGGGTCCTGGAAGATCATCTGGATGTCGCGGCGCAGCGGGCGCATCTTCCCGGCGTTCAGCCGCGTGATGTCCTGGCCCTCGAAGGTGATCGTGCCGCCGGTCGGGTCCTGGAGGCGGGTGATGACCCGGCCCATGGTCGACTTGCCGCAGCCCGACTCGCCGACGACGCCCAGGGTCTCGCCCTTGCGCACCTCGAAGTCGATGCCGTCGACGGCCTTGACCGCGCCGACCTGCCGCTGCAGGATCCCCTTCTTGATGGGGAAGTGCTTGGTCAGGCCCTCGACCTTGAGCAGCACCCCGTCGGCGGCGTCCGTCTTCTTCGTCTCACTCACAGCTTCGGCGCAATCTCTTCGGTCCAGATCCGCGTACGGTCCTCAGCCGAGAGGTGGCAGGCGGACCAGTGTCCGGTGTCCACCAGCTCCAGCTCCGGACGCACCGTGCGGCTGACGTTCCCCTTGGGGATGTCCGCGTACGGGCACCGCGGGTGGAAGGCACAACCGGACGGGACGTTGATGAGGCTCGGTGGCTGGCCCTTGACCGGGATGAGCCGCTCGGAGGTCTCGCGGTCGATGCGCGGCATCGAGCCGAGCAGCCCCCAGGTGTACGGGTGCTGCGGCCGCTCGAAGATCTCGTCGACCGGGCCGCGCTCCACGCACCGGCCGCCGTACATCACCAGCACGTCGTCGGCGATCTCGGCGACCACGCCGAGATCGTGCGTGATGATGATGACCGCGGAGCCGAACTCCTTCTGCAGGTCGCGGATCAGGTCGAGGATCTGCGCCTGGACGGTGACGTCGAGCGCGGTGGTCGGCTCGTCCGCGATGAGCAGTTCGGGGTTGTTGACCAGCGCCATGGCGATCATGGCGCGCTGGCGCATACCGCCGGAGAACTCGTGCGGGTAGCCGTCGACACGCTTGTGCGGCTCGGGGATGCCGACCCGGTCGAGCATCTCGATGGCCCGGGTGCGGGCGACCTTCTTGCTCACCTTGTGGTGCACCCGGTAGGCCTCGACGATCTGGTCGCCGACCTTGTAGTACGGGTGCATCGCGGACAGCGGGTCCTGGAAGATCATCGCCATCTCCCGGCCGCGGAGCTTGCGCACCTCGTCCGGGTCGGCGTTGACCAGTTCCTTGCCGTCCAGCCAGATCTCTCCGGACATCTGGACGTTCTTGCCGCGGGCGCCGAGCCGGTGCAGGCCCATGATCGCGAGCGAGGTGACCGACTTGCCGGAGCCGGACTCGCCGACGACGGAGAGCGTCTTGCCCTTCTCCAGCTTGAAGTTCAGTCCGTCGACGGACTTGACCAGGCCGTCGTCGGTGGGGAAGTGCACCTTCAGGTCGCGGACCTCGAGGAAGGCCGTCGGGGCCTTGGCGGTGGCGGCCGGCTCGCCCACGGCGGCGCCGGTCTTGGAGAGTTCGGTCATGAGAGCCTCACCCGCGGGTCGGCGGCGGCGTACAGCAGGTCCACCAGAAGATTTGCGATCACGACGAAGAACGCGGCGAGCATGGTCACGCCGAGGATCTTGGGCAGGTCGTTGTCGGTGATGCCCTGCACCGCGTACTGGCCGACTCCGTGCAGCGAGAACACGGTCTCCGTGATCAGCGCACCGCCGAGCAGCAGGCCGATGTCCATGCCGAAGACGGTGATGATCGGGGTGAGCGCGGCCCGCAGCCCGTGCCGGACCACGACCGTGCTCTCGCCCAGGCCCTTGGCCCGGGCGGTGCGGATGAAGTCCTCGTTCATCGTCTCCAGCATGCCCGAGCGGGTGAGCCGCGCGTAGATGGCGGAGTAGAGCAGTGCCAGGGAACACCACGCGGGGAAGAGCGTGTTGGCCCACTGGGCGGGGTTCTCGGTGAACGGGACGTAGGTGCGTCCGAAGATCGGCCACTGGTAGGTGAAGAGCAGGATCGCCAGGTTGCCCGTGAAGAACATGGGCAGGGAGACACCGGCGAGCGCGACACCCATGAAGGTGCGGTCGAAGATGGAACGCGGCTTGAGGGCGGAGATGACACCGACCGTCACGCCGGAGAGCAGCCACAGGATGGCCGCACCCGAGGCCAGTGAGAGCGTCACCGGCATACGGGAGGTCAGCTCGGGCCAGACCGCCTCGTGGGTCTTGAAGGAGTAGCCGAAGCACGGCGCGTCGCAGTGCACCGAGGTGGGGCCCAGGTCATAGGTGGCGCCGGCCACGATCCCCTTGATGAAGTGCCAGTACTGGACGTAAAGGGGCTGGTCCAGACCGAGGTTGTGCTTGACCGCGATGATGTCGGCCTTGGAGGGGCTCTTGCCGATGTACTGCTGCGCAAGCTGGTCAGCGGTCTGACCGGCGAGCCGCGGCAGCAGGAAGAAGATGGCGAAGGTGACCGCGGAGACGACCAGCAGCAGGATCACTGCTGCGAACGTCCGGCGGAGGATGTACGAGATCACGGGGCCGGCGCCGGTGCCCGCGGGCTGCGAAGCCCGCGGGCACCAATGCCTTCACCTGCCTTCCGGGGCTGCTACTTCGTGGTGCCGATGTTGAGGTAGTCGTACTGACCGCTCCAGGCCGCCGAGGAAACCAGGTTCGTGGCGTTCTGCGGGCGGGCCAGCAGGACCTTGAAGTAGGTCAGCGGGACGATCACGGCGTCGTCCATGGTCTTCTTGTCGATCTGCGCGTACAGGCTGTTGCGCTCGGTGTCGTCCTGCGTCGCGATCGCCTTGGACAGCAGGCTGTTGACTTCCTTGCTGTCGTACTGCGACAGGTTGGTGTTACCGGACTGGCTGATGGCCTCGCCGTTCAGGATCTGCTGCAGGAAGCCGTAGCCGGAAGGCCAGTCGGCACCCCACTGCATCATCATCAGACCGATGTTCTGCTTCTTCGTGACCTTCGGGACACCCGCGTAGTCGGTGAAGTACTTGCCCGACGGGTACTGCTTGAGGGTGGCCTTGATGCCGACCTTCTGCAGGGAGTTGATGATCGCCGTGGCGGCGTCGATCTCCTGCTGGCGGTCGGAGCGCGCCGAGATGTTCGTCGTGATCGACGTCTTGCCGCAGGCCTTCAGCTGCTCCTTGGCCTTGGCGACGTCACCCTTGTTGTCCGGGGTCGCGTAGACGTCCGACTTCTCGTAGCCGGTGATGTCCGGCGGCAGGACGGTGGAGGCGATCTCACCACGGATCGGGCCGCCCTCGGCGGTCTGCACCGAGGCCTTGTCGATCGCGTACTGCACGGCCTTGCGGCACTCGACCTTGTCGAACGGCGCGACCTTGGTGTTGATCGCCATGTAGACCAGGCGGCCACCGAAGGTGTTGTCCGTGTTGGCCCGCTTCTTCGGGTCGCTGAGAAGCTGCGCCTGGGTCGAGGCCTGGACACCCGTGCCGACGAGGTCGATCGCGTCGCCCGCGAGGACGTCCTTGTCGATCGTCTCCGGGTTGACCTTCATGTTGACGACGATCTTGTCCGGCAGCTGCGTGCGCAGCGGGTCCGTCTTCGGGTCCCACTTCTCGTTGCGCACGAGGGTGACCTGCTTGCCCTCGGAGTAGCTCTCGAACTTGTACGAGCCCGAGGACACGATGTTCTTGACGTAGTCGACGCCCTTGTCCTTGGCCTGAGGCACCGGAGCGGTCTCCGGGGCGGCGACCAGGTAGTCGAACTCCTGGAAGGCCTGCTTCAGGTGGAAGACGATGGTGGTGTCGTCCGGCGTCTCGATGGAGGACAGGCCCTTGGCGCTCTTGTCCTTGTAGGGGCCCTTGTACTTGTCGCCGCCCGCGAGGAGCTGCTGGAAGTAGTTGGGGCCGAGCGAGAGCACGTCACGCGCGAAGTTGGAACGCTCGACGGCGTACTTGACGTCCTTCGTCGTGATCGGCGTGCCGTCCTCGTACGTCAGACCCGGACGGATCTTGTACGTCCAGGTCTTGCCGCCGTCGCTCGGGGTGCCCTTGCCCTCGGCCAGGTCCGGAACCAGGGTGTTGCCCTCGGTGCCGGCGCCGGGCTTGAAGGTCATCAGCGGGCGGGCCCACAGCCGGCTGAGGTTGTACATGTACGCGTAGTACGTGTTGCCCGGGTCGAACGAGTCCGGGACGTCGGACATCTCGTAGGTAAGGGTGCCGCCCTTCTTGCTGGAGGCGTTGACGACCCCCTTGGTCGCGGCGTCGGCCCCAGCCGATTTGGTGCCCTTTTCGTTCTTGTTGTCATCGGCCTTGCTACAACCTGCGACAAGCAGGCTGACGGAGCCGATGGCCGCAATCGCGGCCAGCGCTGACCTTCGCATGATGGGCGGGTTCCCCTCCATTGTACGGAAACTTGTTGTGCTCTCGGCAGCTGGCGTCAGCGGCTGCGTGGGTCGAGAGCGTCGCGGAGACCGTCGCCGAGCAGGTTGAACGCCAGGACGGTCACGAAGATGGCGAGCCCGGGCACGATCATGTACTGAGGATCGACCTCGTAGAACGTGACCGCCTCCCGGAGCATGCCGCCCCAGGAAGCCTGCGGGGGCTGGATGCCGACGCCGAGGAAGCTGAGGGAGGCCTCGAAGAGGATGTTGGTCGGGATCAGCAGCGTCGAGTAGACGATGATCGGGCCGACCAGGTTGGGCATCAGTTCACGGAACAGGATGTACGGGCCCTTGGCCCCCATCCCCCGGGAGGCGTCCACGAACTCACGCTCGCGCAGGGCGAGCGTCTGGCCGCGGACGATCCGGCCCAGGTAGGGCCAGTTGAAGAAGCCGATGATGAAGATCAGCACGCTGAGGTGCAGCGGCAGTCCGGTGAGGCCGAACGCGCCGCCCTGCAGGGTGGCGGAGATGGCGATCGCGAACAGCAGCAGCGGGAAGGCGAGGAAGGTGTCCATCAGACGGCTGATGATCGTGTCGACGCGGCCGCCGTAGTAGCCGGCCACGACGCCCATGACCGCCCCGATGACGTTGGACAGGATCGTCGCGCCGAACGCGACCACCAGCGACACCCAGGATCCCTCGAGGATGCGGGTGGCGATGTCACGGCCGAACTTCGGGTCCACGCCCAGCGGGTGGTCCGCGCTCATGCCGCCCCAGGCGCCGTTGGGCAGCGAGGTGTTGGGGTCGATCAGATCCTGGTTGAACGCGTTGGGGTCGAGCCCGAACACGGCCTGGATGGGACGCGAGAGGATCGCGAGCAGGACCAGCAGGAGCACGATGACACCACCGGTGACCGCGACCTTGTCCTTCTTGAACCGGGTCCAGGCGATCTGTCCGAGGGAACGGCCCTCGATCCGCCGCTTGTCGGCACCGGTGAGCACAGCCTCCGGCTGCGTCTCGGTTGCCGCCCCGGTGGTCTCGATCGGTGCGGTCACAGTGACCTGACCCCTCTCGCCGGTGGTTGACCGGCCTTTTCTCCGCCGCTGTGGACGGCTTTGGTTCGATTGCCTGCCGCGCGACGGCGGCAGATGGATGCGGCACAACTGTCCGGCGGATCCCCCGATTGGTTCGATCACAGGACCGAAGGCTCTGCATCCGCGAGGCGAGTCTTCAACGGGCCGGCGATCACTCGCCAGGGCTGACCGTGAATGGATGCGCAAACGTGATGCGGGTTGGGGGTTTCCGTTATCCGGACACAGGGTAGCGCCTCTCGAACGTCCTCTGCTCCACCCAACTGGCCGGATCACGGCTCCACTTGGCCCCTGCCCAGCGGTCGCAAACCAGACGAACAGCGCTTTCTCATCCTGTACCGCCGAGCCGCAAACGCCCTGCTCAGAGCCTTCCGCAAGGCCTTTTGCGCGCAGGGAGCGCGGCCCGTTCCGGCAGGAGACGCGGTGCCGGTGAACCGGCGTTCCGGTACGGTCCGCGCGGGCCGTCGAGAGCGAGACGCGGCTCCGTCACCAGGCGTCTCCACAGGCGAGCCGCCGCCCCGGCGGCCGGACTTCCCGCCGCTTCACGACCGGGTCCCGAGGAGGCATGACGGCCGCGAACCGTGACCTGGGGCCGGTGTTCCCCCGGACAGGCGGCGCGCCTGGTCTCCCGACGTGCTCAGCATGGCGTGATACATCCACTCGCCGCGGAACGCGCGATGTCACGGGCGGCGTCGACGGCCGGTGTCCGGTTCGATCTTCCGCCCGGACCGCCGGCCGGTGAACACGCTCAGTAGGCCCACTGGTCCGGACGGGGATACCCAGCCGCCGGGGACGCGTGGCCCTCACGGTCGTAGAACGGGCGGGAGTTGGCGCGCAGCCACATCGCGACCGGGTCGTACTCGTCGGACATCGCGACCGTCGACACCGGCAGCCCGTCGGGGACGGCGCCGATGGACTGCTGCATCATGACCCGCACCGAGTCGACGGCCGGCGGCGAGGTGTCGTACACGTCGAGCCCGATGGCGAGGTACGGCGCTCCGAGCGCGGGCTGCACCCAGGCGCGGCGCAGCGAGCGCAGGGCCGGGGTGCGTTGGGCGTTCTGGGTGAGCAGGCCGTAGAACTGCGCTGCCTCGACGGCGGGTTCGGACAGGCTGAGCGGGCCCGCGGGCTGACGGTCCAGGCCGGCGGCGATGCGGCGCAGGTCCAGCCAGGGGACTCCGACGCCGCCGCCCGGGGCGTGCGGGTTCAGCCAGAGGCCGTAGTGGTCGGGGTAGAGGGTGCGGGCCACGTCGAGGCCGTCCACGACCTCGTACGAGCGGTTCCAGCCGCTGGCCGACAGCTCCTGGGCGGAGGTCACGCAGGGGGCGTAGCCGTGCCCGTCGACCTCCATGTGGCCGTACTGGGCGTCGGGGGAACCGGCCTGACCGTGCCACAGCAGCATCCAGACCTGGCCGGAGGACGGGGTCGCCAGGGCGCGCAGCAGCGCCTCGTAGGCGTCGTAACGCCCGGGCGTCACCTGGCGCAGCGTCTGCTCGACCTGCCCGGCCGTGATGCCGCTGGCGCTCACTTGTACCGCCCCTCCATACAACCGACGTTTCGACCGAGCCGTGGGTCCGGGTCCTGTCGTCATCTTCCCGTCGTCCGCCCGGAGGGCGGGCCTCGCGGCGTCAGGTGCGTGCTCTCGGCGTGCATGACGTCGCGGGGCAGGCGGGACTTTCGCAACAGGCCCTAGCTTAAGCCGCCGTCCGGCGGCCGGGGACTCGCCGTGCGCCGCCGATCGCGGATCGTGTGCGCCCGGCCCCGTCCCGGGCCGGACTCAGTGGGCGTGCTGGTAGAACGGGCGGACGTTCTCCCTCATCCAGTCCGCCACCGGATCCTGGGCCACGTCCAGCAGGACCAGGTTGACCGGCCACTTGGCCGGGTTGCCCGCCAGGGCGCGGCCCAGGGCCTCCAGGGGGGCGGCCTGCGGGTCGCCGTCCCACTGGGACAGTTCGACGCCCACGAACATGACCGGGTCGTCCGTCTCGACGGCGGCCAGGCAGCGGCGGGCGGTGCTGACCACACCGGTCGCGGCGAACTCGACGCCGGCGGCGGCGAGGAAGTCCACCGGGTCGTCCTGCCAGTCGGGCTCGAAGAGGCGGACGCGGCCGCCGCTCGACGGGCCGTCCAGGGAGGTGCGCCCCGCCCGGCACAGTTCGGCCACGGCGGCCGGCGGCAGCGGGAGGCCGACCACGCCGTCCGGGTTGAGCGCGATGCCGGCCTGCGGGGGCAGTCCGCGCGCGAACTCGACGGCGGGCGCGACGGTGTACGCCATGTGCGGGCCCACGGCCTGGCGGAACTGCTCCTCGGAGCTGAAGACCGGCACGTACGCCTGGCCGTCGATGTCCAGCGTGGGCAGGTCGAGCGGGCCGCTGTGCGGACCGCCGCCGTTGGGCAGGGGCACCCAGAGGAAGCTGCGGCCGAGCGCCTCGAGGATGCGGCCGCCGGCGGACGGTACGCCGAGGGAGGCGGACAGCACCTCCTCCAGCTCGTTGCCGGGCCATCCGCCGTGCGGATGGGAGTGCGCCTGTGCCGGAAGGTCTGCGGAGAAGTCCGCCGGGAAGTCCATCTGCTACCGCCTGCTGTGAACCACTGCTGTGGCCGAAAGGTTATCGGTTATTCGCAGGACGTAACCGTGTACCTACTGCCACAGGACGGTCACAGATGCCGACCTGCCGCGAAGCGGGCCGGGCGTGCAATGATGTCCGCGCAACTGCATATCGGCCGCTTGAATCCGCGCGGGAGAGTCCCCAGCCGTCTCGCTGGGGCGCCGAAGGAGCAAGTACCTCCCTTGAATCTCTCAGGCACCGTTACCGCGCGGGCGAGGCACATCTGAAAAGCGGGCCGCTGGCGCAGTGGCTCCACCCAAGGTGCAAGCCGTGCTCCGTCCGTCCGACGGCGGTCATGGCGAACCTCTCAGGTTCCGATGACAGATGGGGAGGACATGGATCCGTCCTCGCCTGTCATGCCTGGGAGACCGCCCGATGAGCAGTACCGAACCCGACCGCCCCCGCCGCACCGCGCTCGACGCGCTGCACCGCTCGCTCGGCGCGACGATGACCGACTTCGCCGGCTGGGACATGCCGCTGCGTTACGGCTCCGAGCGCGACGAGCACATCGCCGTGCGGACGAAGGCCGGCCTCTTCGACCTGTCCCACATGGGCGAGATCACCGTCAGCGGCCCGCAGGCCGTCGCTCTGCTGAACCACGCCCTGGTCGGCAACATCGCCACCGTCGGTCTCGGCCGCGCCCGCTACACCATGATCTGCCAGGCCGACGGCGGCATCCTGGACGACCTGATCGTCTACCGGCTGGGCGAGACCGAGTACATGGTCGTCGCCAACGCCTCCAACGCCCAGGTGGTGCTCGACGCGCTGACCGAGCGGGCGGCCGGCTTCGACGCCGAGGTCCGCGACGACCGGGACAACTACGCGCTGCTCGCCGTGCAGGGTCCCGAGTCCGCGGGCATCCTGAAGTCCCTTACGGACGCCGACCTCGATGGCCTGAAGTACTACGCCGGGCTCCCCGGCACGGTGGCGGGTGTCCCCGCCCTGGTCGCGCGCACCGGCTACACCGGCGAGGACGGCTTCGAGCTGTTCGTGGCGCCGGGCGACGCGGAGAAGCTGTGGCAGGCGCTGACCGAGGCCGGCGCGGACGCCGGTCTCGTGCCCTGCGGTCTGTCCTGCCGGGACACCCTGCGCCTGGAAGCGGGCATGCCGCTGTACGGGCACGAGCTGACGACCTCGCTGACCCCGTTCGACGCTGGCCTCGGCCGGGTGGTCAAGTTCGAGAAGGAGGGCGACTTCGTGGGCCGCGAGGCGCTGCTGGCCGCCGCCGAGCGCGCCGCCGCCGAGCCGCCCCGGGTGCTCGTCGGCCTGGTCGCCGAGGGCCGCCGGGTGCCGCGCGCCGGGTACGCGGTCGTCTCGGGCGGCGAGGTGATCGGCGAGGTCACCTCCGGCGCCCCCTCCCCCACCCTGGGCAAGCCGATCGCCATGGCGTACGTCGACGCCACGCACGCCGCTCCGGGCACGGCCGGTGTCGGCGTGGACATCCGGGGCAACCACGAACCGTACGAGGTCGTGGCGCTGCCCTTCTACAAGCGGCAGAAGTGACACGGCCGTAGCCGCCACGGAGGCGACGTGAGACACGTCACTCCTGGTCACGCACGCCTTTCACACTCCCCATTCATCACCATTGACCCGCGTACAGGAGAATTCTGGCCATGAACAACCCTCAGCATCTGCGCTACAGCAAGGAGCACGAGTGGCTGTCGCCCGTCGAGGACGGCGTGGCGACGGTCGGCATCACGGAGTTCGCGGCCAACGCGCTCGGGGATGTCGTCTACGCCCAGCTCCCGGAGGTCGGCGACACGGTGGCCGCGGGCGAGACCTGCGGTGAGCTGGAGTCGACCAAGTCGGTGTCCGACCTGTACTCCCCCGTCAGCGGTGAGATCACCGAGATCAACGAGGACGTGGTGAGCGACCCGTCGCTGGTGAACTCCGCCCCCTTCGAGGGCGGCTGGCTGTTCAAGGTGCGCCTGGCCG
Organism: Streptomyces sp. NPDC087787; assembly: GCF_044743035.1. NCBI lineage: Bacteria > Bacillati > Actinomycetota > Actinomycetes > Kitasatosporales > Streptomycetaceae > Streptomyces > Streptomyces sp. NPDC087787. The sequence goes on from NZ_JBIUVQ010000023.1 coordinate 80,995, forward strand.
AGGAGCCCGCCGACCTGCTCTCCGCCGACGAGTACGCCGCCGAGACGGCCGGCTGAGAATCGGACACACGCACATGACTGCTCTCAACACTCCCCTGCACGAGCTCGACCCGGACGTGGCCGCCGCGGTCGACGCCGAGCTGCACCGCCAGCAGTCCACGCTGGAGATGATCGCCTCCGAGAACTTCGCCCCGGTGGCGGTCATGGAGGCCCAGGGCTCGGTTCTCACCAACAAGTACGCCGAGGGCTACCCCGGCCGCCGCTACTACGGCGGCTGCGAGCACGTCGACGTGGTCGAGCAGATCGCCATCGACCGCATCAAGGAGCTGTTCGGCGCCGAGCACGCCAACGTGCAGCCGCACTCCGGCGCGCAGGCGAACGCGGCCGCGATGTTCGCGCTGCTCAAGCCCGGCGACACGATCATGGGTCTGAACCTCGCCCACGGCGGGCACCTGACCCACGGCATGAAGATCAACTTCTCCGGCAAGCTCTACGACGTCGTCGCCTACCACGTGGGCGAGGACGGCCTGGTCGACATGGCCGAGGTGGAGCGGCTGGCGAAGGAGTCCAAGCCGAAGCTGATCGTGGCCGGCTGGTCCGCGTACCCGCGGCAGCTGGACTTCGCCGCGTTCCGCCGGATCGCGGACGAGGTCGGCGCGTACCTCATGGTCGACATGGCGCACTTCGCCGGCCTGGTGGCCGCGGGCCTGCACCCGAACCCGGTGCCGCACGCCCACGTGGTCACCACCACCACCCACAAGACGCTGGGCGGCCCGCGCGGCGGTGTGATCCTGTCCACCGCCGAGCTGGCCAAGAAGATCAACTCCGCGGTGTTCCCCGGTCAGCAGGGCGGCCCGCTGGAGCACGTGATCGCCGCCAAGGCGGTGTCCTTCAAGGTCGCCGCGAGCGAGGAGTTCCGCGAGCGTCAGCGTCGTACCTTGGAGGGCGCCCGCATCCTGGCCGAGCGCCTGGTGCAGGACGACGTCCGGGCCGTCGGCGTGGACGTCCTGACCGGCGGCACGGACGTGCACCTGGTCCTGGTCGACCTGCGCGACTCCGAGCTGGACGGGCAGCAGGCCGAGGACCGCCTGCACGAGATCGGGATCACCGTCAACCGCAACGCGATCCCGAACGACCCGCGCCCGCCGATGGTCACCTCGGGCCTCCGGATCGGCACGCCGGCCCTGGCCACCCGCGGTTTCACGGCCGAGGACTTCACCGAGGTCGCGGACGTGATCGCCGAGGCGCTGAAGCCGTCCTACGACGCCGACGCCCTCAAGGCCAGGGTGCTCGCCCTGGCCGGCAAGCACCCGCTGTACCCGGGTCTGAACAAGTAAGTCCCGTTATGAGGAGTGCCGCGTGCGGGCCGGAGACCCCGGCCCGCACGCGGTGCCCCGCCCCTGGCACCCCCAGCACCACCCCGTCTTGAGGAGTCACCGTGGCCATCTCGGTCTTCGACCTGTTCTCGATCGGCATAGGCCCGTCGAGCTCCCACACGGTCGGCCCGATGCGGGCGGCCCGCATGTTCGCCCGCCGGCTGCGCAACGAGGGCCTGCTGGAGCGGGCCGCGTCGGTCCGCGCCGAGCTGTACGGCTCCCTCGGGGCGACGGGCCACGGCCACGGCACGCCGAAGGCGGTGCTGCTCGGTCTTGAGGGCGCCTCGCCGCGTACGGTGGACGTGGAGACGGCCGACGAGCGGGTGGAGACGATCAGGACCTCCGGCCGGCTGAACCTGCTCGGCGAGCACGAGATCGCGTTCTCCTACGACGACGATCTGGTCCTGCACCGCCGCAAGGCGCTCCCCTACCACGCCAACGGCATGACCCTGTGGGCGTACGACACCTCCGGGGCCGAGCTGCTGGCCAAGACGTACTACTCGGTCGGCGGCGGCTTCGTCGTGGACGAGGAGGCGGTGGGCGCGGACCGCATCAAGCTGGACGACACGGTGCTGAAGTACCCCTTCCGCTCGGGCGACGAGCTGCTGCGCCTGACGAAGGAGACGGGCCTGTCGATCTCCTCTCTGATGCTGGAGAACGAGCGGGCCTGGCGCACCGAGGCGGAGATCCGCGAGGGCCTGCTGGAGATCTGGCGGGTGATGCAGGCGTGCGTGGGGCGCGGCCTGGCCCGCGAGGGCATCCTGCCGGGCGGTCTCAAGGTGCGCCGCCGCGCTGCCGTCACCGCCCGCCAGCTGCGCGCCGAGGGCGACGCGACGGCCCGCGCGATGGAGTGGATCACCCTCTACGCGATGGCGGTGAACGAGGAGAACGCGGCCGGCGGCCGGGTGGTCACCGCCCCGACCAACGGCGCGGCCGGCATCATCCCGGCGGTCCTGCACTACTACATCAACTTCATCCCCGGCGCGGACGAGGACGGCGTGGTCCGCTTCCTGCTCGCCGCCGGAGCGATCGGCATGCTCTTCAAGGAGAACGCCTCCATCTCCGGCGCCGAGGTCGGCTGCCAGGGCGAGGTCGGCTCCGCCTGCTCGATGGCGGCGGGCGCCCTGGCCGAGGTCCTGGGCGGCACCCCCGAGCAGGTCGAGAACGCCGCCGAGATCGGCATGGAACACAACCTCGGGCTCACCTGCGACCCCGTGGGCGGCCTCGTCCAGATCCCCTGCATCGAGCGCAACGGCATGGCCGCGGTCAAGGCCGTCACCGCCGCCCGTATGGCCATGCGCGGTGACGGCTCCCACAAGGTCTCCCTCGACAAGGTCATCAAGACCATGAAGGAGACCGGCGCGGACATGTCGGTCAAGTACAAGGAGACGGCCCGCGGCGGGCTCGCGGTGAACATCATCGAGTGCTGAGGATTTAAGGCCCTGACCAGCGCCTTCGTGCCTTTCGGTGCTGTCGGGCACCATCTGCCCGACAGCACCGAAACTCCTCGCCGCAGCCGGCCTCCACGGCCACGAATACGCGCTCGACGCCATCGTCGCCGCCACCGCACTGGCCTCCCCCTCCCCCGTGTCCGTCCTCACGTCGGACCCCGAGGGCCTCCTGATGCTGTGCGGAACCGGCGTACATGTGATCAAGATCTGAGGTCCAGCCCCTGCCGCCGTGCGGGCCGCTACCTCCTGGCGATCAGCCAGACGGCCAGCGCGATCACCGCGAGCGCCACGAGGGAGGCGGCGACGATCTTGCCGGTGCTGTACGGGCGCTCGCCGACCACCTCTCCGGTGCGGGCGTTCACCGTCACCTGCCAGGTCCGCCCGGCGTGCAGGTAGGTCAGGAACCACACCGGGAGCAGCAGCAGCTTGAAGGTGACGTCGGAGTAGTGGGTGTCGACCGACTCGACCCGCTGCTCGTCGCCGCCGATGTCGCTGCGGCAGTCACCCTCGATGACCTCGGCCATCCGCTGTTTGGCCGTCTCCAGGCCCGCCTCGGGCTCGATGTCGTAGCGCACCGTCTGGAAGCCCGCCAGGTACTCCTCCTGGTAGGGCCTGGCCTCCTCCAGCGGCCAGGGCGTGAGCTTGTCGAGCTGCTTGGCGGTGACATGGCCGGTGCCCGGGACCAGGACGTCGTCGAAGTCGCGGGACACCGTTCCGGAGGCCGGGTACCAGCGGGTGTGCCGCACCTGCTCGGTGACCGTGCGGGTCTCGCCGTTCTCGGTGACGGTGCGCGTCACGGTCTCGTAGTAGTACTCACCGCGCCGGCCCCGGTAGTCGGAGACGGTGGCCGCGTCGTACGTCCAGTGGGGCAGGTAGCTGCCCTTGAAGGACTCCGCCTCGGTGACCTTCTTCAGGTCCTTGGGGGCGAACCAGCGCGAGGACGTCCAGGTGCGCAGCGCCTCCCGGGCCCCGTCGCGGTCGAGGCCGAAGGGCACGACGGCCTCGGGGACGACCCGCTCGGTGGCGCCGGCGTCGGCCACCAGGGGCGTGGCGCAGAACTGGCAGCGCACGGAGAGCGTGTCGCTCTCGGTGCGGGCCCCGCAGCCGGGGCAGACGAAGGTGTTCACGGAGCCGGGCCCGGCCTGCGGCTTGGCGGGGAGGGCCGCCAGCTCCTGGATCGGGTGCTCCCGCACCGCGCGCTGCACGGGCACGATGGCCTGCTGGTGCGCGCAGTAGGGGCAGCGCAGCGCGTCGGTCCCCGGGGCGTACTCCACGGTGGCACCGCAGGCCTCGCACGGGTACGAGCGGGCGGCGGTGGCCTGGTCCTCGGTCATGGTCGTCGTCCCCGCCCGCTCAGGCCTGGGGCGGCAGCGGCGGCGGGACGCTGCCGAAGAGGCGTTCGACCTCCGGGACCTGTTCGGCGGGCAGCCAGCCGGACATGCCGTTCTGCCAGACCAGGGTGGTCCGGGCGAGGGTGCCGGCGCCGATCAGGCCGGTCAGCGCGGCGGTGTCGTACGGGCCCTGCTGGGCGCCGCCGACGCCGATGAACCACTGCTGCTGGGGCAGCGGCGGCGGGGCGACCGGAGGGGCGGCGGGCGCGGGGGCCGGGGCCGCGGCGGGCTGCTGCGGGGTGAGGCCCTCCGCCATGCGCCGGCCGAGGGCCATGCCGACGCCCAGTCCGACGCCCTCGCCCGCGGCGCCGGGATTGCGCGCGGCGTCGCCGATCGCGTCGGCCGCCTGGAGCTGGGTGTACTGGTCGAGGTTGCCCACGATCCCCATCCGGGAGCGGGCGTCGACCGCGGCCTCGACCTCGGGCGGCAGCGAGATGTTCTCGATGATGAACTTGGGCACGGCGATGCCGACCGGGGCCAGCTCCTCGGTGAGGGCGGCCGACAGCCTGGCGCCGAGCCCGTCCTGACGGGTGGCCAGGTCCAGCATCGGCACCCCGGCCGTGGCCAGGGCGGTCGCCAGTCGCCCGACGATGAGCTGCCGCAGGTACTCCTGCACCTCCTCGGTGCGGAACTGCGGGTCGGTCCCTGCCAGTTCGCGCAGCAGCGCGGCGGCGTCCACGACGCGGGCCGCGAAGGCGCCGAAAGCCCGCAGCCGCACCATGCCGAACTCGGGGTCGCGGACGATGACGGGGTTCTGGGTGCCCCACTTGAGGTCGGTGAACTGGCGGGTGGTGACGAAGTAGACCTCGGCCTTGAACGGCGAGTGGAAGCCGTACTTCCAGCCCTTCAGGGTGGACAGCACCGGCAGGTTCTGCGTCTCCAGGGTGTAGGTGCCGGGCGTGAAGACGTCGGCGATCTGTCCCTCGTTGACGAAGACCGCCGTCTGCGACTCGCGGACGACGAGCTTGGCGCCCATCTTGATCTCGTTCTCGTAGCGCGGGAAGCGCCAGACGATGGTGTCGCGGCTGTCATCGGTCCACTCGATGATGTCGATGAACTCACCGCGTATACGGTCCATCAGTCCCATGGCCCGCCCCCGTTTCCTCTGCTTTCGGCTCACTTCGCGACCGCACGATAGCAATCGCCGCCGCCCCGGGGGTCCGGCACCTGATCGAACCTGTTCCCCCGGGGGCTACCGCACGGTAACCGTTCTTCCCTACGCTTCCGCGCAACTCGACTAAGAACAAGGGGAGTTGGTCATGAGCGGGACGAGAAGACTGGCGGGCTTACTGGGTGCGGTGGCGCTCCTGACGGCGGTCCCGGGCAACGCCCGCGCGGCGGAGCCGACGTTCGCCGGTACGACGGCGATCGGTACGCACAACGCGTACGAGAAGGCCAAGTACACCTACTTCGCGCAGGCGCTGGACTCCGGGGCCTCGCTGCTCGAGATCGACGTCTACACCGACCCGCTGACCCGGCGCTGGCGGGTCAGCCACAGCAATCCGCTGGGCAACAACAACAACTGCGAGGCCGCGAAGACCCCCGGCGAGCTGTACGGCAAGAGCCGCGACCAGGACCTCGGGAGCTGCCTGGACAACATCGCCGCCTGGCACCAGCTCCACCCCGACCACCGGCCCATCGTCTTCAAGATGGAGATGAAGAACGGCTTCAACGCCACTCTCGGACTCGGGCCCGCCGCGTTCGACACCCTGGTGCGGCAGAAGCTCGGCGACATGGTCTACAAGCCGTCCGACCTGCTGGACGGGAAGCACGCGTCGCTCGACGCGGCCGCCAGGGCCGACGCCTGGCCGTCCCGGAACGCCCTGACCGGCAAGGTCCTCTTCGAGCTGATCCCCGGCACCGTGGAGCAGGCCAACCCCTTCGACCACTACTGGACCGACCAGGAGTACGGTGACCACCTGCGCGACCTGTACGCGGCCGGGAACATCGCCTCCGCCCAGGCGTTCCCCGCCGTCCTCGGCGCCGCCGCCGGCGACCCGCGCGCGAGCCGCTACGACGCCTCGATCCGCCCCTGGTTCGTGTTCTTCGACGGTGACGCGGCGACCTACGCCACCAAGGGCTACGACACGTCCTTCTACTCCCAGAACCACTACATCCTGATCACGACGGACGCGGCCCAGGTCGCCCCGGCGATCTCCTCGACCGACCCCACGGACGCGGAGGTGGCCGCCCGTCTGTCCCTCCTGGCCGGGCAGCACGCCAGCCTGATCACCTCGGACTGGTCGGCCAAGTCGGCCGCCGTACTGGGTTCGGTGGCTCCCCGGAGCTGATGTTCGGACGCCCTGGAGGGATCGCCCGTACCAGTTGTGGGGCAGAAACCGACCAACGACTCCTCCCCCACGGCACCTTCAGGGAGTGCGCATGCTGCACGGCATCGATGTGAGCGCCTACCAGTCCTCCACCTACGGCACGAGCGGCCTCTCCTTCGTCTTCATCAAGGCGACGGAGGGCCGCACGTACGTCAACTCCAAGCTCAGTGCCCAGACCAAGCACGGCCGTGACGCCGGTCTCGTGGTCGGCTTCTACCACTTCCTGTGGCCCGGCAACATCACCGCGCAGGCGGAGTACTTCGTCTCGCAGGCGCCCGAGAAGGCAGGCGACATCCTCGCCGTCGACTGGGAGACGACCGGCGAGGGCACGCACGCGACCAACGCGGAGAAGGACGCGTTCATCCGCGCGGTCAAGTCCCTGCGCCCGCACAACCGGGTCGTTCTCTACACGAACAGGAACTTCTGGCTCAACATCGACACCACCTCCTACGCGGGCGACGGCCTGTGGATCGCCGACTACGTCGCCGCCGGGGAGCCCCGGATCAAGGCGAAGTGGCTCTTCCACCAGTACACCGACGACCCGCTGGACAAGGACGTGGCGAACTTCGCCGGCGCGACCGCGCTGCGGCAGTGGGCGGCCGTCTGAGCCGGGAGCGCCATGCGGTGCCGTGCCGATGACGCCGATCTTCATGTCCTGCTCGCCCTGCCTCTCCGGTTCGTGTCCGGCACGGCTTCCGCAGGTGAGTCGGAACCCCGGGAGCGGCGCCGGATATTTCCGTCCCGGTGCCGCCCGGGTGACGCGCGTCACCGGCAATGCCCGGCATGATCACACAACCGTGGACGGGTCCCGCGGGTCTACTGAGCGAGTCGTCCCGCCCCCGGGGGCGGTGGCTCCACTTCTCTCGCTCCTCACGAAGGACATCGCGGATCCGCTATGGGTAGACCTCGCTACATCTGGGGTACGGCTGCCGTCGCCACGGCAGGGATCGTCGGAGGGCTCTTACTGACCACAGGCTCCGATCAGCCGGGCAAGGGCAGCGACGCTGACGGCAAGCAGGGTCCCGTCACGAGCCAGGCCCGCACGGCCGGGCTGACGGCGAGCGAGCACGGCACCAGTGCCGCTCTGAAGCAGGAGCGGACCGAGCCGTTCAGCATGCTCGGCATCACCTGGAACGACCCCTCGGCGCGGGTCGACGGCACGATCGAGGCCCGCACCCGCGCGGCCGGGTCCGGCCAGTGGTCGCAGTGGCTGCGGCTGGACGGCAGCGGCGGTCAGGGCGAGGCGGCCGCCGAGCGCGGCGGCACGGAACCGGCCTGGGTGGGCCCCTCCGACGGCGTGGAGGTGCGGGTCACCGCGGGCGGACGCACGTCCGACCGGCTGCCCGCCGGGCTGCGCCTGGACATGATCGACCCGGGCAGGGCAGCCACGGGCGGCACGGGAGCGATGGAACCGGCGGCCTACGCCGTCGACGCGCCCGACGATCCGTCCGAGTCGCCCGACCCCACGGCCGGCCAGCCGGCCGACACTCCGCCGGAGGAGACACCGGCCGGCGACGATCCCACCACGGAGCCGGTCGAGTCCGGGATTCCGGCCGAGTCCACCCCGCCGGCCCAGGTGCCGAGTTCCTCCGCACCGGCCTCCCCGCCCCCGTCCACAACCCCCAGCCCCAGTGCCACCGGCCCCAAGGCTCCCCCGTCCGCCGCGCCGCGGCCGGCGATCGTGTCGCGGGCCGGGTGGGGCGCCGACGAGAAGATCAGCCCCGAGCAGCCCGATTACCTGCCCGGCGGCAAGGTCAAGGCGGTGGTGGTCCACCACACGGCCGAGAGCAACAACTACACCTGCGCCGACGCCCCCGCGGTCGTCCGCGGCATCTACGCGTACCACGTCAAACAGCTGAAGTGGAAAGACCTCGGCTACAACTTCCTCGTCGACAAGTGCGGCACGGTCTACGAGGGCCGCAAGGGCGGAGTGGACCTGCCGGTGATGGGCGCCCACGCCTACGGCTTCAACTCCGAGACCACCGGCATATCCATCCTCGGCACCTACACCGACGTCGCCCCGAGCGACGCGGCGCTGACCTCGGTCGCCCGGATCGCCGCCTGGAAGCTGGGGCAGTACGGCGTGGACCCCGCCGGCACGGCGACCCTCACCGCCGGTGACAGCGGGAGCAACTACGCCCGCAAGACCTGGGCCAAGGGCGCCAAGATGAGCCTGCCGGCCATTCACGGGCACCGTGACGGCTTCAATACCCAGTGCCCCGGCAACGCGTACTACGCCAAGCTCCCCACCGTCCGTGCCTGGGCCGCCGGCCCCGTCACCGGGCTGGCGATCAAGTCCGTCACCGGTGCGGGCCTGTCCGGCACGACGTACTACACCAAGGGCGCGCTCACCGTGAGCTGGACGGCGACCACCCCGTCCGCGCTGATCAGCGCGTACGAAATCCTCGTCGACGGACAGCCGGTGACCAAGGCCGCCGGAACCGCCACCTCGGCCAAGGCCACGCTGACGCCCGGCAGCCACCAGGTGCAGGTCCGCGCCACCCACCAGTCCGGGAAGACGGCCGTCTCGGCGGCGGCCACGGTGGTCGCGGAGACCACCGCACCGACCTTCCCCACCAAGCCGGCCCTGGCGCTGCGCGCGGGGACGGTGAACACGACCGCGGTCCCGGTCACCCTGAGCTGGAAGGCGGCCGACAACACCGCGCTGAAGGAGGTCAGGCTCACCGCCCCGGCCGCCGCCACGTACGGTCCGACCGCGACCACCGCCGCCCTCACCGCCACGTCCGGTGCGGCGACCACCTGGTCCCTGACCGCGTACGACCAGGCCGGCAACACCGGCACGGCCGCGGTGTCCGGCACCCCGGTCCTCGTCCAGGAGACGGCCGCGACGAAGACCGGCACCTGGGCGGGCAAGTCCTCGGCCAGCTACCTGGGCGGCCAGTCCTTGGGCAGCTCGGCCAAGAACGCCTCCCTGACCTGGACCTTCACCGGCCGCTCCGTGGCCTGGCTGGTCTCCCGCGCGAGCACCTCCGGGCAGGCCGACATCTACATCGACGGCACCAAGGCCGCCCGGGTCGACCTGAAGTCGGCGACGACCAAGTACCGCGACGCCATCTGGGCCAAGAACTGGCCCACCAGCGCGAAGCACACGATCAAGATCGTGGTCGTCGGCACCGCGGACCGCCCCGCCGTCACCACGGACGGCATCGTGTACCTCAAGTAGCACCACCCCGTACGTGCCCGGCGCCGCCCCACACCGTCGCCGGGCCCGTACGGCCCCCGCGGTCAGCAGTTCACGCGGGCGCGGAGAGCGGCGATCGCCCAGGCGAACTCCCTCTCGTACGTCGGAGCGGACGTGCCCTTCAGGGTCGCCAGCAGCTCGCGGTAGCGGGCGAGCCTGGTGTTGTGGGACGCCTCCAGGCGTGCGAGGACGGCCACGTGGTCGGCGTTGCCGAGGAGGTCGTCCAGTACCGCGCCGGCTTCGGGTGCCTCCGGGGCCAGGCCGCGTTCCAGGGCCTGGCCGGTCAGCTGGACGAGCCGCCTGGCGAACCACATGGACGCCCCGGCGGGCGTCTCGTGGCCGCGGTCGGAGGCGTTGAACTCGGCCGCGCTGCGCATCAGGGCCCGGAACTCCGGGTCCCGCACCAGCTCCGCCAGCTCCACCCAGGCGTCGACCTGCTCGGGTGTCGGGTCCTCGGGCAGGTCCATCGCGGTGCGCCGCATACGTTCCCGGATCTCGGGATCGGCGGTGTCGAGGCCGTGGAACATCTCCTCCACGAACTCCTCCATGATCCGCCTGCGTTCGGCCGCCGACAGCCGGGCCAGTTTGTTCATCAGGGTCATCTCCTCCGCACTCGAGCCGCGCCGGGCCACGGTCGACAGCACCGCCCGGGTCACCTTCAGGGAGCGGATCTGCGCGTCCAGCGCGGCCACGTGGGCCGCCGCGACCTCCGCGACCGTCCGCTCCCCCGCGAGCACCCCGCGCACATCGGCCAGGCCGAGGCCCAGCTCGCGCAGGGTGCGGATCAGCTCCAGGCGGGCGACGGAGGCCGCGTCGTAGAGGCGGTAGCCGCCCGTCGAGCGGGCCACCGGGGGCAGGGCGCCTTCGTCCGACCAGTAGCGGATGGTGCGTACGGTCAGTCCGGTGATCCGAGCCAGCTCGCCGATGGTGAGAAGGCCGGTGCCGTCTTCGGTCATGTCGGCGAGTGTGGACCCTCCAGCGACTGGAGACTCAAGGCGAGTGCGAGGGTGTGGTCCGCCGCCGCGGACGAGTGGTGATCACGCGCGGCACGATCCCGGTTCCGCGGCGGCGGACGGCGGATCGTCACCCGGCCATGGCGCGTCCGGGCCATGGCGACCGGTGCCGACCCGCCGCGGGTCAGCGGAAGACGCCCGTGTGGCCCAGTGAGTAGCGGCCCGGCTGGGGGTACACCGCGAGGCCGTGGGGGCCGTTGCCGACCTTGATGCGGGCCAGTTGGGCGCCGGTGCGGGTGTCGATGGCGTACACCTCGGAGTTGTAGCGGCCCGACAGCCACAGCACCTTGCCGTCGGCGGAGACGCCGCCCATGTCGGGGCTTCCGCCGTTCGGCAGGCGCCACTTCTTGGTCAGCCTGCCCTCGGCGAAGTCGAAGACGGAGATGGTGCCCTCGCCGCGGTTGGAGACGTACATCTCGCGGGAGTCGCGGCTGACGTACAGACCGTGCGCGCCCTTGCCGGTGGGCAGGAAGTCCGGCTTGCCGAAGGTGTCGCCGTCAAGGATCCACAGCCCGTTGGCCACCATGTCGGCGACGTAGAACCTCTTGCCGTCGGGCGAGATCTTCACGTCCTGCGGCATGGCGCCGCGGACGTCCAGCTTCTGCCGGCCGACGACCTCCATCCGCGCGGTGTCGACCTTGAGCAGTTCGCCGCTGAACTCGCAGGAGACGATGAAGTAGCGGCCGTCCAGGGAGAAGTCGGCGTGGTTGACTCCGGAGCAGGTGACCGGGACGGCCTTGGCCGTCTTCATGGTGTGCGCGTCACGGAAGACGAGCTGGTGGTCCTTGGAGGCCATGACGACGGCGTACTTGCCGTCGGGCGTGAAGTAGAGGTTGTACGGGTCGTGCACGTCGACCGGCTTGCCCGCCTTGCCGGTCCTCGGGTCGATGGGCGTCAGGGAGTTGCCGAGGTCGTTGTTGACCCACAGCGTCTTCAGGTCCCAGGACGGCACGACGTGCTGGGGCTGGTGGCCCACCGGGATGGTCTCGATGACCTTGTACGTCGCGGGGTCGATGACCGTGACGGTGTTGGAGTTGGTGTTCGGGACATAGACGCGGGACGGGAAGTCCTTGACGACCGGGGAGAGTTTGCCCGGGCGGTCGGCGGCGTAGACGTCGGCCGGGTCGAGGACCGGCGGCATGCCGGGCAGCACGTCGGCGGCCTGCTGCTGTTCGGGCCGTACGGGTTCCTTGCTGCCGAGGCCTTCGTCGGCGTGGTTCTTCGAGCCCCCGCCGGTGCAGGCGGACAGCGCGGTGAGCGCGAGGCAGGCGGCGCCGGCGGTCAGGGCCCGGGCGAATCGAGTGGGTGACATCAGCTCAGCAGCTCCGTGGTGGTGACCGCGTGGAGGCCGCGGCGGTCGAGTTCTCTGAGTACGTCGGGAAGGGCGGCGACCGTGTCCGGGTACCCGAAGTGCAGGCTCACCACGGATCCGCTCCGTACCTCCGCCAGGACCTTGCGGGTGACGGCCTGGGCGCCGGGCCGGGTGTGGTCGAGTGAGTCGACGTCGTAGGACAGCACGTGCGGGTACCCGGCCGCGCGGGCCAGCCGCTGGACCAGCGGGGAGGCGGTCGGGGCGCGCGAGGGGCGGAACCAGGTGCCGATCGAGCCGGTGAGCCGCTTCAGCCGGTCCGCGCAGCCGGTGATCTCCGCGCGGGCGCCGGCCTCCGCCATGTCGTTGACGGCCACGTGGCGCTGGGTGTGGTTGCCGAGGTCGTGGCCGCCGTCGAGGATCCGGCGGGCGAGCTGCGGATACTGGTCGAGCCAGGTGCCGACGGCGAGCACGGTGAGGCGCGCGCCGTGCTCCTCGGCCGCGGTGAGCAGGCCGCGGGCGGTCTCGGGGTCGCCCTGGCCGTGGAAGGTGAGGGCCACGCGGGGCCGGTCGCGCGGGCCGTGGGTGATCTGCGCGGGCTGCCGGGGGAAGGCGCGCGGTGCGGGCGCGGCCCGCGGGGTGGCGGCGGGCGGGGACTCGGCGGAGGGGGCCGAGGACGCGGCGGAGGACGCGGCGGCGTGGGGGGCGGCACCGGTGGAGGAGCACCCGGCGGCGAGCCCGGCACCGGCGACGAGCCCGGCACCGGTCCGCAGCACGCCGCGGCGGTCGGTCGTGGTCACCCGCACCATTTAAGAGGCGAAGGGCGGGAAAACGGGTGATTCACACGGATGGACGCGAGATGAGCGTCAGTCAGTCGACCGGCCGGCGGTCAGCGGTCGGCCACGCGCATCTCGAACCAGGTCGTCTTGCCCCGCGGCAGCAGATCGACGCCCCAGCGGTCGGACAGCTTGTCGACGAGGAACAGTCCGCGCCCGCTGACGTCCAGCTCCTGCACGGGCATCAGACAGGGCAGCCCCCGGGAGGGGTCGCGGACCTCGACGCGGAGCCAGCCGCGGCGGCGGCGCATGCGCAGACCGAAGACGCGGGCGCCGGTGTGCCGCACCGCGTTCCCGACGAGTTCGGAGACGAGCAGGACGGTGTCCTCGGCCAGTTTCGGGGACAGTCCCCACTGGCGCAGGACGACGACCTGGGTGATCCTGCGGGCGATGGCGGCGGACTCGGGGAGGGACGGGAGCGGAACCTCGCACTCCGTCGGGTTGCCGTGCGACTCCAGCGCTTCGAGCGCCCGTTCGTCCTCGACCGCGGGCGACCAGCGCGCCGCGGTCGCACGTGACTGTCCCCGCGGCTGTCCGATGCCTTCCAGCCCCGACATGCCCCCATCATGGCCGTCCGGCGCCTCCGGCGGGGTCGTTCCGGCGGAATGCGCCCCTCGGGCGCCTTTCGCGCACGGCTTGCGAACGGCAGGCGCCGGTGACACTTCGGGTCCGTCAAAACCCCCGTCGACCTGGGCGGACGGATCGGCTGGAGGCAATCGACCGGCTCCCTCGGCAAGGCAGGCTTGAAGCTGGCTCAAGGCTGCCACAAACCGCCCGCCGAGGGGCCCGAATCAGACGTCACGTCAATTGCAAGGCCGCGGGGGGAGGATTCACCTGCTCTGTTGCGAGGAGGGCCCGGCGTTCACGCTGGATAGGAATCGCATCCTGTGACAGCGGCGCGGAGTGCCACCGCATCCGGATTACGGTGCGCGGGGCGCCCTGACGGTCTGCCCGGCGGAGCCGGTCGAACGCGAACACGTGTACCGGCATGCGCTGGTCGAGGTGATCGCATCGGGAGTGGGATGCGACTGTTCGGGTGTCGTGCGTACGGTCGCATGGTGGGTGCCGAGTGATCGGGGGTGACGGGCATAGCGGCGGTGCGGGAGACCGAGAGGGCGGGGCACGCCCGGTACACGTACCGGTTACGGGTGTCGGCCACGGCCCAGGCGGGGCTGGAAGGGGAGTGGGGGCGCTGCCGGTGGCTCTGGAACGAGTGCGTGGCCCGTTCCAGGAAAGCCCACGCCAGGGGTGAGGCGTGCGGTCCGGCGCGGCTGGACCGGATGCTGACCCGGGCCCGCGCGGTGACACCGTGGCTGGCCGCAGGTGCCTCGGTGCCGCAGCAGCAGATCATCCGCGACTTCGCCGCATCCCGTACAAGGGCACTCAAGGACATCAAGGACCGGCTGCCGCTGAAGCGGCGGGCGGGAATGCCCCGGCACAAGAGGAAACGCGGGGCCGATCCGACGCTGAACTGCACCCGGCGCGGCTTCCGGCTCAAGGACGGGCACCTGCACCTGGCGGGCGGGATCGTCCTGACCGTGGTGTGGTCCCGTCCTCTCCCGGCCGAACCCTCCTCGGTGCGCGTCTACCGCGACCATCTCGGCCACTGGTATGCCTCGTTCGTCGTCCCCGCCCCGCTTCAGCCACTCCCGCCGACTGGTACGGTGATCGGAATCGACTGGGGAGTGAGGGAGACCGCCACCACCACCTCCGACGCCCACGACCTCCCCCACCCGCAGCACGGCCAGAAGTCCCAGGCCAAGCTGGGCCGGTACGACCGGATGATGGCCCGCCGCAGGCCGAAGAAGGGGCGGGCCGCGTCGAAGGGCTACCGGGAGGCGAAGAGGTGGCGGGCGAAGACCTACGCGAAGATCGCCCGGCAGCGCCAGGACACCGCCCGTAAGTGGGCGAAGAAGGTCGTGCGCGACCATGACGTGATCGCGGTGGAGGACTTCCGGCCCAAGTTCCTCGCCAGGACGTCGATGGCCCGCAAGGCTGCCGATGCCGCGATCGGCGCCACCAAGCAGGCCCTGATCGAGATGGGCCGCAAGCACGCGCGGGATGTGCGACTGGTGCATCCCGCGCACACCACCATGGACTGCGCGCGCTGCGGAGCGAGAACCAAGCACGCACTGCCGCTGTCAGAACGCACCTACACCTGCACCGCGTGCGGAGCCGTCTGTCCCAGGGACAAGAACTCCGCCCGCGTGATGCTCGTCCGGGCAGGTCTGGACCCGGCTGGTGCCGAGGGCGCAAGACCTCCAGGAGCGCCGCTCCAGGAGGCAGCCTGAGCCAGGAATCCCCCCATCGGGGAGGGAGCAGTCAAAGGAACTTCGCCTTGCCGGGGCCCTCCTCGACGAAGCTGCGCATGCCGCGCTCGCGGTCCTCCGTGGCGAACAGGCCCGCGAACCAGTTGCGCTCGATGGCGAGCCCGGTCTCCAGGTCCGTCTCCAGGCCGGCGTCGACCGACTCCTTGGCGGCGCGCAGCGCGATCGCGGGCCCCCGGGCGAGCCGGGCGGCCCAGGCGTGCGCCGCCTCGTACACCTCGGCGGCCGGCACCACGCGGTCCACCAGGCCGATGGTGAGGGCCTCGTCGGCCTTGACCTGACGGCCCGTGAAGATGAGGTCCTTGGCCTTGGAGGGGCCGATCAGCCGGGACAGCCGCTGGGTGCCGCCCGCGCCCGGGATCAGGCCGAGCAGGATCTCCGGCTGGCCGAGCTTGGCGTTGTCGGCGGCGATGCGGTAGTCCGCGCAGAGCGCGAGCTCGCAGCCGCCGCCCAGCGCGTAGCCCGTGACCGCGGCGACCACCGGCTTGGGGATGCGGGCCACGGCGGTGAAGGAGTCCTGCAGGGCGCGGGCCCGCACGACCATCGCCGCGTGGTCCATCACCTGCATCTCCTTGATGTCCGCGCCCGCCGCGAACACCTTCTCGCCGCCGTAGATCACCACGGCGCGCACGTCCTCGCGGCGGGTGGCCTCCTCGGCGAGCTCCCTGATCCGGTCCTGCGTCGCGACGTCGAGCGCGTTCATGGGCGGGCGGTCGAGGCGCAGCGTGCCGACGCCCTCGGCGACTTCCAGAGATACGGTCATGAGGGCAGGTTAACGTCCACTAACGACAACCCGCCCGGTGCGGTCGGTCACACCGGGCGGGGCCGTAGCGGAGGCGTCGGAGGAACGGTCAGGCCTTCCAGTCCTCCCAGGACATGTTCCAGCCGTTCATGCCGTTGTCCGGGGCCACGGTGCGGTCCTGGGAGTTCTTCACGACGACCACGTCGCCGATCAGCGAGCGGTTGAAGAACCAGGCGGCCGGCACCCCGCTGTCGTAGCCGCCGCGCACGTCGCGCAGGCCGACGCAGCCGTGGCTGGCGTTGTAGTTGCCGAAGGCGCCGCCGCCCCAGTAGTTGCCGTGGATGAAGGTGCCGGAGTCGGTCAGGCGCATGGCGTGCGGGACGTCCTTGATGTCGTACTCGCCGCCGAACCCGACCGTCTCGCCGTTCATGCGGGTCACCGTGAGCTTCTCGGTGATGACCATCTGGCCGTTCCAGGTGGCGGTACCCGGCGCTCCCGCGGTGATGGGGATGGTCCTGACCACCTTGCCCTCCCGCATGACCTTCATGGTGTGCTTCTTGGCGTCGACCACGGAGACCTGGTTGCGGCCGATGGTGAAGGAGACCGTCTTGGTCTGCTTGCCGTAGACGCCGGGACGGCCCTGGACGCCGTCGAAGTTGAGCTTGACGGTGACCTTGGTGCCGGCCTTCCAGTAGTGCTCGGGCCGGAAGTCGAGCCGGTCGTTGCCGAACCAGTGGCCGGAAACGTCGACGGCCGGCTCGGTCTTGATCTCGATCGCCTTCTCGACGGCCTTCGGGGCCGTGATGCCCCGGGTGAACCGGAGGGAGAACGGCATTCCGACGCCGACGGTGGAGCCGTCCTCGGGCGTGAAGTGCCCGACGAAGGTGTTCTGCGGCGTCAGCGTGGTGAAGCTGGAGTCCTCGGCCGCCTCACGGCCCGCGGAGTCCTTGGCGACCGCGTGCACCGTGTATTTGGTGGAGGCGGCCAGGTGGAGGTCCGGGGTCCACGAGGTGCCGTCGGCGGATATCCGCCCGGCTATCGCGGTGCCCTTGCCGTCCTTGACGTCGACCTGGGTGAGCTTGCCCTTGCTCGCGCCGACCTTGAGTGCGCCGCTGGTGTCGACGGACTCGGCGCCGTTCTTGGGCGCGATGGTCACGACCGCCTGCGACTGCTCGCTGCGGGCGCTTTCGGCCTCCTTGTTCTTCCCCGTACTGGATGCCGCGCCCTGGGTGTCGCCCCCGCCGCAGGCGGTGACGGCCAGGAGCAGCACGCCGGAAGCCAGCGCGAGCAGCCCCTTGCTCCCCCGTCGCCCCCGCGCGCCCACCGACGCCCCCGATATCGGCCGCACGTTCACTTGTTTCTCCCCTCCCCGGGCCGGCCCCCGACCCGTACCCCAGCGCGCCGTACGCGCTCTGGCGCATATTAACCACAAGGTCAGAGGCGAGATGTCAGACAATTGTCACTGTTCCGTCCCAACTTCAACGACCGCCGGAAACAACCCTCTTGTCTCGAAGCAGGCCCCACCGGATCACTTCACCGCGCCGCCCTTCTCCAACCCTCGGTACGGCGGCCGGTGCGGCCCCCATGCGCCGTGTGCGCCCGGTTACGTGCCTCACGGGCCGCCCGACGACCGTCGTGCCCCCGGGAAACGTGAGTGCGAGGCAAGCTCTGGGCAGAACAGTGGGGAGGCCCGCGCGACGGGGAGCCGCGACCGGGGGTCAGCCGCAGGGGGGCGGGGCCGGAGGCGGGCACGAGCCGCAGAGAGCCGCACAGAGTCGCAGAGAGCCGCAGAGAGCCGAATAAAGGGGCCGCCCTGGTGTCCAGCGCAGCCGAACAGGAGGCGGTGGCGGGCGGGCGCGCCACCGGGGAGGGGCGGCCGTCCGCCGCCGTGAACGGCGCGCGGCGGGCCGCGCCGCCGCCGGGCGTGCCCGTGTGGCCGGGTGCGCCGACACCGCTGGGCGCCCGTTTCCGGGCGGGCCCGGACGGGGCGGCCGGCACCGGCTTCGCGCTGTGGGCGGGCGGGGCGGAGGCGGTCGACCTGTGCCTGTTCGACGGTCCGGGCCCGGACGCCAGGGAGACGAGGGTCCGGCTGACCGAGCTGACGCACGAGACCTGGCACGGTTTCATACCCGGGATCCGGCCGGGGCAGCGCTACGGCTACCGCGTGCACGGCCGTTGGGACCCGTGGACGGGCGCCCGCTGGAACCCGGCGAAGTTGCTGCTCGACCCGTACGCGCGCGCGGTGGACGGCGAGTTCCGGCTGCCGCCGGAGGTCTACGGGCACGTACGCGACTGGCCGGACCAGCACGTGGCGGACACCGTGCGCGACGAACGGGACTCTGCGCCGTACGTGCCCAAGGGCGTCGTCGTCCACGATGACGACGACTGGTCCGACGACCGCCGCCCCGGCACGCCCTGGGCGGACTCGGTGATCTACGAACTGCATGTGCGGGGCTTCACCAGGCTGCACCCGGGGGTCCCCCAGGAACTGCGGGGGACGTACGCGGGTCTGGCCCACCCGGCGGCGGTCGAGCACCTGGTGAGGCTGGGCGTGACGGCGGTGGAACTGCTGCCGGTGCACCAGTTCGCGCACGAGGACCATCTGCTGCGCCGCGGCCTGCGCAACTACTGGGGCTACAACTCGATCGGCTACTTCGCCCCGCACGCCGGCTACGCCTCCTCCGGCACCGCGGGAGCGCAGGTGGGCGAGTTCAAGCGGATGGTGCGCGCCCTGCACGCGGCCGGGATCGAGGTGATCCTCGACGTGGTCTACAACCACACGGCGGAGGCCAACGAGTACGGCCCGACACTGTCGTTGAAGGGCGTCGACAACCAGCGCTACTACCGCCTCCAGCCGGACGCCCGCAGATACGCCGACTACACCGGCTGCGGCAACACCCTGCACGTGGTCCAGCCCAACGTGCTGCGCCTGATCACCGACTCGCTGCGGTACTGGGTGACGGAGATGGGCGTGGACGGCTTCCGCTTCGACCTCGCCGCCGCGCTGGCCCGCGCGATGCACGACGTCGACATGCTCTCGCCGTTCCTCGCGGTCATCGCGCAGGATCCCGTGCTGCGCCGGGTCAAGCTGATCGCCGAGCCGTGGGACGTCGGCTCGGGCGGCTACCAGGTGGGCGCCTTCCCTCCGCTGTGGACGGAGTGGAACGACCGCTACCGCGACACGGTGCGGGACTTCTGGCGGCACGCGCTGCCGGACGTGCGGGAGATGGGCTACCGACTGTCCGGCTCCAGCGACCTGTACGCCTGGGGCGGCCGCCGCCCCTACGCCTCCGTCAACTTCGTCACCTCGCACGACGGTTTCACCCTGCGCGACCTGGTGTCCTACGAGCGCAAGCACAACGAGGCCAACGACGAGGGCAACCGGGACGGCACCGACGACAACCGGTCCTGGAACTGCGGGGCGGAGGGCGAGACGGACGACGAGCGGGTGCGGGCGCTGCGGCGCCGGCAGCTGCGCAACCTCGTGACCACCCTGCTGCTGTCGACGGGTGTGCCGATGCTGGTCGCCGGCGACGAGCTGGGGCGCACCCAGGGCGGCAACAACAACGCCTACTGCCAGGACAACGAGACGGGATGGCTGGACTGGAGCCTGCTCGAGGACCCCGGCTGGCGGGAGTTGTCGGAGCTGACCGCCCGTCTGATCGCGTTGCGCCACCGGCATCCGGTGCTGCGCCGCCGCGCGTTCTTCTCGGGGCGCGCGCACTCGGCGGACGGGCTGCGGGACCTGGCCTGGTTCACCCCGTGCGGCACGGAGATGACGGAGCAGGACTGGTACGCCCCCGCGGCCACCCTGGGGATGTACCTGTCCGGCCGGGACATCCCGGGCCGCGACGAGCGCGGTGCCCCGATCGTCGACGACAGCTTCCTGGCGGTGCTGCACGCCGGGGACCGCCCGGTGGACTTCGTCCTGCCGGGGCCGCCGTGGGCGCGGCGGTACGAGGTGGTGGTGGACACCTCACGGGAGGACCAGACGCGGACGCCGGGCGAGGAACACGCCCCGGCCGCCGCGATCAGAGTGCCGGCGAGGTCCGTACTGCTGCTCAGGGTCGTGGACTAGGGACGCCGTCGACGACGGTCCGGCCGCCGTAGGACTTGCGCGGTTCGCTCACTTCGATGACGGATGTGGCACCAGGATCCCGGCGGACGGGGCCCGCGCGCATCGCCCGGCGCGCTCGAAGCCGTATCAGCCGATCGGTTGATGCGGCCCTACGACCGGACCGGGCCCGACGTGGTTCCGGCGGTCGAAGACGCAGGTCGTAGGACCAGCGGCGGAGTCCGCTCCGGTCAAAACTCGGTGGGCGGCGCCGGTGCCGGTCCGTAGGCTCGCCCGTGATGCCCACGACACCTGACACCCCCGAGGACCGTACCGGCCCCGACGGTCCGACCGGCCGTTCGGCCGTCCGCACCCTGCTGCGCCTGTGGCCCTATGTGCGGCCGGTGCGCATACGGCTGTTCATCGCCGCGTCCACCGCGATCGTGGCCTCCTGCGTGGGGCTGGTGATCCCGCTCGTCCTGAAGTGGATGGTGGACGGGCCGATCGCCGGCCGGGATCCGCGCGGCGTGTGGCTCGGCGCGCTGTACCTGCTGCTGCTCGGGGTCGGGGAGGCGCTGCTGTTCGGGCTGCGGCGGTGGCTGGTGGCGCGGCCGCTGTCGCACGTCGAGGCGGAGATGCGGGCGGACCTGTACGGGCATCTGCAACGGCTGCCGGTCGCCTTCCACGACCGGTGGGCGTCGGGGCAGTTGCTGTCCCGGGGCACGACGGACCTGATGCTGCTGCGCATGTTCCTCGCCTTCCCGCTCATGTTCCTGCTGGTCAACGGGGTCACCATCCTCGTGGGCGTGGTCATCATGCTGATGCAGGACTGGACGCTCGGACTGGTGATGCTGGCGCCCGCCGTGCCGCTGATCGCCTTCAGCGCGGTCTTCGAGAAGCGGTACGCGCACGTGGCGCGGCTGGCGCAGGACCAGGTCGGGGATCTGACGACGGTGGTCGAGGAGAGCGTGCTCGGCATCCGCGTCATCAAGGGGTTCGGCAGGCACCGCAGCCAGGCGCGGGCGTTCCGTGACCTGTCGCGGACCCTGCGGGGCACGGAGCTGCGCAAGGCCCGGCTGCTCGCGGCCATCTGGACGGTCATCATGACCCTGCCGGAGGTGGCCATCGGGGCCACGCTGGTGGTGGGCTCGGTGCAGGTCGCCTCCGGCGGACTCTCGGCGGGGACCCTGGTCGCCTTCCTGTCCACGGCGCTCGCCCTGCGCTGGCCGGTGGAGTCGATCGGCTTCCTGCTGGCGATGAGCCAGGAGGCGGCGACGGCGACCGAGCGGTACTTCGAGGTGATGGACGCGGAACCGGAGTCGGAGAGCCCGGCGGCGCCCGCCGCGCGCACGCCCGGGCCGGCCGGCGGCTCGGACGGCCAGGCGCACGGGGGACTCCGCTTCGACAACGTCCGCTTCCGCTACCCCGACGCCCCGCCCGGATCCCCGCCCCTCCTGGACCGCATCGACCTGCACATCCGCCCCGGTGAGTCGATGGCCCTGGTCGGGGCGACCGGCAGCGGCAAGACGACCCTGACGGCGCTGGTCCCCCGCCTCCACGAGGTGACCTCGGGACGGATCACGCTGGACGGCGAGGACATCACCGCGATGTCCCGCGAGGAACTGCGCACGATGGTCTCGGTGGCCTTCGAGGAGCCGACCCTGTTCTCGGCGAGCGTCGGCGACAACGTCCTGATGGGCGCCGACGGCAGCGCCGGGGACGCCGAACTGGACCGCGCGCTGTCCGTCGCCCAGGCCGGCTTCGCGCACGCCCTCCCCCAGGGCACCGCGACCCAGGTCGGCGAGCAGGGCCTCAGCCTCTCCGGCGGTCAGCGGCAGCGCCTCGCGCTGGCCCGTGCCGTCGTCGGAGGGCCCCGGTTCCTGATCCTGGACGACCCGCTGTCCGCCCTGGACGTGCACACCGAGGCGGCCGTGGAGGCGGCCCTGCGCCAGGTGCTGACCGACACCACCGCCCTGATCGTGGCGCACCGCCCCTCCACGGTCCTGCTCGCCGACCGGGTCGCCCTGCTCTCCGGCGGCCGGATCACCGCCGTGGGCACCCACCACGAACTGCTGCGCACCAACGCCGAGTACGCCCATCTGATGTCGGGCGGACGCTCGCCGGAAGAGGAGGACGACGAGCGATGACGGCCCCCGCGAAGCCCGCCCCGGCCACCGGCGACGAGCAGGACCCACCGCGCCCCGAGGACACCGGCGACCCCTTCGACCGCGACGTCCTGCCCACCCCGCCGGGCGCCACGTCCGCCCTGCTGCGCTCCCTGCTGGCGCCCATGAAGGCCCGGGTCGCCGGCACCACGCTCCTGCTGCTGCTCCAGCAACTGGCCGTCCAGGCGGGCCCGCTGCTCGTGGCGTACGCGATCGACACCGCCGTACCGGCGTTCCGCGATCACGACCGCGGTCCGCTGGTCGCGGTGGCGGTCGGCTATCTGCTGTGCGCGCTCGCCTCCGGCGCGCTCCAGTGGGGGTTCATCGTCGCCTCGGCCCGGGTCAACCAGGACGTGCTGCTGGATCTGCGCGGCCGGATCTTCCGCCAGGGGCAGGCGCTCAGCGTCGACTTCCACGAGCGCTACACCTCGGGCCGGCTGATCTCCCGCTCCACCACGGACGTGGAGTCGCTGCGCGAACTGCTCAGCGAGGGGCTCCAGGAACTCGTCACGGTCGTACTGTCCTTCTTCTGCATCTCGGCGATGCTGCTGTGGCTGGACCTGAGTCTGGGCGCGGTGGCGGTGGCGTCCTTCGTGCCGCTGCACGTGCTGGTCCGGGCGTACCGGCGGCGCGCGGGGCGGGTGTTCCAGGAACGGTCGACCGCGATCGCCGCGGTGATCGTGAAGTTCGTGGAGACGATGAACGGCATCCGGCCGGTGCGCGCGTTCCGCCGCGAGGCCGCCAACGACGCCGGTTTCCGGATCCTGAACCGGCACCACGAGCGCACCAACGGGGACGCGCTGCTGGAGATGGCCCGCTATGTCGTCGGCTCCCGGCTGGTGGCCAACACGGCGGTCGCGGTGATCGTGCTGTGGGGCGCCCACCGGGTGGCGGACGGCTCGCTGGAGCTGGGCGTGCTGGCGGCGGCGGTGCTGTACCTGCGCCGGCTGTACGACCCCATCGACCGGCTCGGCATGTTCCTCAACTCCTACGAGTCGGCTGCCGCGTCGCTGGAGAAGATCGCGGGTTTGCTGGCGCAGACGCCGTCGGTGCCCGAGCCGTCGGCGCCCCGGCCGCTCCCGGCGCCGAGGCCGGACCTGCCCGGCCGCGAGGTGGTCTTCGACGGGGTCGGCTTCGGCTACCGCACGGGTGGCGAGGTGCTGCCCCGCTTCGAGCTGGTCGTTCCGGCCGGGCAGACCGTCGCCGTGGTCGGCTCCACCGGCGCGGGCAAGTCCACGCTGGCCAAGCTGCTGGCCCGCTTCTACGACCCCTCCGAGGGGCGGGTGCTGCTCGACGGGGTGGACCTGCGCGAACTCGCCGTGTCCGAACTGCGGCGCGGGGTGGTCATGGTGACGCAGGAGGCCTTCCTGTTCTCCGGCACGGTCGCGGAGAACATCGCGATCGGTCGCCCGGACGCCACCCGTGAGGAGATCGAGCAGGCGGCGAAGGCGATCGGCGCGCACGACTTCATCAGCGCCCTGCCCGACGGCTACGACACGGACGTACGCAAGCGGGGCGGCCGCATCTCGGCGGGCCAGCGGCAACTGGTGTCCTTCGCACGGGCGTTGCTCGCCGATCCGGCGGTGCTCATCCTCGACGAGGCGACCAGCTCGCTGGACGTCCCGGGGGAGCGGGCGGTGCAGACGGCGATGGCCACGGTGCTGCGGGGGCGTACGGCGGTGGTGATCGCCCACCGGCTGTCCACCGTGGAGATCGCCGACCGGGTGCTGGTGATGGAGCACGGCCGGATCGTGGAGGACGGCGCCCCGGCCGAACTCGTCGCGGGCACGGGCCGCTTCGCGGATCTGCACCGCGCCTGGCGCGACAGCCTGGCCTGAGGGGACGGGACACGCGGTGATCGACGCCTACGAGGATCCCGGGACGCCCGACTGCCGGGGCGGATGGCGGTATCTGTGGTGGCTGGTGATGCGCCAGCCGGGCCGGTCGGCGGCCGGGGCGCTCCTGGCCAGCGCGTGGATGGTGCTGCTCGCGGCCACGCCGTACCTGATGTCCCGGGCGATCGACGACGGGCTCCAGCCGGGGAACATGGCCGCGCTGGCCGGCTGGACCGGGCTGCTGTTCGCGGTCGGGGTGTTCAACGCCTGGCTGAGCGTCATGCGGCACCGCACGATGACCCGGGTGCGGATGGACGCCAACTTCCGCACCGTCAAGGTCGTCGTCGACCACGTGGTCCGGCTGGGCGCCGCGCTGCCGCGCCGGGTCGGGGCCGGGGAGGTCGTCACGATCGGCGTCGGCGACGTCCAGACGATCAGCACGTGCCTGACCGTGGTCGGCCCGGGGGTGGGTTCCGTCGTGGTCTACGCGGTCGTGGCCGGGCTGCTGCTGTCGGTCTCGGCGCAACTGGCGGCCGTCGTCCTGCTGGGGGTGCCGCTGATCGCGGTGCTGGTGGGACCGCTGATGCGGCGGTTGCAGGGTGCGGAGGGCGAGTACCGGGAGCGGCAGCGCGTGCTGACCGCGCGGATCGATGACCTTGCGGGCGGGCTGCGGGTGCTCAACGGGCTCGGCGGCAAGGGGCTGTTCGCGGACGCCTTCCGCCGCGACTCGCAGCGGCTGCGGGCGCAGGGCTACCGGGTGGGCGCGGTGACGAGCTGGATGCAGGCCCTCGGGGTGGGCCTGCCGACCCTGTTCCTGGCCGTGGTGACCTGGCTGGCGGCCCGGCTGGCCGCCGAGGGGCGGATCACGCTTGGTGAGCTGGTGTCGGTGTACGGCTATGTGGCGGTGCTGGTGGGGCCGGTGGCGTTCTTCGTCGACCTGGGCTACCAGCTCGGCCGGGGCGTGGTCGCCGCCCGCCGGGTGGCACGGCTGTCGCGGGTGCAACCGGAGGAGGACACCGGAACGCACGACGGGCCGGGCGAAGCGGCGGTGCTGTACGACCCGGTCTCCGGGGTGCGGGTGGCGCCCGGCCGGCTGACCGCGCTGGCCGGGGCCCGGCCCGCCGACGCGGCGGCCGTGGTCGACCGCCTGGGCCGGTACGAGCCGTCCGCGGCCACCTGGGGCGAGCTGCGGCTCGACGCGATCGGGCTGCCCCGGATCCGGGAGCGGATCCTGGTCGCCGACAACGAGGCCGACCTGTTCGCCGGGACCCTGCGGGAGCTGGTGTGCGGGCGCCGGGAGCGCTCGGACGCGGAGGTGGCGCGGGCGGTGCGCGCGGCCGTCGCCGAGGACGTCGTGCAGGGGCTGCCGGACGGGCTCGACTCGGCCGTGACCGCCCAGGGCCGCAGTCTCTCCGGCGGTCAGCGGCAGCGGGTCCGGCTGGTGCGGGCGCTGCTGGCCGACCCGGAGGTGCTGCTGGCCGTGGAGCCCACCTCGGCGCTCGACGCGCACACCGAGGCCGCGGTCGCCGACCGGCTGCGCGGGGCCCGCGAGGGCCGAACGACGGTCGTCACGACCACTTCCCCGCTGGTGCTGGACCACGCCGACACCGTCCATTACCTGGTCGACGGCAAGGTCGCCGCCAGCGGCAGCCATCGCGAACTGCTCGACTCGGAACCGGGTTACCGGGCGCTGGTGGCGCGCGACACCGGGGACGGCGACACCCTGAGCGCACAGGAGGCAGCACGGTGACGGATCGGGCTCCGGGGCGGTTGCCGGTCGCCGGACCGGCGGAGGTACGGCGGGCGGCGCTGCGGCTGGTCCGGGCGGACCGGCGGGCCTTCGCGGCCGTGCTGGCGCTGAACGCGCTGGCCGCCGTCGCCGGACTCGCCGGGCCCTGGCTGCTCGGCCGGATCGTGGACCACGTGAGGGCCGGGGGCGGGGTCGGGGCCGTGGACAGGATGGCGCTCGCCATCCTGGTGTGCGCGCTCGCGCAGTTGCTGCTGGCGCGCTGGGCCCGGTACGTGGGCCACCGCTTCGGCGAACGCACGCTGGCCCGGGTGCGCGAGGAGTTCGTCGGCCGTGCGCTGGGCCTGCCCGCCTCGGTGGTCGAGCGGGCCGGCACCGGCGATCTGACCACGCGCGGCACCGCCGACGTGGCCACCGTGGGCACGACGCTGCGCGATGTGGGGCCCGAGCTGCTGGTGTGCGGCATGGAGGCGCTGTTCGTGCTGGTCGCGGTGTTCGTGCTCGACCCGCTGCTGGGCGTCGTGGGCGTGCTGGCGCTGGCCCCGATCGGGTTCGCGCTGCGCTGGTACCTGCGCCGGGCGCGGGACGGCTACCTCGCCGAGGGCGCGGCCACCTCCGAGGTGGCCGAGGTGCTGGCGGCGACCGCCTCCGGAGCCCGCACGGTCGAGGCCTTCCGGCTGGCCGGACGGCGGGTCGCGGCGAGCCGGGACGCGCTGGAGACGTCCCGGCGCACCCGCCTGTACACGCTGTTCCTGCGCAGCGTGTTCTTCCCGGCGGTGGAGGTGTCGTACATCCTGCCCGTGGCCGGGGTGCTCCTGGTGGGCGGTGTGCTGCACGGGCGCGGGACGGTGAGCCTGGGCGCGGTGGTGGCCGCCGCGCTGTATCTGCGGCAGTTCACCGATCCCCTCGACCAGATCCTGATGCGCGTGGAGCAACTGCAGAGCAGCGGGGCCTCCTTCGCGCGGGTGGAGGGCCTGGCGCGGGCACCGGAGGCCGTACCGGGCGGCTCATCGGAACCGGCGGACGACCGCATCGACGTGACCGGGGCGCGCTACGCCTACGAGCGCGGCGGCGAGGTGCTGCGCGGGGTCGACCTGACGGTGCGTCCCGGGGAGCGGCTGGCGGTGGTCGGCCCGTCCGGCGCGGGCAAGACCACGCTGAGCAGGCTGCTGGCCGGCGTCGACGCGCCGACGGCGGGCTCGGTCACCGTGGGCGGGGTGCCGGTCGCCGGTCTGGAGCCGGAGCGGCTGCGCCGCCAGGTCGTCCTGGTCACCCAGGAGCACCATGTGTTCCTCGGCACGGTCCGGGACAACCTGCGCATCGCCGAACCCGGCGCCACCGACGAGGAGTTGTGGTCGGCCCTCGCGGCCGTGGGGGCCGACGCCTGGGTACGGGAACTGCCGCAGGGCCTGGACGCCGTCCTGGGGGCGTCCGGTCACCGCACCGACGGCTCGCAGGCGCAGCAACTCGCCCTGGCCCGTGTGGTGCTGGCCGATCCGCACACCCTGATCCTGGACGAGGCCACGGCGTTGCTCGACCCGGCCACGGCCCGCCACACCGAGCGCGCCCTCGCCGCCGTCCTGCGGGGCCGCACGGTCATCGCCATCGCCCACCGCCTGCACACCGCCCATGACGCCGACCGGGTCGCCGTCATGGAGGACGGCCGCCTGACCGAACTGGGCACCCACGACGACCTGGTCGCCTCCGGCGGGGCGTACGCGGCGCTGTGGCACACCTGGCACGGGAACGGCGCGACGCCGTCTGGCGAGGGCGGCGGCGCGGTCTCGTAGGAGCCGCCGCCCGGTGCCCGCGGCCGGGACCGGCCGCGGGCCGAACCTTCGGATTCCGGTCGACATCGTGCCGTCCCTCCGCGGTGACCACCACACCGATCCGGCCGCCCGGATGGCTGAAAATCATCCACCCCTCGGCAGGTTCCGGGACCAGGACCTCGGACACCGGATGCGAGGTCCAAGCCGTCTGCCGAGGCCAGTTCATGACGCCGCAACATTTACCGGACAGTCATTTTTGAGCCAACATCACTTCGGGGCGCTGACATGTACGCGTCCTTGGTGCAACTCTTCCTCCACCCGCCGCACGAGCACAGCACTTTCACCCCCGATCCGGGCCGGCAGCCCCACGCCGAACCGGGCACCCCCACATAAGGAGCTTGTGTGACTCCCCGCTACGCGCGTCACAAGCGCATCACTCTGGCCGTCGCCACCGCAGTCGCCGCCGGAGCCCTCCTCAGCACTGGTCTGACCACCAGTGCCTCGGCCCAGACCACGGCCGATTCCACGGGCGCGGCCCACCTCGCCGCCGCCCCCACCTTCCTGACCGCCGCCGCCCGCACCTCGCTGATCCAGCAGGCGCAGGCCGACGCCTCCGAGACCGCCCAGGAGATAGGCCTCGGCGCCAAGGAGGAGCTGGTCGTCAGGGACGTCATCCAGGACGCCGACGGCACGACGCACACCCGCTACGAGCGCACCTACGCGGGTCTGCCCGTCCTCGGCGGCGACCTGATCGTCCACAGCTCCAAGGCCGGCAAGACCCAGGGCGTGACCAGAGCGAACAAGGCGGCCATCAAGGTGGCCACGCTCACCCCGAAGGTCGCCACCGCCAAGGCCGAGAAGCAGGCCGTGACGCTGGCCCAGGCCGCCGGTTCGGAGCAGGCCACCGCCGACCAGGCCCCGCGCAAGGTCATCTGGGCGGGCGACGGCACGCCGGTCCTCGCCTACGAGACGGTCGTCGGCGGTCTCCAGGACGACGGCACCCCGAACCAGCTGCACGTCATCACCGACGCGGCCACGGGCAAGAAGCTCTTCGAGTACCAGGGCATCGAGACCGGTACGGGCAAGACCCTGTACTCGGGCACCGTCACCCTGACCACCACCCTGTCGGGATCGACGTACCAGCTGTACGACACCACCCGCGGCGGTCACAAGACGAACAACCTGGCCGGCGGCACGTCCGGCACCGGCACCCTGTTCACCAACACCACCGACGTGTGGGGCACCGGCACCGCCTCCAGCTCCACCACCGACCAGACGGCGGCCGCGGACGCCGCCTACGGCGCCCAGATGACCTGGGACTTCTACAAGAACACCTTCGGCCGCAACGGCATCAAGAACAACGGCGTGGGTGCCTACTCCCGGGTCCACTACGGCAACAACTACGTCAACGCCTTCTGGGACGACAGCTGCTTCTGCATGACCTACGGCGACGGGGCGGGCAACGTCAAGCCGCTGACCTCGCTGGACGTCGCCGGCCACGAGATGAGCCACGGCGTCACCGCCAACACCGCCCGTCTGAACTACTCGGGTGAGTCCGGCGGCCTGAACGAGGCCACCTCCGACATCTTCGGCACCGGCGTGGAGTTCTACGCCAACAACGCCTCGGACGTCGGTGACTACCTCATCGGCGAGAAGATCAACATCAACGGCAACGGCACCCCGCTGCGCTACATGGACAAGCCCAGCAAGGACGGCGGCTCCGCCGACTACTGGTCCTCCACCGTGGGCAGCAAGGACGTGCACTACTCGTCCGGCGTCGCGAACCACTTCTTCTACCTCCTCGCGGAGGGCAGCGGCGCCAAGACGATCAACGGCGTCAGCTACAACTCGCCGACGTACAACGGCGCCACGGTCACCGGCATCGGCCGCGCCAAGGCGCTGCAGATCTGGTACAAGGCGCTGACCACGTACATGACGTCGACCACCAACTACAAGGCCGCCCGCACGGCGACCCTGAACGCGGCGTCGGCGCTGTACGGCTCGAGCAGCACCGAGTACAACACGGTCGCCGCGGCCTGGACCGCGGTCAACGTGACCTGATCTAGGCCTGGTTGAACGGTGCGGCCCCCGGAAGGACACTCCTTCCGGGGGCCGCCCTACGCTTGGGTCGCATGTCGACGGCACACTTCACCTACCAGGAGGTCGGCGCGACCCGCGAACAGGGTCACTGCCCGCCCGGCTTCCACCCCCTGCGCGTGCGCACCCGCATAGGCGAGGGCAGGGAGGTGTTCCACCGGGCCTCCGAGGCCGTGATGACGTGGGAGATGCACCGCGCCCTCGGCGTCGGCATCGAGGCGAGCGCCGACCGGGCCGCGCCCGGCACCGACGTCACCGTCACCCTCGCCGGCGTGGTCCGCGCCCCCTGCCGGGTGGTCTGGACGGCGGAGGAGCCCCGCCTCGCCGGCTGGGCCTACGGCACCCTGCCCGGCCATCCCGAGTGCGGTGAGGAGGCCTTCCTGGTCGACCGCACGGGCGACGGCACCGTCTGGCTCACGGTCACCGCCTTCAGCCGCGCGGCAAAGTGGTACACGCGGGCGGCCGGCCCGTTCACCCGCGCCTTCCAGCACACCTACGCCCACCGCTGCGGCACGACCCTGCGCAGACTGTGCGCGGACATCCCGCAGCCGTGACCCCGGGCCGTCCGGGCTCCGAATGGCCCGGACGGCCCGGACGGCCGGGACTGCCGGGTCAGCGCAGCAGGACACCCGCCGTCTCGCCGGCCTCCTCCGGAGGGACCGTCACCAGGCCCAGTTCCGCGGGGGAGGACAGGAAGCGGTGGGTGGGGAGGATGCGCACCGTGTAGCCGTAGGGGCCGGTACGGTCCAGGGACAGCGGGCCCTCGTAGACCCAGTGGCCGTCGGCGTCGGGGGCTCCCGCGGGTTTCAGGGGAACGGCGGTGGCGTCGGCGATGCGGTCCTCCTCGTCCACCCGGCCCGAGACGGCCTGCACCTCCACGTCGTCCGGGCCGAGGCTGCCCAGCCCCACCCGCACCCGCAGGCCGAAGGCGGCACCGAGTTCGGCGGTGGCCGTACTGACCGAGGTCTCCACGTGGTCGACGGTCACCTCGTGCCACGCCGCACGCACCCGCGCCTTCCACGCCGCGAGCTCACGCGCCGCGTCCGGGCCGAGCGCGCGGTGGGCCTGGGCGGCGGGAGCGTACAGCCGCTCCACGTACTCGCGGACCATGCGGCCCGCCAGCACCTTCGGGCCGAGCAGGGACAGCGTCCGGCGAACCATCTCGATCCACCGCTCCGGCAGCCCGCCCCGCCCGCGCTCGTAGAAGCGCGGCGCGACCCGCTGCTCCAGCAGGTCGTACAGCGCCGCGGCCTCGACGTCGTCGCGGTGGTCCGGGTCGGTGCCCGCCCCGTCCGCCGTAGGGACGGCCCAGCCGAAGTCCGGCTCGAACCACTCGTCCCACCAGCCGTCCAGCACGGACAGGTTCAGACAGCCGTTGAGCGCGGCCTTCATCCCGGAGGTTCCGCACGCCTCCAGCGGACGCAGCGGGTTGTTCAGCCACACGTCGCAGCCGTGGTACAGCTTCTGGGCCATCGCCATGCCGTAGTCCGGCAGGAAGACGATCCGGTGGCGCACCCGCGGGTCGTCGGCGAACCGGACCAGCTCCTGGATGAGCCGTTTTCCCCCGTCGTCCGCCGGATGCGCCTTGCCCGCGACCACGATCTGCACCGGCCGCTCGGGGTGCAGCAGCAGATCCATCAGCCGGTCCCGGTCACGCAGCATCAGCGTCAGCCGCTTGTACGACGGGACCCGGCGGGCGAAGCCGATCGTCAGCACCTGCGGATCGAGGACGCCGTCGATCCAGCCCAGCTCGGCGGCCCCGGCACCGCGCTGTTGCCAGGAGGCCCGCAGCCGGCTCCGCACCTCCGTCACCAGCTGCTCGCGCAGTTCGCGGCGCAGCTCCCAGACGTCCAGGTCGGGGATGTCGGCGACGGCGTCCCAGCGGTCGGAGCCGCCCACGGTCAGCGCGTCCTCGGTGCGCTGGGCGCCGACCTGCCGGGCACCGAGCCGGAACACCTCCGGGGCGACCCACGTCGGGGCGTGCACCCCGTTGGTCACCGAGGTGATCGGCACCTCCTCGGGGTCGAATCCCGGCCACAGTCCGGCGAACATCTCCCGGCTGACCTTCCCGTGCAGCAGCGAGACGCCGTTGGCGCGCTGGGCCAGCCGCAGGCCCATCACCGCCATGTTGAACAGGTTCGGCTCGCCGCCCGGGTACGTCTCCATGCCCAGCCGCAGGATCCGCTCGACGTCGATGCCGGGCAGCTCGGCGTGGGGCCCGAAGTGGCGGGCGACCAGCTCCCGGTCGAAGCGGTCGATCCCGGCCGGGACGGGCGTGTGGGTGGTGAACACGGTCCCCGCCCGCACCGTCTCCAGACCCGCGTCGAAGTCCAGCCCCCGGTCGCACAGCTCGGCGATGCGCTCGAGGCCGAGGAAACCCGCGTGGCCCTCGTTGGTGTGGAACACCTCCGGGTCGGCGTGGCCGGTCAGCCGGCAGTACGTCCGCACCGCCCGCACCCCTCCTATGCCCAGCAGCATCTCCTGGAGGAGCCGGTGCTCGCTGCCGCCGCCGTAGAGCCGGTCGGTCACCCCGCGCTCGCCGAGGTCGTTCTCCTCGACGTCGGAGTCCAGCATCAGCAGCGGAATCCGGCCGACCTGGGCGACCCAGATCCGGGCGTGCAGGGCCTTGCCGCCGGGCAGCGCCAGCGAGACCCGCGCCGGGGCGCCGTCGGACTCCTTCAGCAGGGTGACGGGCAGCTCGTGGGGGTCCAGGACCGGGTAGTGCTCCTGCTGCCAGCCGTCGCGGGACAGGGTCTGCCGGAAGTAGCCGTGCCGGTAGAGCAGCCCCACCCCGATCAGCGGTACGCCGAGGTCGCTGGCCGCCTTCAGATGGTCGCCGGCGAGGATGCCGAGGCCGCCGGAGTACTGCGGCAGCGCGGCCGTGATCCCGAACTCGGGCGAGAAGTAGGCGACCGCGGCGGGCAGGCCCTCGGACCTGGCCTGGTACCAGCGGTCACCGGTCATGTAGTCGTGCAGGTCGTCGGCGGCGGCGGTCAGCCGGCGCAGGAAGCGGCGGTCGCCGGTCAGCTCGGCCAGCCGCGCGGGAGGCACGCTGCCGAGCAGGCGCACGGGGTCGCCGCCCGAGGAGGCCCAGCGCTCGGGGTCGACGGACTGGAAGAGGTCACGGGTCTCGGCGTGCCAGGACCAGCGCAGGTTGCGGGCCAGCTCGCTGAGCGGGCGCAGGGGCTCGGGGAGAACGGGACGGACGGTGAACCGACGGATCGCCTTCACATGCCACCTCGGCGCGTTCGCTGGATGGACGCACTGCGCTGTGCGCCCCGTCACACAAAACCGTACCGGTCCGAGTGCGGGCACCGCTGAGTTCGGACACTGTCCGACATCGACCTGAACAGACCGGTTCGACCCCGGTTGCGTCCGTGTCCGGACTGGACCGGTCTTGTGT
Source organism: Streptomyces sp. NPDC087787 (assembly GCF_044743035.1). Taxonomy (NCBI): domain Bacteria; kingdom Bacillati; phylum Actinomycetota; class Actinomycetes; order Kitasatosporales; family Streptomycetaceae; genus Streptomyces; species Streptomyces sp. NPDC087787. The sequence goes on from NZ_JBIUVQ010000023.1 coordinate 114,041, forward strand.
CTGGACATACGCGCGAGTAGTTAACAAAGTGCCGGATTGCTCACCCGAATAGGGTGGGAAGGCTCCTCCGGTACACCGACAGCAGGACCACGCACGACCCAGCGGTACCCCGCAACGCAGGACCCACCTCCCCACACATATCCGCCCACACCCTCGTTGACGCGGACAGGAGCGGTCATGCCCGCCAAGCACCACTCGGCAGCAGCACGGAAAACCAGCAAGAGCGGCCCCGGCGCCGCCGGCCGGCCCGGCGCCGACGCGCAGGCCCGCACCCGGGCAGCCCCCCATGAGACCCCGCCGGCCGCCGGGGAGTCCCCGGGGAGTGCCACGACCGTCGGCCGGATGCCCGTCCTCGACGTCCGCCCGGTCGTCCAGCACGGCCGCAGGCCCGCCAAGGCGGTGACCGGAGAATCGTTCGAGATCTCGGCCACCGTCTTCCGTGAGGGCCACGACGCGGTGGCCGCGAACGTCGTCCTGCGCGATCCGCAGGGCCGGGCCGGCCCGTGGACGCCGATGCGCGAACTGGCCCCCGGCACCGACCGCTGGGGCGCCACCGTGACGGCCGGCGCCCCCGGCCACTGGACGTACCAGGTGGAGGCCTGGGGGGACCCGGTCACCACCTGGCGGCACCACGCGCAGATCAAGATCCCCGCGGGTCTGGACACCGACCTGGTCCTGGAGGAGGGCGCGCGCCTGTACGAGCGCGCCGCCGCCAAAGTGCCCGAGGGCCCCGAGCGGGACACGGTGCTCGCCGCAGTGGCGGCGCTGCGGGACGAGAACCGGCCGGCCGCGGCCCGGCTGGCGGCGGCGCTGACGCCGGAGGTGGACGCGGTCCTCGCCCGTCGTCCGCTGCGGGACCTGGTCACCGCCTCCGAGCCGCTCGCCCTG
>NZ_JBIUVQ010000024.1:0-107960 GCF_044743035.1 Streptomyces sp. NPDC087787
GCTACCTCACCCCGCTGGAGACCCGGCAGCGCCTCGAACAAGAACACGCCCTCGTGGCGTAAGCATCGAGTGTCCAAGATCACGGGGAAGCTTCAGCGATCCCGGCCAGCCACTCTCGTGCTGCCAAAGATCAGTTACGGGACAACCCTTGAGCGAAGTACTCGCCGATGGCGCGGGTCTTCGACCGCAGGCGCCGGCCTTCGTCGTCCAGGTCCCACTGTCGACCGTGGCAGTCAGCTCGGTCAGCGAGGCGACCTTCGGGACGGGGACGAAGTGGTTGCACCGGTAGTAGTGGACTTACGAAGAGACGGTGGCCGCCCGGCGGCAGCAGGCGCTGAGCCCAGCCCCGGTGACGGACGGCTGCGCGCAGGAGCCGGCCGTTGTCACTCGGCTTCGCCGGCGCGGAGGGCCAGGTCGAGGAGGCCGGGGAAGCGGGCGTCGAACTCCTCGCGGCGCAGCCGGTTGAGCCGTTTGGCGCCCCGGTCGCGCTGTTCGACCAGGCCGGCGTCGCGCAGGACCGAGAAGGGACGCACGTCCATGGGCAAGCTGCTGCTGCGCATCGCCGACTGACCGCAGCCTCCCGCACGGGTCGCCTGGCGGGTCCATCCCTCCAGTCACCCGCAAGGAACAACGCTGGTCTGGACTCCGGTGCCAGGATGGGAGCGCCCACCAAGGATCGCCAGGCGGGCCGTCGCCGACGCGGTCCGCGACGGGAGCGGATCGGCGGGATACCCCGCCGAGGTCGTCGAGTACCGGGGTGTCGAGGATCGGATCGGGCACGGAGATCCGTGTGCGACGCCCAGCCGTGGACCGCAAGGGCCGGGACAAGTTCGTCTCCGGGAAGACCAAGCAGAACGCGGTGAAGTCCATGGTCGTCACGGACACCGAAGGGCGCGTGCTGTTCTGCAGCACGTTCCGGCCTGGCAGTGCGCCGACATCGTCCAGGTGCGACAGCTGAGACTGGCCCATCTCCTTGCTAGCGGCCGGTCCAAGGAGATCCCCGCGGATGCCGACTACTGGGGCATGACCGCGCACGACGTCGTAGGCATTCAGGCGACCTTGACCGCGTGGGGGCCGATGCTCACCGTCACGTCGACGCGTCCGCCCAACGCTGCCGCATAGGCTCGCAGGGTCTCCAGCTCCATGGCCTCGATGTTGCCGTTCTCGATCTGGGAAATCCGGGACTGAGAGACACCGACCAAGGCAGCGACCTCGGCCTGCGTCTTGCCGACCAGCTTGCGCAGCTCCGCCAAGTGGTAGCCGGCGATCTGAGCGTCCAGCTCAGCATCTGCCCGCGCCCGCAACTGCGGATCCGTCAGCTCCGGATGACGCCGATGTGCCTCCGCCTTGACGTCCTGCCAACGACGTGCCGGACTCATGGGCCCTCCTCCTTCGCTTGCAGCTCAGCGTTCTTCTCCTCGCGGAATTCCGCATAGCGCTGCTCGGCCACGGCCATCGCCTCCGGGTACCAGCGGGCCCAGCGCCCCGCTTTGTCACCTGCAACCAAGAAGACTGCCTCACGGTCCGGATCGAAGACGAACAGCAGACGCAGCTCACTTCGACCACGCGAACCAGGCCGCAGCTCCTTCAGATTCGGCAGGCTGCTCCCACGATCTCCCACGCAACCCGCTCAATATAACCCAGGGCTCATATTTTCGACAAAGACATGCACACGCGGGTCGCGGGTGTCTGGAACGCCTGGACGGGTGCCCGGCAGCCCACCCGGCCCCGTCCCGTGACGCCGGACCGTCGATTAGCGTCGTGGCATGGACAGTGTCGCCTCCCCCACCCTCGCCGACGCGCTCACCGGCGGGGCGGTCGTGCTCGACGGCGGGATGTCCAACCAGTTGGAGTCGGCCGGGTACGACCTGAGCGACGAGCTGTGGTCGGCGCGGCTGCTGGCCGAGCGGCCGGAGGCGGTCACTCGAGCGCATCTGGCGTACTTCGAGGCGGGGGCGAGCGTCGCGATCACCGCGAGTTATCAGGCCACTTTCGAGGGGTTCGCGAAGCGGGGGACCGGGCGGGAGCGGGCGGCCGGGCTCATGCGGCTGAGCGTGGAGTCGGCGCGGGAGGCGGCGCGGCGGGCGCGTGCGCTCGGGGTGGTGCGGCCGTTGTGGGTGGCGGCGTCGGCGGGGCCGTACGGTGCGATGCTCGCCGACGGCTCCGAGTACCGGGGCCGGTACGGGCTCACCGTGGACGAGCTGGAGCGCTTCCATCGGCCCCGCCTCGAGGTGCTGGCCGCCGCCCGGCCCGACGTGCTGGCGCTGGAGACGGTGCCCGACATCGAGGAGGCGCGGGCGCTGCTGCGGGCGGTGCGCGGGCTGGGGGTGCCGGCCTGGCTGTCGTACGCCGTCGCCGGTGACCGCACGCGCGCCGGGCAGCCGCTGGAGGAGGCGTTCGCCCTGGCCGCCGATGCGGACGAGGTCATCGCGGTCGGCGTGAACTGCTGCGCGCCCGGCGACGCGGCGGCCGCGGTGCGCACGGCCGCCAGCGTCACCGGCAAGCCGGTCGTGGTCTACCCCAACAGCGGTGAGTCCTGGGACGCCGAGTCCCGCTCCTGGACCGGCCGCTCCACCTTCACCCCGGACCAGGTGGAAAGCTGGCACGCCGCCGGCGCCCGCCTCATCGGGGGCTGCTGCCGGGTGGGACCGGACGCGATCGCGGAGATCACCCGCGTACTGGCGACCCGGTAGCCTCCCACGGCACCCTCACACGGCCGGCGATGCCGCCGACGTCGACCGCGTGGTGGGCTTCATGGACGTCGCACCCGCTGAGAAGGCCCTCCCCGAAGGAGTGCAGAAGTGGCGACCGCCGCAAAGAGGAGCAGTGCGCTGCTGGCCGCATGCGGAGTTCTCATGCTGACCTCCGCATGCGGAACAAGAAGTTCTTGCACGGTAGCCCAGGCCGGCTCCTCCGTGGTCGTGAACCTGCTGAGGGCCGACTACCCGGATCTCGCGGGCGGCACCTTCCATCTGTGCGCCGCAGACCACTGCGCCCGCGGGACACTCCAGCCGGCGTCGCTTCTGAGTACCCACGTGTTCCTCCCGAGCGACGTGGGAGCTCGCACCGTGACCGTCCGGCTGCGCCTCACCGCACCCGGAGCGCACTCGCCCAGCGTCGACCAGAGCACGACGACCACGCTGATCAGGACCGACACGATCTGTGACGGGACCTACTACTGGCGTGAACTGGCCCTGACTCCGGCCGACGGTTTGAGCGAGTCGGTGCCGACAACAGGTCCGTGGGACCCGAAGAACGCGGCGAGGCCTACCGCGCCCCCGGCCCGGCCCTCGACGGCTGGTGCCTCGCAGGAGCCACCGGAAGGCGCAACATTGAGCCCCTCCCCGTGATCCGCTGACGTCCCGCGTCGTCAGCGGCCCCCCACACCCCCCGCGCGGCGCAGGCGGCGTACGACTGCTCGGAGTTCCCCGGCGCGGGGCCGGGTGCCGTTCGGGGCGGGGGGCGGCTCGGGGGTGGTCGTCCAGAGGGCGAGTTCGGCGTCGCGTGGGCCGTGGGTGGTGCGTGGGGGGCCGTCGCCGAAGACGCGGACCGGGTGGGTGGCGTCCCAGGGCTGCCAGCCGGGGTCGCCGTCGGCGGCGAAGCGGACCCAGGCCGTGTGCAGGGCGTCGGCCAGTTCCTGCGGGGCGCCCTCGCCCGCGAGTCTGCGGGAGTCCGGGGCGTCGCCGGTGTCGAAGACGAAGCCGAGTTCCAGGGCGTGGCAGGCGCCGAGGCCGGGCAGCAGCGAGGGCCAGGCGAACTCGTAGACGTACGACGGGCCGCAGCGCGCGTCGGCCAGGCGGTGCAGCGGGCGGCGCAGCAGGTGGTCGGTGACCATCTGGCCGACGATCTCGGCGGTGCCGGCGCCGGGGCGCAGCGCCCGGTAGCCGCGGACCACCTCGTGCCCACAGTGGCAGCGGGCCATGGCGCCGGCCAGCGCGACCGCGCCGAGCCGGTCGACGCGTTCCAGCAGCCCGCCGGGGACCAGCCACAGCCGGTACTCGTCGCGGGTCCAGCCCATGAGGAGGTCCGCTGCCCGTGCCGCGTCGCCCTCCACCAGGGCCTGGAGCGGGTCGCGCGGGACGAGGTCGCCGTCCACGACGATGCCGAAGGCGGGTCCGCCGAGGACCGGGCTGCTGAGCCGGCCGACCTCGGCCTGCGTGCGCAGCAGCAGGTCCCGGTCGACGGCGGCGAACGCCTCCGCGGTGGCGGGCACCTTCAGCCGGGCCGCCATGCGGCGCACCATCCGCCGTACGTTGCCGCGGTCGGCGGCCTCCGGCGGCCCGCTCTGCAGGACCGCGCGCCGGAACAGGCCCTGGGCCTGCGGGGCTGCGATCAGGGCGCCGATGCTGATGGCTCCGGCCGACTGGCCGCACAGGGTGATCCGGTCCGGGTCGCCGCCGAAGGCCCCGATGGACTCGTGGACCCAGCGCAGGGCGGCGAGCTGGTCGCGCAGGCCGGGGTTGGCGGGGGTGTCCGGGAAGAGTCCGTAGCCCTCGACGCCGAGCCGGTAGTTGGCGGACACCAGGACGACGCCGTCACGGGCGAAGGCCCGCCCGTCGTACACGGGCACGGCGGAGGAGCCGCGGGTCAGCGCGCCGCCGTGCAGCCACACCATGACGGGGAGCCGGGCGCCGGGGTCCGGGTCGGGTGTCCATACGTTGAGGTTGAGGCAGTCGTCGCCGGGGACGACCGGGTCGGACAGGTAGCGCGCGAAGGCCTCGGAGTACGGGGGCTTCGGCGCGGTCGGGCCGAAGGACGCGGCGTCGCGGACACCGTCCCAGGGCTCGGGCGGCTCCGGCGGGCGGAACCGCCGGGGGCCGAAGGGGGGCGCGGCGTACGGGATGCCGCGGAACACGGCCACGCCGTGCTCATGCCTGCCTCGCACCGCCCCGTAGGGGGTGGTGACCACGGGGTCCGGTCTGTCGGCTCTGTCGGCCGTCATGCGTCCACCAGCCCTTCGCCGCGTGCGGCACCGGTATCAGGGAAGCGCCCCGCCCTCTCCCGGTATTCCGGGCGCGCGGGCCGCCGGCACCACGGCCCGGTGGAGCGCTACCGGTTCTCGCTGCGGCCGAACCTGAGATAGGCGGCCAGGCCGAACACGTTGCCGAAGGCGCAGACGGCCAGCCATGCCTGGGGCGAGAGCTGCCTGGTGTCGGGGTGCCGCGCGATGTCGATCATGCAGTAGGCGGCGGGGACGAGCGCCACCAGCGGCACGATCGCCATCCACGGGGTGGGGGACGAGGCGGGGAAGGAGTCGGCCAGCACGGGAGGTTCCTTCTCGGAGGGGCGGACACGGCGTTTCACGGACGGGATACCGGGTCGATCCCGACGACCAACCAATCCCATCCATGGGAACATTACCAACGCCGGGAAGATACGACTACTAGGGTGACGTCGTGACCACCGCTGATCTCCTCCTCCATCCGGTCCGGCTGCGGATCGTGCAGGCCTTCCTCGGCGACCGGGCGCTGACCACCGGCGCGCTCAGGGAGGAACTGTCCGACGTGCCGTCCACCAGCCTGTACCGCCATGTGGCCCGCCTGGTGGACGCCGGTGTGCTGATGGTCGTGGCGGAACGGCAGGTACGGGGCGCCGTGGAGCGTACGTACGTGCTGCGGGCCGCCGCGGCGAAGATGTCCGCGGACGAGGTCGCACGGATGAGTCCCGACGACCACCGCAACGCCTTCATGGCGTTCGTCGCGGGCCTCCTCGACGACGTCGACCGCTACCTCGCCCGCGAGGACGCCGACCCGGTCCGGGACGGAGCCACGTACAACCTGGCCGGGATGTGGCTCGACGACGCGGAGTACGCCGCCGTGCTGCACGACCTGGTCCGGGTGCTCCAGCCCCGCCTGGCCCTGCCGCCCGGCCCGGGACGCAGGCGGCGCATCCTCGCGACGGTCCTGCTGCCGGGCGAGGACGGCGCGCAGGGCGCTGGGGACGGGCACGCGCACGGCCCGGCGGGCAGCGCGGCGCCGTAGCGACGACGGCCAGGCCTTCGGCCGCGCCTCAGCCGGCCGCGAGCCCCGCCGCCCACTCGATGCCGCCGCGCAGATGGGCGCGGAAGTCCGGGTCCGCGTAGGCCTCGGAGGCGTGGCCGAGGGCCGTGTAGAAGACGCGGCCCCGGCCCTGTTCGCGGCACCACACCAGGGGGTGGTCGGCGCCCATGCCGCCGCCGCGGTACGACGTCTCGTCGGCGCGGGCCAGGACCCGTACGGTGCCGCGCGGGTTGGTGCGGAAGTCGTACCACTCGTCGGTGAAGGCCCACTCGGCAGGCAGGTGCCGGGTGGCCGGATGGTCCGGGTCCTCGACCAGGACCCGGCCCGGCTGGTACTCCGGGTGCCGGGCGAACCGGGCGCCGAGCAGTTCGCCGTAGTGGGGCCAGTCGTACTCCGTGCAGGCCGCCGCGTGCACACCGACGAACCCGCCGCCCTGCTCGACGTACGCCGCGAGGCGCTCCCGGCCTTCGGGGGTGAGCACCTCGCCGCTGGTGGAGAGGAAGACGACGGCGGCGTACCGCTCCAGGGGCCGGGCGAGGGCCTCCGGGTCCTCGGTGTGCTCGACGTCGAACCCGCCGAGGGCGCGCAGCGCGGCGACGGCGTCCGGGATGGACTCGTGGCGGTAGTCGGCGGTACGCGTGTGGACGAGAAGTCGACGGCCCATGGCGGACGACCCTATCCCCCGCGCCTCGTGCCGGACGACCCCGCACCCCACGGCACCGGACGACCCCCACGCCCCGGTCCCGCACGGCGGCACCGGACGGCGTCCCGTCACCCCTTCGACGAGCCGTTCTCGTCGTCCTTGTGCGGGCTGCGTGCGTGTGTGGACCGCACATGGGAGCGCAGCCGGGCCGTCACGTCCTCCGGGGGCAGGAAGCGTGACCAGCGTTCGGGGAACTCCGCGGGCATGTCGGGGTCCTCCGGGTCGTCGGGCTCGCTGTCGCGGGTCGCGGCGGCGCGGGCGACGTACTCGGCGATCTGCGCGTCGCGCACCCGCTCGTTGGCGGCGCGGGCCGAGGCCGTGCCGGCGGTCGGCCAGACCCGGTCGATGGCGGCGTTGACCGCCGCTCCGACGAGCACCGCGAACGCGGACACACCGATCCACAGCAGCACGGCGACGGGCGCGGCCAGCGAGCCGTAGATGGTCGGGCCCTCCACGGTGCTGGTGAGGTAGATGCGCAGCAGGAAGCTGCACACCACCCACATGGCGAGGGCGACCAGCGCGCCGGGCACGTCCTCGATCCACGCGGAGCGCACCGGCACGGACACGTGGTACAGCGTGGTCAGGAAGACGACGGACAGCACGATGACGACCGGCCAGTACAGGATCTGGACGACCGTCGTCGACCACGGCACGATCCGTACCACCGCGTCCGGGCCGGCGACCATCAGCGGCAGCGCGATCGAACCGATCAGCAGGGCCACGATGAACAACCCGAAGGCCAGCAGCCGGGTCTTGACGATGCCGCGCACGCCGTCGAGGCCGTACATGACGGTGATCGTGTCGATGAAGACGTTCACCGCGCGCGAGCCCGACCACAGGGCGAACACGAACCCGATGGAGATCACGTCGGGCCGGCCGCCCTTCATGACGTCCCGCAGGATCGGCTCGGTGATCTCCTTGACGCCCTGGTCGGACAGGACCGTGCGGGAGGCGTCCAGGATGTTGCGCTCCAGGCTCGCGATGGTGTGGGCGCCGGTCCAGGAGTCGACGTAGAAGAGCAGTCCGATCAGGCTCAGCAGCAGCGGCGGCACGGAGAGCAGGGAGAAGAACGCCGCCTCGGCCGCCAGACCCAGGATCCGGTACTCCATGCACGAGTTGACCGTGTCCTTCAGGAGCAGCCAGGCCATCCTGCGTTTGGATACGTTCCGGTAGAGGGCTCGTGCCCGGTGGAGGCGGCCGGAGGGCCTTTCGGAGGATTCGCTGGCTGACTGCTGCACGACCCAAAGGTATCTCCGTCGGCCACCCTCCCCCTCACCCGCCGGGGGAGTCGGCCACCGGGCAGGGCCCCGGGGCTCCCCGGCGTCCGCGTGATGCCCGCGGCCGTACCGCGCGGTAGGTTCCGTTTCATGGCATCCAGCACGCACACCGTGACCAACCAGCCGCCGCCGCTGGTCGGCTACGACGTCTTCGCCGCCGACCGGGCCCTGGCCGAGGCGGTCGGGCGGCACGTGGAGCCTGGGCTGCTCGACGAGGTGCGCGGGGAGTTGACGGCGCTCGGGCAGGCCGCCGGATCGGCCCAGGTGCAGGAGTGGGGAGCGCAGGCCGACGAGAACCCGCCGCGGCTGCGCACCCACGACCGCTACGGCCACCGCGTCGACGAGGTCGAGTTCCACCCGGCCTGGCACCGGCTCCTCGGCAAGGGCGTCTCGTCCGGGCTGACCGCGGCCTGGGACCGCCCGGCCGGGCATGTGCGGCGGGCGGCCGCCTTCCTGGTGTGGACGCAGGTCGAGGCAGGCACCTGCTGCCCGCTGTCGATGACGCACGCGGCCGTGCCCGCGTTGCGCACGGATCCGGAACTGGCCGCCGAGTGGGAGCCGCGGCTGACGTCCGTGATCTACGAGCGCGAACTGCGGCCCCCGCACCTGAAGGCCGGGGCGCTGTTCGGGATGGGCATGACCGAGAAGCAGGGCGGCAGCGACGTACGGGCCGGCACCACCGCGGCCAGGCCGCTCGCCGAGGACGGCGCCTACGAGCTGACCGGGCACAAGTGGTTCTGCTCGGCGCCGATGTCGGACGGGTTCCTGGTGCTCGCGCAGGCGCCCGGCGGGCTCACCTGCTTCCTGGTGCCGCGGGTGCTGCCGGACGGCACGCGCAACGTGTTCCTGCTCCAGCGGCTCAAGGACAAGCTGGGCAACCGGTCGAACGCCTCCGCCGAGGTCGAGTTCGACGGGACCTGGGCGCGCCGGGTCGGCGAGGAGGGGCGCGGGGTGCGCACCATCATCGACATGGTCGCGGCGACCCGCCTGGACTGCGTGCTCGGCTCGGCGGGTCTGATGCGGCAGGCGGTGGCGCAGGCGGTGCACCACTGCGGGCACCGCGAGGCGTTCGGCGGCAGGCTCGTCGACAAGCCGCTGATGCGCAACGTGCTGGCCGACCTCGCGCTGGAGTCGGAGGCGGCGACGACGCTCGCGCTGCGCCTGGCGGCCGCCTGTGACGACGGGGGCGAGCAGGAGCGGGCGCTGCTGCGGATCGCGGTGCCGGCCGCCAAGTACTGGGTCACCAAGCGGTGCGCGCCGCTGGCGGTGGAGGCCTCCGAGTGCCTGGGCGGCAACGGGTACGTGGAGGAGTCCGGGATGCCCCGCCTGGTGCGCGAGTCGCCGCTCAACTCGATCTGGGAGGGCGCCGGGAACGTACAGGCGCTGGACGTGCTGCGGGCACTGACGCGGGAGCCGGGCGCGCTCGACGCCTATCTGCGGGAGGTGGGTGCGGCGCGCGGCGCCGACCACCGTCTCGACACGGCGATCAAGCGGCTTTTCACCGAACTCGCCGATCTGGAGGGCATGGAGGCCCGGGCCCGGCGGCTGGCCGAACGGCTGGCGCTGGTGCTCCAGGGAGCGCTGCTGGTGCGGTTCGCGCCGCCGGACGTCGCCGACGCGTTCTGCGCCTCACGGCTGGGCGGCGAGTGGGGGGCGACGTTCGGGACGCTGCCGCACACGCTCAACCTGGCGGCGGTGGTCGAACGGGCGCGCCCCGCGCACTGACGCGGGGGTGGTGCTGCGCCGACACGGCACCACCCCCGCTTCCCGGCCCGTTCCAGGCCGTGGCGCCGCACGCGGCGGCGTTGAACAATCTTCAATGAACTCACAGCGGTTCACCAGGGTTGCAAGGGGTTGCAACATGCGGGTCCGCGTGAGCGGACCGCGGCCTTCCGGCACGGCCGGTCGGCACGGTGGACAGGGCGGCCGGGGGCAAGGCCCCGGCGCCGTGGGGCAGTCGGTTGCCCCGACCTCTTTCCCGGGAGGCCCCGTGTGGCTGGCGGAGATCGGTCTGTGCTTCCTGGAGCCGCTGGCGGACGGCTGGTTGGTGCGGGCCGGTGCGGAACCTGCCCCGTACGAGGGCGCCCGGATCGTGCTGGACCTGACCCCGGCCACGCCGCTGCTCGGTGACCATGCTGGGCGACGGTGACTCCTGGGCCCATGAACTGAGTCCGCGCCACGCCGAGTTGCTCTACCTGCTCGCCGTGCACCGCTTGGGCCGCAGCGCCTCGCAGCTCGCCGGGGCCGTGTTCGGCGATCCGGCCCGCAAGGTGACCGTGCGCGCCGAGATGTCGCGGGTACGGCGCTGTCTGGGCCCGTTCCTCGAACACCGCCCCTACCGCTTCCGCGAGGACACCGACGTCGAACTCCTCCTGCCGGACGACCCGGTCGACCTCCTCCCCCACTCGGCGGCACCGGCGGTCCAGGCGGCGGCGGTCCAGGCGGCGGCGGTCCGGGCGGCGCCGGCGGTACGCGGGGAGCGTGTCGTCACCGTGCCGTGAGTGACGCGGGTGGGTGATCCGGTGGTCCCTGTTAGGGTCTTTCGTTTGGATCAGGCCGGATCAGGGAGCGGGATCTGGTGCCGTGCCTCGCAAGGCGGAGGAGGGCGGCAGGGCGGAGCCCTGACAACCGACGACAACGCCGCTGGGGGTGCCCCCTGCTCGAAGAGCTTGGGGGAGCGGTGCCAGGGCCCGCGAGCCCGGCCTGATCCAAACGAGAGGCCCTAGGTCAAGGGTTCGGCCGGCGGTGGCATCTTCCGCATATTTGCAGGGTCTTCGACCTGTCGCGGGCCGGACTGCCGTAGCATCGCCGCAGGGCCGCCCCAGCCGCTCCTCGGTCAACGCTCGGACCTTCCGTAGCAGTTGGCCCGTGTGTGCGGAACCGGCGTCCCGGAGGCGGACCGAGCCCTGAAAAGGGGGCTGTATGAAGCAGCGCGGCAGACACCGCAGGCGCAGACGGGGCAGGGCGCTGCGCGCCACCCTGGCCGGGGCCGGCCTCGCGCTGACCGCGGCCGCCACGATGATCAGCACCTCGCAGGCCACGGTCGCCGACGACCCCGGGGCCCTCAAGCCCCTCACCTCGTCGGCCGAGCTCGACCGGCTGCGGCTGACCGAGCAGCCGGTGCCCCAGCGGTCCCTCGACCGGCTCGCCAAGGCGATGGGCCGGCCGGTCGGTGTCGGCACGGTGCTCCACGGCGCCGACCGCTCGCTGCGCGGCGCCGACGAGTGCGACGCCGAGGAGAAGAAGGCGCTGCCCGTCGAGCCGGCGGCCACACGCGCGTACTGCTGGGACCCCGCCGACTCCGCCACCCGCCTGTGGCGGCCGGAGTCGGTGACCACCTCGGGGGACGCCGAGAGCGACGGCCGGTGGCGCGGCCACCGGGTGATCCTCTCCGGCTGGACGCGCGAGGCCGACGACGGCCGCGGTCTGGCCCGGGTGGCGTTCGTCGACGCCGACGACCCCGGCCACCTCACCTACACGTGGGTGCTGCTCGCCGTCCCGGTCGACGGCGGACGCGACTTCCGCGGGCTCGTCTCGCAGGTGTCGGGGATGGTCTGGTACCGGGACAAACTGCTGGTCACCACCTCCGGCGACGAGCGCGACGCGCTGTACGTCTACGACCTGCGCCGCATCCACCGCGCCACGGTCGGCGGCGATGAGGTGGGCCGCGTGCCGGGCGGCTGGTCGGCGCACGGCTACCGGTGGGTGCTGCCCGCGATCGCCTCCTACCGCCCCGCCGACGGCAACTGCGTCCGGGAGTCCGGCACGGACCCGTCCGCGGCGCCCTGCCCGGACGGCCTTTCCCTGGACCGCAGTTCCGCGCCGGCCAGCCTGGTCGCGAGCCAGTCCGTGCCCACGGAGGACGGCCACCACACGCGTCTGTGGCGCTACTCCTTCAGCCGGGACCCCGGCCGCTCCGGTCTGCTGGCCACCGACTCCGGCGCCACGGTGACCTCGACCGAGGCCTACGGGACGAAGACGGAGGACGTCCGGGGCGTCCTGTCGCACCGTCCGGGGCCGTTCGCGCCACCGGACTGGTATCTGGGCCGCCCCGCGGACGAGGGCACCCACGGCACGCTGTGGCGCCAGGACGAGCGCGGCGCGAACGCCGCCTCCTGCGGCGCCGAGGACACCCACCGCTGCTGGGGCGACGGCACCGGCTCCCTGTCCTACTGGCAGGAGACCGGCGACGTCTGGTCCCTGTCGGGCCGGATGCTGTTCGCGCTGCCGCTGTCCGCGGTCGAACGGGAGCTGCGGTAGGCCGACGGACGGAGCCGCGGAAGGCCGACGGACGGGAGGCCGGGCCGGATCGGCGGACGGCAGCAGCGCCGGGCCGCCTGGGCGTCCGGAGTGAGACCCGGCACCCCCGATCGACAGCGGAGCGGCGCGGATGATTCCCTGACCGGCATGACGAGCATCGCCGTGACCACCTGGTCCCTGGAGCAGACCTCCCCGACCGACCTCCTGCCGGCCGCAGTGCCCGAGGGGGACGTGCGGGTCGTCCGCTCCGAGATCCCCTCCCCCGAGTTCAGCCGGTTCCTGTACGCCTCGGTCGGCGGCGACATCCGCTGGACGGACCGGCTCGGCTGGTCGTACGCGCGGTGGCGGGAGTACCTGGAGCGTCCGGGTGTCGAGACGTGGGTGGCGTACGACCGCGGCACCCCGGCGGGCTATGTCGAGCTGGAGGCGCAGGACGAGGGCGTCGTGGAGATCGTGTACTTCGGGCTGATCGCGGCCTTCCGCGGCCGGCGGATCGGCGGTCACCTGCTGTCCTGCGGCACCGCCCGCGCCTGGGACCTGGCCGACCGCCGGCCCGGGTGGACGCCGACGAAGCGGGTGTGGCTGCACACGTGCAGCAAGGACGGCGAGTACGCGATGGACAACTACCAGCGCCGCGGCTTCAAGCTCTTCGACACCAAGGTCGAGGAGGAGCAGGAAGTGGCCACCCCGGGACCGTGGCCGGGGGCGTACCCGGCCTGAGCTCCAAGTGGGCGCATGACGGCGGCCGATGCGCCGGACGACACCCCTGTCCCGTATCACGGGACAGGGGTGTCCGCATGCCGGACGATGCTGGACGCTGTCCAGATCGCCGTGCCAGGCTTTCCGCATGTCTGGAACTGGAATCGCCTTGGTGAGCCGACGGCACGTCGACCACGGCCGCATGTCCAGCGCCATCTGTCCGGGGAGCTGACCTCGCCCGCCGTGGCCTGACGGCCACGAGCCCGGCGCCGCCGGCTTTTCCCGTTTTCCCTTTTCGTACCGCTTTACCTGCTGTCCCGCCCTGCGCACAGACGCGCCCACCCGCGCGCCTGCCCGTGCGCCTGCACCCGCGCAGGTCCAGAGCCGCGTTCCCGCTGTCCCGAAGGACGTATCGACCATGGCCGCCTCCCCGCAGAACCCCGCCGCGTCCCGCCGCAAGGTGAGCCGTCACCGCGGCGAGGGACAGTGGGCCGTGGGGCATCTGACCCCGCTCAACGGCAACGAACAGTTCAAGAAGGACGACGACGGTCTCAACGTGCGGACACGTATTGAGACCATCTACTCCAAGCGCGGTTTCGACTCGATCGACCCCAACGACCTGCGCGGCCGGATGCGCTGGTGGGGCCTGTACACCCAGCGCAAGCCCGGCATCGACGGCGGCAAGACCGCGATCCTGGAGCCGGAGGAGCTGGACGACCGCTACTTCATGATGCGCGTACGCATCGACGGCGGCCGGCTGACCACCCGGCAGCTGCGGGTCATCGGCGAGGTCTCCCAGGAGTTCGCGCGCGGCACCGCCGACATCACCGACCGGCAGAACATCCAGTACCACTGGATCCGGATCGAGGACGTGCCGGAGATCTGGAACCGCCTGGAGGCAGTCGGCCTGTCCACGGTCACCGCCTGCGGCGACACCCCGCGCGTGATGATCGGCTCCCCCGTCGCCGGCATCGCCGAGGACGAGATCATCGACGCCACCCCGGCGCTGGAGGAGATACAGCGCCGCGTCCTGGGCAACAAGGCGTACTCGAACCTCCCCCGGAAGTTCAAGACGGCCATCTCCGGCTCCCCGCTGCTCGACGTGGTCCACGAGATCAACGACGTCGCGTTCGTGGGCGTGCGCCACCCGGAGCACGGGCCCGGCTTCGACCTGTGGGTCGGCGGCGGTCTGTCCACCAACCCCAAGCTGGGCGTGCGGCTGGGCGCCTGGGTGCCGCTGGAGGAGGTCCCGGACGTCTACGAGGGCGTTCTGTCGATCTTCCGCGACTACGGCTACCGGCGGCTGCGCAACCGGGCCCGGCTGAAGTTCCTGGTCGCCGACTGGGGCGCGGAGAAGTTCCGCCAGGTGCTGGAGGACGAGTACCTGAAGCGGCCGCTCGTCGACGGGCCCGCCCCCGAGGAACCGGTCCAGCGGTGGCGCGACCACGTCGGGGTGCACCGGCAGAACGACGGCCGGCACTACGTCGGTTTCGCCCCGCGGGTCGGCCGCGTCGACGGCGCCACCCTGACGAAGATCGCCGAACTGGCCGAGGCGCACGGCTCGGGGCGGGTCCGTACCACCGTCGAGCAGAAGATGATCATCCTCGACGTCGAGGGGGACCAGGTCGACTCGCTGGTCGCCGGTCTCGAGGCCCTGGACCTCACCGCCCGGCCGTCCACGTTCCGGCGCGGCACCATGGCCTGCACCGGCATCGAGTTCTGCAAGCTCGCCATCGTCGAGACCAAGGCGCGCGGCGCCACGCTGATCGACGAACTCGAGCGCCGCCTGCCGGACTTCGACGAGCCGATCACCATCAACCTCAACGGCTGCCCCAACGCCTGCGCCCGTATCCAGGTGGCGGACATCGGCCTCAAGGGCCAGTTGGTCGTCGACGACCGCGGCGAGCAGGTCGAGGGCTACCAGGTGCACCTGGGCGGCGCGCTGGGCCTGGAGCCGGGCTTCGGCCGCAAGGTGCGCGGACTGAAGGTGACGGCCACGGAGCTGCCCGACTACATCGAGCGGGTCCTGAACCGCTACCAGGAGCAGCGCGAGGACGGCGAGCGGTTCGCCGCCTGGGCCGCGCGGGCGTCCGAGAAGGAGCTGTCATGAGCGAGCGTGCCGCCCCCTTCTACTGCCCGTACTGCGGCGAGGAGGATCTGCGTCCCAGCGAGGAGGGCCACGGAGCCTGGGAGTGCGCGGGATGCAACCGGGCCTTCCGGCTGAAGTTCCTCGGCCTGCTCGCCCGGGGCTGCCGGAGCGCCGGTCACGAAGGGGACGAGCGGATATGACAGCCACTCAGGAAGCGATGAGCGAATCCGAGTTGAAGGCGCTGGCCGAACAGGCGGGCCGCGACCTGGAGGACGCCTCCGCGCTGGAGATCCTCCAGTGGGCGGCCGGCGCCTTCGGCCGCCGGTTCTGCGTCACTTCCTCCATGGAGGACGCGGTCGTCGCCCACCTCGCCTCCCGTGCGATGCCGGGCGTGGACGTGGTGTTCCTCGACACCGGCTACCACTTCCCGGAGACCATCGGCACCCGCGACGCGGTCGAGGCCGTGATGGACGTCCACGTCATCACCCTCACTCCGGAGCGGACGGTCGCCGAGCAGGACGCGGAGTACGGACCGAGGCTGCACGACCGCGATCCGGACCTGTGCTGCCGGCTGCGCAAGGTGCGGCCGCTGGAGGAGGGCCTGAAGGGCTACACGGCCTGGGCGACCGGGCTGCGCCGCGACGAGTCCCCGACCCGGGCGAACACGCCGGTCGTCGGCTGGGACGAGAAGCGGCGGAAGGTCAAGGTCTCCCCGATCGCCCGCTGGACCCAGGACGACGTGGACGCCTACGTCGCCGAACACGGCGTGCTCACCAACCCGTTGCTGATGGACGGCTACGGCTCCGTGGGCTGCGCGCCCTGCACCCGGCGCCTGCTGGAGGGCGAGGACGCGCGCGCCGGCCGCTGGGCTGGCAGCGCCAAGACCGAGTGCGGACTGCACGGCTGACCATGACCGTACTGCCGAGACTGTCGGCGAAAGCTTCCACCCACAGGGAGACACACGTGACGACCGGAGCCACCGTCTGGCTCACGGGTCTGCCGAGCGCCGGCAAGACCACCATCGCGCACGAACTGGCCGGACGGCTGCGTGCGGAGGGCCATCGCGTCGAGGTGCTCGACGGCGACGAGATCCGCGAGTTCCTCTCCGCGGGCCTCGACTTCGGCCGCGCCGACCGGCACACCAACGTGCGGCGCATCGGCTTCGTCGCCGAACTGCTCGCCCGCAACGGGGTCAAGGCGCTGGTCCCGGTGATCGCGCCGTACACCGACAGCCGCGACGCGGTGCGCGAGTGGCACGCGAAGAACGGCACGGCGTACCTGGAGGTGCACGTCGCCACTCCGGTCGAGGTGTGCTCCGTACGCGATGTGAAGGGTCTGTACGCCAAGCAGGCCGCGGGCGAACTGACGGGTCTGACGGGCGTCGACGACCCGTACGAGGAGCCCCTCTCGCCGGACCTGCGCATCGAGTCGCAGCACCAGACGGTACGGGAGTCGGCCGATTCCGTGCACACGCTGCTCAGCGAAAGGGGACTGGCATGACGACCGTCGCCAAGACCAAGGCGGGCGACGAGGGCACGGGCAGCCCGTACGCCCTCTCCCACCTGGACGCGCTGGAGTCCGAGGCGGTGCACATCTTCCGCGAGGTGGCAGGCGAGTTCGAGAACCCGGTGATCCTGTTCTCCGGGGGCAAGGACTCCATCGTCATGCTGCACCTGGCGCTGAAGGCATTCCGGCCCGCCGCGGTGCCCTTCTCGCTGCTGCACGTGGACACCGGGCACAACTTCCCCGAGGTCCTCGACTACCGCGACCGCACGGTGGCCGGGCACGGGCTGCGGCTGCACATCGCCTCCGTGCAGGACTACATCGACCGGGGCGTCCTCCGGGAACGCCCGGACGGCACCCGCAATCCGCTCCAGACCCTTCCGCTGACCGAGAGGATCCAGTCCGAGCGGTTCGACGCGGTCTTCGGCGGCGGCCGCCGCGACGAGGAGAAGGCCCGCGCCAAGGAGCGGGTGTTCTCGCTGCGCGACGAGTTCTCCCAGTGGGACCCGCGCCGCCAGCGGCCCGAGCTGTGGAACCTCTACAACGGCAGGCACGCGCCCGGCGAGCACGTCCGGGTGTTCCCGCTGTCCAACTGGACCGAGTTGGACGTGTGGCAGTACATCGCCCGCGAGGGCATCGAGCTGCCCGGGATCTACTACGCCCACACGCGCGAGGTCTTCTCGCGCGACGGCATGTGGCTGACCGCCGGCGACTGGGGCGGCCCCAAGGACGGCGAGAGCGTCGAGAAGCGGCTCGTGCGCTACCGCACCGTCGGCGACATGTCGTGCACCGGCGCCGTCGACTCCGACGCCGACACCATCGAGAAGGTGATCGCCGAGATCGCCGCCTCGCGCCTGACCGAGCGCGGCGCCACCCGGGCCGACGACAAGCTGTCCGAGGCCGCGATGGAAGACCGCAAGCGCGAGGGGTACTTCTAGAGATGACCACGACCACGGACCTGGCGTCCACCACCCTGCTGCGGTTCGCCACCGCGGGCTCCGTCGACGACGGGAAGTCCACCCTCGTGGGCCGGCTGCTGCACGACTCCAAGTCGGTCCTCGCCGATCAGCTGGAGGCCGTGGAGCGCGCCTCCGCGAGCCGCGGCCAGCAGGCCCCGGACCTCGCCCTGCTCACCGACGGGCTGCGCGCCGAGCGCGAGCAGGGCATCACCATCGACGTGGCCTACCGCTACTTCGCCACCCCCCGCCGCCGGTTCATCCTCGCGGACACCCCGGGCCATGTGCAGTACACGCGGAACATGGTCACCGGCGCGTCCACCGCCGAGCTGACGGTGATCCTGGTGGACGCCCGCAACGGCGTGGTGGAGCAGACCCGCCGGCACGCGGCGATCGCCGCGCTGCTGCGCGTGCCGCACGTGGTCCTGGCCGTGAACAAGATGGACCTGGTCGACCACCGCGAGTCCGTGTTCGCGGCGATCGCCGAGGAGTTCACGGCGTACGCGACCGAACTGGGAGTCCCGGAGGTCACCGCCATCCCGATCTCGGCGCTCGTCGGCGACAACGTGGTGGAGCCGTCCGCGACCATGGACTGGTACGGCGGCCCGACCGTCCTGGAGCACCTGGAGACGGTCCCGGTCAGCCACGACCTGTCGCACTGCCACGCGCGGCTGCCCGTGCAGTACGTGATCCGGCCGCAGACCGCCGAGCACCCCGACTACCGGGGCTACGCGGGCCAGATCGCCGCGGGCAGCTTCCGGGTCGGCGACGAGGTGAAGGTGCTGCCGTCCGGCCGCATCAGCCGGATCTCCGGCATCGACCTGCTCGGTGAGCCGGTCGACGTGGCCTGGACGGCGCAGTCGGTGACGGTCCTGCTCCGGGACGACGTCGACGTCTCGCGCGGCGACCTTATCGTGCCGGCCAAGGACGCGCCCGCCACCACCCAGGACGTGGAGGCGACCGTCTGCCACGTCGCCGACCAGCCGCTGACCGTCGGCCACCGGGTGCTGCTCAAGCACGGCACCCGCACGGTCAAGGCGATCGTCAAGGACATCCCGTCCCGGCTCACCCTGGACGACCTGTCCCTGCACCCGCACCCCGGTCAACTCGTCGCCAACGACATCGGCCGGGTCAAGATCCGCACCGCCGAGCCGCTGCCGGTCGACTCCTACGCCGACTCCCGCCGCACCGGCTCGTTCATCCTGATCGACCCGGCCGACGGCACCACGCTCACCGCGGGGATGGTCGGCGAGTCGTTCGCCGCGCCGGCGCCGGTCAAGGACGCGGCGGACGAGGACGGCTGGGACTTCTGACCATGGACTCCCGGGACTTCTACTCGACGTTCGCCAAGGAGGGCGGCCGGGTCGGCTGGGGGCACCCCCGTACGAAGTATGGGGGAGGTGCCCTCGGCAGCGGACAGGGCGGGGTGGCGCGATGTACGCGCTGACGTACGCGCACTGCCCGCGCGCCCTCACCCCCCACCGCTTAGAACTCGAACCTGCCGACTTCCCGGCCACGGCCTGACCGGCCGTGACCGCCGGGCCTGCGAGAGGACCACCTCCCGTGCCTGCCAGCCTTTCCCCGTTCCGCTCCCGCCCCGCCGGCGGCTCCCCCGGGCCGGTACTCCGCCGCGGCCTCGCCGTGCTCGCCGCCCTGCCCCTGCTCACGCTCGCCGCCTGCGGCTACGGCTCCCAGGCCGACGACGACGGCGCCCGGCAGAAGGTGGCCGCCGGTGCCGAGAAGACCGACGGGCTCGACTCGGTCAGGATCGGCTACTTCGGCAACCTGACCCATGCGACCGCGCTGGTCGGAGTGCAGAAGGGCTTCTTCCAGAAGGAGTTGGGCGCGACGGTGGTCAAGCCGTCGGTCTTCAACGCCGGGCCGTCCGAGATCGAGGCCCTCAACTCCGGCTCCATCGACATCGGCTGGATCGGCCCGTCCCCGGCGATCAACGGCTACACCAAGTCGGACGGCAAGAGCCTGCGCATCATCGGCGGTTCGGCCTCCGGCGGGGTCAAGCTCGTGGTCGACCCGGCGAAGATCAAGTCCTTGCAGGACGTCAGGGGCAAGAAAATCGCGACCCCGCAGCTCGGCAACACGCAGGACGTGGCGTTCCTCAACTGGATCGCCGAACAGGGCTGGAGGGTCGACGCGCAGAGCGGCAAGGGCGACGTGTCCGTGGTCCGCACCGACAACAAGATCACCCCGGACGCCTACAAGTCCGGCTCCATCGACGGCGCCTGGGTCCCGGAGCCGACCGCGTCGAAGCTGGTCGCCGAGGGCGCCAAGGTGCTCCTCGACGAGTCGTCGCTGTGGCCCGACAAGAAGTTCGTGATCACGAACATCATCGTGTCGCAGAAGTTCCTCAAGGAGCACCCGAAGGCCGTCGAGGCGGTGCTGAAGGCGTCCGTGGAGACCAACGAGTGGATCAATGCCCACCCGGACGAGGCCAAGGCCGCGGCGAACAAGCAGCTGGGCACCGACTCCGGCAAGGAGCTGCCCGAGAACGTCCTCGACCCGGCGTGGAAGTCCATCCAGATCACCGACGACCCGCTGGCCGCGACCCTCGACACCGAGGCGCAGCACGCGGTCAAGGCGGGCCTGCTGCGGAGCCCGAAGCTGGCCGGCATCTACGACCTCGCCCCGCTGAACAAGGTGCTGAAGGCCGCGGGCCGGCCGACCGTCGACGACGCCGGTCTCGGCGCCCAGTAGATCCGTAGCCGAAGAGTTCCCAGGAGGTGACGACCATGGCCACGACCCTCGCCAGGGCCGCCGAGACCGTAGAGCACGCGGCCCGCCTCGAGAACGTCTCGAAGTCCTTCGCGGCACCGGGCGGGCAGCAGCTCGTCCTGGACGGCATCAGCCTCGATGTCGCTCCGGGCGAGTTCGTCACCCTCCTGGGGGCCTCGGGCTGCGGCAAGTCCACGCTGCTGAATCTGGTGGCGGGGCTGGACCGGCCCACCGCCGGGTCCATCACGACGGACGGCCGCCCCGCCCTGATGTTCCAGGAGCACGCCCTGTTCCCCTGGCTGACCGCCGGCCGGAACATCGAACTCGCCCTCAGGCTGCGCGGGGTGGCGAAGCCGGAGCGGCGCGGCCGCGCCGAGGAGCTGCTCGAACTCGTCCGGCTGAAGGGCGCGTACGGCAAGCGCGTCCACGAACTGTCCGGCGGGATGCGCCAGCGGGTGGCGATGGCCCGCGCGCTGGCCCAGGAGAGCAACCTGCTGCTGATGGACGAGCCGTTCGCGGCGCTCGACGCCATCACCCGTGACGTCCTGCACGACGAGCTGACCCGGATCTGGCAGCAGACCGGGGTGTCGGTGCTGTTCGTCACGCACAACGTGCGCGAGGCGGTGCGGCTCGCACAGCGCGTCGTCCTGCTGTCCTCCCGTCCGGGCCGGGTGGCCCGCGAGTGGACGGTGGACATCCCGCAGCCGCGCCGCATCGAGGACGCGCCCGTGGCGGAACTGTCCCTGGAGATCACCGAAGTCCTGCGTGGGGAGATCCGCCGACATGGCCAGCACTGAGACGAAGACGGCCCGGGGCGCCGGACTGGCCGACGTCGAGGCCGGTCTCGACGCCCTGGAGACCACGGCGGCCGGCCGTGCGCCGCTGCGCCAGACCCTGGTCAACAAGGTCCTGCCGCCGGTCGTGGCGATCGCGGTGGTCCTGGTGGTCTGGCAGGCGCTGATCTCCCTGAAGGTGGTCGACGACCCGAGCCGGCTGCCCTCGCCCGCCGACGTGGGCGGCGAGTTCAAGGACGCCTGGTTGCAGGGCAAGCTGCTCGGCTTCATCTGGACGTCCGTCTCGCGCGGTCTGCTGGGCTTCCTGTTCGCGCTGGCCATCGGCACCCCGCTGGGCCTGCTGGTGGCCCGGGTGAAGTTCGTGCGCGCGGCCCTCGGCCCGATCCTGTCCGGCCTCCAGTCGCTGCCGTCGGTGGCGTGGGTGCCGCCGGCGGTGATCTGGCTGGGCCTGGACAACTCGATGATGTACGCGGTGATCCTGCTCGGCGCGGTCCCGTCCATCGCCAATGGACTGGTGTCCGGCATCGACCAGGTGCCGCCGCTGTTCCTGCGGGCGGGCCGCACGATGGGCGCGACGGGTGCCCGGGGCGCCTGGCACATCGTCCTGCCGGCCGCCCTGCCGGGCTATCTGGCCGGTCTGAAGCAGGGCTGGGCGTTCTCCTGGCGGTCACTGATGGCGGCGGAGATCATCGCCTCCTCGCCGGACCTGGGCATCGGCCTTGGCGCGCTGCTGGAGAACGGCCGCAACGCGAGCTCCATGGCCATGGTCTTCGAGGCCATCATCCTGATCCTGTTCGTCGGCATCGCCATCGACCTGCTGATCTTCAGTCCGCTGGAGCGGCGGGTGCTGCGCGGCCGCGGTCTTCTCGTGAAGAGCTGAACGCCCATGATCCACCAGCCCGTTCTCCTCGTCGTCGCCCACGGCAGCCGCGATCCGCGCCATGCCGCGACCGTCCACGCCCTGGTACGCCGGGTCCGGGCACTGCGCCCCGGGCTGCGGGTGGAGACCGGCTTCCTGGACTTCAACGTGCCGGGCGTGCCGGGCGTGCTGGACGCCCTGGCGGCCGACGGGGTGCGGGACGTCGTGGCCCTGCCGCTGCTGCTGACCCGCGCCTTCCACGCCAAGGCGGACATCCCCTCGGTGCTGCGCCGGGCGCCGTCGCGGCTGCGGATCCGGCAGGCGGAGGTCCTCGGCCCCTCACCGCTGCTGACGGACGCCCTGGAGAGGCGTCTGTACGAGGCGGGGCTCGGCCCCGCCGACAAGTCCTCGACCGGGGTCGTACTGGCCTCGGCGGGGTCCTCGGACCCGGAGGCGATCGCAGTGATCGCAGAAATCGCGCGGGAGTGGCGGCACACCGGCTGGTGCGCCGTGCGGCCTGCGTTCGCCTCCGCCTCCACGCCGCGCACCGAGGACGCGGTGCGGGAACTGCGCGAACTGGGCTGCGCGAGGGTCGCGGTCGCGCCGTACGTCCTGGCACCCGGCTTCCTGCCCGACCGCATCGCCCGCGGAGCGACCGAGGCCGGCGCCGACGTACTGGCCGGGGTGCTCGGCCCCGCCCCGGAGGTGGCCCGGGTCCTGCTGGAGCGCTACGACGCCGCCCGGCTGCCGCTCTCGGCGGCCCTGGGAGCCTGAAGGACGGAGGATGGGTTCCGCCCGCGGCCCGGCACTCCCCCGTGGTGCCGGTCCGCGAACGGCCCCACCACCAAACGCCGTTGAGCGGTGAATGGTGGTGACATCCAGTTCAGCGTGCGGCGGTGCGCAAGTGTCACTGCCCTGCCGCGGGCGGGTCCCCGAATGCGGATCATCCCGCCCATGCCGTACGCGAGGGACCCTCGGCCGGGGCTCAGTCGAAGCGGAGTGATCCGGTGCGGGTGCGCTTGAGTTCGAAGAAGTCCGGTTGGGTGGCCAGGACTCGGAAGGCGTCGAACAGCTCGGCCGCCTCGGCGCCACGCGGGACGGCCCGCAGCACCGGCCCGAACCACACCGTTCCGTCGACGTGGAGGGTGGGCGTCCCCACGTACGCGCCGGTCTCCGTCTCGCCACCGGCCTCGTGACTGCGCCGAACCGCGTCGTCGTACGACGGATCGTGCGCGGCCGCGGCGAGGTCCCGGTCGAGTCCCAGCTCGGCCAGGGACCCGACGACGACCGCGTCGAAGTCCTCCTCCCCACGCTCGTGGATGCGGACGCCGAACGCGGTGTAGAGGTCCCGCAGCACCTTCTCGCCGTGCCGTTCGGCGGCGGCCACCGCGACGCGCACCGGGCCGATCGACCTGTCGACCAGATCCCGGTACCAGTCGGGCAGTTCGTTGCCGGTGTTGTGCAGATACAGGCTCATGACGTGGAACCCGAGGTCGAGCGGACGCTCGCGTTCCACCTCGAGCAGCCAGCGGGAGGTGATCCAGGCGAAGGGGCAGGCGGGGTCGAAGTAGAAGTCGACGCGGGTCGGCGAGTTGGGCGAGTCAGGGGTCATGCCGTCGACGCTAGCGGCCGATTGGCACAGGATCCCGGTCCAATCGCGAGGTCTTTTCGTGCGCCACTTGGCCCGCCCGGCCCGCCTGCCCGGCTTGGCCGGCGCGGCCCGCTCAGCCCGCAGCGTCCGCCGCTTCCGCCGCGTCCGCCAGCCGCACCAGCTCCGCCACCGGCATCGAGCCCGCCGCCCGGCGCTCTCGCGCGAAGGTGTTGGCCAGGTGCTGGAGCAGTTCGTTGAGCGGGGTCGGTATGCCGTGCAGCCGGCCCAGGAGCACGATCTCCCCGTTGAGGTGGTCGGCCTCGATGGAACCGGTGCCCCGGGCGAGGGACTGCCAGGAGGAGCCGCCGCCGCGCGGGGCGCCGGGCAGCGGCACCAGGGTGATCTTGTCGCCGCGGACCTCCTTCTGCTCCTCGGCCCCCGCCCAGGGGATCCCGGCGGCGGCGAGCACAGCCTCGCCCTCGGCGCGCACCCTCCCGTACAGCGCGTGCGCCGCCTCGCTGTCCAGCGGGCCGCTGACGGCCTCGATCGCGTTGGCGAGGTTGCCGAGCAGTTTGGCGTACTGCCAGCGGCTCACGTCCGGCACGACCGGCGCCTCGAAGTGCGCCGACTCCAGGTCGGCGGAGATCCGCCGCAGGGTGTCGTCGGTTCCGCCCGGGTAGCCGCCCAGGTGCAGTATGCCGGTGAGCGGGGCGCCCGCGGCCGAGACGGCGCCGGGTTCGACGTGGGCCGCGGGCAGCCAGACGCAGACGCCGTACACGTGCCGGAAGCGGCGCAGGGCGAGCCGTTGGCCCTCCACCCCGTTCTGCGCGCACAGCAGCGGCAGTCTCCGCTCGGCCGTGCCGCCGCCCGCGACCGGCGCCGGACCCCAGGCCGCCAGCGCCGCCTCGGTGTCCTGGGTCTTGACGGCCAGCACGAGCACGTCGTCGGCGCGCAGTTCGCCGAGCGCCCCGGGCCCGTCCACGGCGGGCAGCCGGTACGTGAGTTCGCCCTCCGGGACCGCCAGCCGCAGCCCGTCCTCGCGCAGCGCAGCGAGATGCGCTCCGCGCGCGACCAGCACGACCTCGCGCCCGCTCTGCGCCAGCCGCCCCCCGACGGTGCCGCCGACCGCCCCTGCCCCGATGATGATGTAACGCATGGGGCGAGCCTCCCACAGCCCTCCGCATGCCCCACCGGACGACCCAGGAGACCGTGTGACCCCGCAGATGTTCACGCTCGGCGGCGACCTGCCCGTACGGCGCCTCGGCTACGGCACCGCGCAGCTCACCGGCCCCGGTTACTGGGGTCCGCGCGGCGACGCCCGGGACGCGGTGGCCGTGCTGCGGCGGGCGGTGGAGCGCGGGGTGAACCTGGTCGACACCGCGGACAACTACGGTCCGTCCGTGGCCGAGGAACTGGTGGCCGAGGCCCTGCACCCCTACCCGGAGGACCTGGTGCTCGCCACCAAGGGCGGTGTGGTCCGCACCGGCGACAATGCCTGGCACGTCGACGGACGGCCGGAGCGGCTGCGGGCGATGTGCGAGGCGAGCCTGCGGAGGCTGCGGCTGGAGAGGATCGACCTGTACCAGCTCCACCGGCTCGACCCCGCCGTGCCGATGGCCGAACAGCTCGGCGCGCTCGACGAGTTGCGCGAGGAGGGCAAGATCCGCCACGTCGGCCTTGACACCGTCTCCGCCGAACAGCTCGCGTCGGCGATGGAGTTGACCTCGGTCGCCTCCGTCCAGAACCGCTACAACCTCGCCGACCGCGCGTCCGGGCCGCTGCTGGACCTGTGCGAGGAGCGCGGGATCGCGTTCCTGCCGTGGTTCCCGCTGGGCAACGGCGCGTTGACCGGGAACCCGGAGTGCGCCCGGATCGCCGCCGCGCACGGCGCCACGCCCGGGCAGGTGGCGCTGGCGTGGCTGCTGCACCGCTCCCCCGTGCTCTGTCCGACCCCGGGCACGGGCACCCTCGCCCATCTTGAGGAGAACCTGGACGCGGCGCGCCTGTCCCTCGGCGCCGCCGAGCTGTCCCGGCTGTCCGCCCTCGGGTGAGCGGGCCCGTGGGGGACGCGCCCGCGCGGGTCAGGCGTCAGGGGCGGTCAGCTCGACGAGTTTGAGCACCGTGTTCCAGTTCCGGCTGGTCGCGATCAGGTCCTTGTTCAGCCGCTTCCTGGACAGGTGCTCGGCGAGCTTGGAGCGGCCGAGCCCGTCCGGCGCGTACAGGTAGAGGGCCCGGTCGCCGAGGCGGAACTCCTCGGGCAGGTAGGCCTCCTGGTCGATCTCCGCGTACCGCTCCGCCCCGACGGGCGCGGAGAAGTAGGTCACGTGCAGCTGCCGTCCCTCCAGCTTGGCGGCCGGGAACGGGCAGGACTCCGCGACCGCCCGCAGATAGGCGTGGTCGCGCACGATCACGTCCACCGGGAAGCCGAACCGCTTCTCCAGCGCCGCCGTGAACTCCGCGGCCAGCGACTCCTCGTCGCCGTGACCGGCGGCGAAAACAGCCTGGCCGCTCTGCAGATGGGTCCGCACACGGGTGTGACCGAGCTCCGCCACCAGGGTGCGCAGCTCGGCCATCGGGACCTTCTTGCCGCCCACGTTGATTCCGCGCAGCAGCGCGGCGTACGTCGTCATCCGCCCACGATAGAGCGGCGGGCGTCACGCGCACCCCTGATCCGCGCCCCCGAGAAGCCCGGATACGTGTAAGGGGTCGGCGTCCTCCCCAGTGCGGAGGAAACGGGGTCCGGCAGGAGGAGCCCGGGCGGCGGCACTTCACCGGTCAGCACGACGAGTGGGGCACCGCCCCGCACCTACCTTCGATGCGGAGGGCGACGGCAGGGGGCCGTCGCCGCGCACGAGGTCCGCAGGGCCTCTCAAGAAGGGGCAAGCCCGTCATGGTGAACGCAGAGACACGGGTGCGGGGCCTCGCCGCGCGGGCCGGCGGCTGGAGCGCCCGGCATCGATGGGCCGCTGTCGGGATCTGGGTGCTGTTCGTCGTGCTGGCGATGGGTCTTGGGTCGGCGGCCGGCCGGCTGGACGTCAAGGAGAGCGACCAGCTCAAGGGCGAGACACACACCGCGGCGAAGATCATCGAGGACGCGGGGATCAAGGAACCGGCGAGCGAGACCGTCCTCATCCAGGCGAAGGAGGGCTCCGGCAGGGCCACGGACGCCGGCTTCCGGACGGCCGTCGGCGACGTGATCACGGCCGTCGAGGGGACCGGCCTGGTCACGGACGTGACCTCGCCGTACGACACGAAGACCATCTCCGGGGACGGCCGCAGCGCGCTGGTGCAGTTCTCGCTGCGCGGCGAGGCGGACACCGCGGGCGAGCGGGTGGAGCCCGTGCTCAACGCCGTCGCCAACGTCCAGAAGGACCACTCCACGCTGCGGATCGAGGAGATCGGCGGCGCCAGCATGCAGAAGCAGTACTCCGACGCCTTCGGGGACGACTTCCAGCAGGCCGAGTTCTCCGCCGTGCCGGTGGCCCTCGGGATCCTGCTGATCGCCTTCGGCGCGCTGGTGGCCGCGCTGCTGCCCGTGGCGCTGGCGATCACCGCGATCATGGCGACGATGGGCCTGATGGGCATCGTCAGCCACCTCCAGCCGATGAGCGACACCGCCAACTCCGTGATGCTGCTGGTCGGCATGGCGGTCGGCGTCGACTACTGCCTCTTCTACCTGCGCCGCGAGCGCGAGGAGCGGGAGGCCGGGCGGGACGCCGGGACCGCGCTGCGCATCGCCGCCGCGACCAGCGGGCGCGCGATCATCGTCTCCGGCGTCACGGTGTGCGTGGCGATGGCGGGCATGCTGTTCACCGGGGTCGCCGAGTTCGAGGCGATGGGCCTGGCCTCGCTGATGGTGGTGGCCGTCGCCATGGTCGGCTCGGTGACCGTGCTGCCGGCGCTGCTGTCGCTGCTGGGCGAGCGGGTCGAGAAGGGGCGCCTGCCGTTCCTGCGGCGGGGCCGGCAGGGCACTGGGGAGAGCAGGTTCTGGACGGCCGTGCTGCGGCGTGTGCTGGCCCGGCCGGCGGTGTCGGCCGCGGTGGCCGCGGGCGCGCTGCTCGCCGTCGCGGCCCCGGCGCTGGGCATGAAGACGTCGCAGCTCACGCTGGACCAGGAGTTCGGCGACTCGCTGCCCATCGTGCAGACGTACCAGCGGCTCAACGACGCCTTCCCCGGCGGCACCCAGCCGGCCCAGGTGGTCGTGAAGGCCGACGACATCAACGCTCCCGAGGTGCGGCAGGCGCTGGCCGCGTTCAAGGAGCGGGCCGTCGCCTCGGGCGCCTCGCGCGGCCCGGTCGACATCCGGCTGCACGAGGACCACGACGTCGCCCTCGTCTCCGTCCCGCTGGTCGGCGGCTCGGACCTCGACAAGGCGGGCAAGAGCCTGGAGAAGCTGCGTGACGAGGTGCGGCCCGCCACGCTGGGCAAGGTCGACGGCGTCCAGGCGCCGATCACCGGCCAGGTCGCCGGCTCCCACGACTTCAACGCGCAGCTCATCGGCTCCGTCGTGCCGGTGTTCGTCTTCGTCGTGGTGTTCGCCTTCCTGCTGATGCTGCTGTCGTTCCGCTCGCTGACCGTCGCGATCACCTCGATCGTGCTGAACCTGCTGTCCGTGGGCGCCGCCTACGGCATCCTCGTCGCGGTCTTCCAGCACGGCTGGGGGGCGTCCCTGGTGGGCGCCCACGGTGTCGGCGCGATCGTCACCTGGCTGCCGCTGTTCCTGTTCGTGATCCTGTTCGGTCTCTCGATGGACTACCACGTCTTCGTGGTCTCCCGGATCCGCGAGGCGCGGCTGCGCGGCCGCGGCACGAAGGACGCCATCCAGCACGGTGTGGTCACCACGGCGGGTGTCGTCACCAGCGCCGCGGTCATCATGGTCGCCGTGTTCGCGATCTTCGGGACGCTGTCCATGCAGTCGATGAAGCAGATGGGTGTGGGCCTGGCGGCCGCGGTGCTCATCGACGCCACGGTCATCCGCGGGGTGCTGCTGCCCTCGGTGATGTCCCTGCTGGGCGAGCGCAACTGGTACCTGCCCCGCTGGCTGCACCGCCTCCCGGACCTCTCCCACGACGAGCCCCTGGAGCCGGCGGCGGTCCCGCCGGCCCCGCCCGCTCCGAGCAAGGGCGAGCCACTGGGCGTTTGAGCCCTCGGCGGGCAGCGCACGTCACCTTCACCCGGCGGGCAGTTCGGCCTCGATGAGGTCGGCGGCCCGCCGGGTGCCGCCTTCCTCGGCCATGGCGGCCCGGATGTCCTTCAGCCGCCGGGACACCTCGGGGTCGTCGACTAGGGCGAGCGCGGCGGCACGCAGGTTCCCGGCGGTCGCCTCCTCCATGGGGAGGTGACGGGCCACGCCGAGGCCCTGGAGCATGTCCGCGTTGCCGAACTGGTCGACGGCCTGCGGTACGGCGATCATCGGCGTCGAGGTGGCCAGGCCCTCCTGGCTGCCCCCGGCCCCGGCGTGCGTGACGAACAGGTCGGCCTGGCGCAGGATCGCCAACTGCGGCACCCAGGAACGTACTTCGACGTTCGCGGGGACCTCGCCGAGTTCGTCGGGGCGCACGTGCCTGCCGATCTGGAGCACCGTGTGCCAGCCCGGCAGTGCACCGAAGGCCTCGAGGCACTCCCGGTAGAAGGCGGCCTGTTTGGTGAAGGCGGAGCCGAGCGAGACGAGCACCACCTTCTCGGCCCCGGCGGGCCGCTCCCAGCCGCCCTGCGCCGAGCGGTCGCCCTGGCAGGCGCCGACGAAGCTGTGAACCTTCTCGTCGACCCGGTCGGCGTGCGGTTGCAGCGCGCGGGGGATCAGGACGAGCGAGCGGTCGGGGCGCCCGGCGAACGGGTCCGGGTGCAGGGAGATCCCGTTCTCCGCGAGCCACGCCTCGAAGCGGGCGTAGTAGGCCCGGCCGCGCTCCGTCTTGCGGGGCTCGGCCCACAGCGGTTCGGCGACCTCCTCCTCGTAGCCCTCCCAGGCCACGAGGTTCGGGGAGAGGGAGATCGCCGGCACGCCCCAGCGGTGGGCGAGGACGCGGGCCGGGTAGGAGGTGATGTCGTGCAGGACGAGGTCCGGCTCGTCGCCGCGGTAGGCCTCGATCAGCTGGGGCAGGGCCTGGATCGCGTCGTTCAGGAACGGTTCGACGTTGTCGAGCAGCGTGGATCCCCAGGCGGAGGGGTCGTCGTCGGGCGAGGGCAGCGTGGAGTGCCAGGGCTTCACCTCGGCGCCGGTCTCGGCGACCTTCTCCGCGAAGACGGGCGGGATGGCGTACGTCACCCGGTGTCCGCGTGCGACGAGTTCCCGGATCACTTCGAGGCTGGGGTTCACGTGTCCGTGGGCGGCGACGGAGAACATGGCGATGTGGGCGCGAGTGGGCATGCCCAGGACCCTAGGCGAGACGATACGTCTCGTGCAATGTAGTTTCACTGACGGCGGGCGGCTCGCTCCGGGCCGGGCACCGGACACCTGCCCCGACCTGTGCGGATGCGACACTGACCCGGCGAAAACGCGGGGCCTCGGTGTGGTTGCCGGGGTCCGGACGAGGACACGGAGGCTGAGGATGGACGAGGCGCGGGCTCGGGAGGTACTGGGCGGGGCGGGGGTGTCGACCGGTCCGGTGCGCGACGCGCGGCTCCTCGCGCTGGGCGAGAACGCGGTGTTCGCCGCCGGGGACCTCGTCGTCAAGGTGGGCCGGGACGCGGAGCTGTGGGACCGCGCGCGGCGCGAGGTGCGGATCGCGCTGTGGCTGGCCGAGGCCGGCGTCCCCGCGGTGCGGGCCGCCGACACGGAGGCGATCCTCGTCGAGGGGCATCCGGTGACCGTGTGGCACCGGCTGCCCGATCCGGTACGGCCCGCCGGGCCGGCGGACCTGGCCGAACTGCTGCGCCTGGTCCACGCCCTGCCCGCTCCCGGCTTCGAGCTGCCGCCCCGCGAGCTGCTCGGCGGCGTGGAACGCTGGCTGCGGCTCGCGGGCGACGCGATCTCCCCGGCCGACGCGGCGTATCTGCGGGAGCGCCGGGACGGCTTCGCGGCGGCCGCCGCCGCGCTCACCCCGCACCTGCCGCCGGGCCCGATCCACGGCGACGCGCTGCCGCGCAATGTGCACATCGGTCCGGACGGGCCGGTCCTGGTCGACCTGGAGACCTTCTCGGCGGACCTGCGCGAGCACGACCTGGTGGTCATGGCCCTGTCCCGGGACCGCTACGGCCTGCCCGCCGACGCCTACGACGCCTTCACGCGGACGTACGGCTGGGACGTACGGGAGTGGGAGGGCTGCCCGGTGCTGCGCGGCGCCCGCGAGACGGCGAGCTGCGCCTGGGTCGCCCAGCACGCCCCCACCAACCCCAAGGCGCTGGCCGAGTTCGAACGCCGGGTGGCATCCCTGCGCGACGGCGACACCACGGTGCGCTGGTACCCCTTCTGACCCGCCCGGCCGCCGCGCCCGGGCCGGCTCTCGCGCTCGCCCCGAAGACGTCGGGCCGGGATCGCACAGTGCGATCCCGGCCCGACGGTCAGCCGCTCAGCCCGGCCGGAGACCCACCCGCCTCGGGGGAGGCAGGAGGAGTAGTCGGTGAGAACCGCTTCCGGTAGTCCCATTCCCCCGTGGTGGGAATGGTGCTGCTCAGCCCCCCTGCCTTGGTCAGGGCGAGGCCCCTGTTGTAACCGAAGCCACCGCAGTTGTCGGACTGCGAGTCCAGAGTGACTTCAGCGGACTCGTCCACCGTCGGCGTGCGCGCACCCTTCGGGATCATCCGCAGCCGCACCGTTCCATGAGCCGGACCGATCTCGTCCGGCAGATGGAGATTGGCGATCATGATCTCCCGGTCGACGAAATGCTCTGTGGAGCAGTGGCCGAAGGCGCACAACTCGTATGTACCATCGACGAATTCGGGATACTCCGACTGAAGGAGGCTCACCGAGAGGTAGGAGGAGACACCGACACCGGCACACGGTTCGGCATAGCCGCAACTCGATACCGCCGCGGCGAGACCGGCCACGACGACCAGCCGCGCCACCCTTGCTCCGAGATTCACGAATTCTTGACCTGTTCAGCTGCGAGCGATAGGTCCGTCAACAGTACGGGATGACGGGCCAGGCCGGTTCGACGGTCGCCTCGGGGTTCGAGGTGCGCCGGAGATATCGCTGCAGCGACGCCGCCTGCTCGGCTGCCGCACGAACCTGAAGGTCGTGGAGATCCGTCGGCGCCAACTCCCCCATGGCCGGGTACTTCTCGCCCATGCGCCGTACCACCCGGGCGGCGGCCACGGCGTCCGCCCTCGCATCGTGCGCGTCGTCGAGCGGCACGCCGTAGTGCGCGCACAGCGCGGTCAGGGCCCGCTTCCCCTTCCGGTACTTGTCCACATGCTTGTCGATGACCAACGGATCGATGACGGGCCAAGGCCCCTTGCCCAGCCGCTCAGTGACGGACTCGACCGCGTACCGCCGGCACTCACGGTCGAGCAGTGACAGGTCGTAGCGTGCGTTCATCACGACCAGGGGCGTCCCCGACCGCATCCCCTCGGCGACGGTCCGTGCGATCTCCTCGATCGCGGGAGCAGCCGGTGCCCCGTGCCTGCGAGCCCGCTCCGTCGAGATTCCGTGGATCGCCGACGCCTGCTCCGGTATCGCCACCCCGGGATCGAGCAGCCAGGTGCGCTCCTTCGAGACCGCCCCGTCCGGATCCAGTCGCACGACCGCCGCGGTGACGATGCGGTCGGTCTCGACGTCAGTACCCGTGGTCTCCAGGTCGAAGGCCATCAACGGCCCTCTGATCCAGCTCATCGCACGGCCCCCGCGACGATGCGCGCCTCGCGCGGATCCGTCCCGGTCGTCTCCAGGTCGAAGCCGATCAGCAGTTCCCGGTGCCGGCCCATGGCGGCCCCCCTTCTCGGTGGTGCGTTCCCCCAGTGGCCTCCACGATCGCACGCGCCACTGACAATCCGAGGACCACGTTCCGCTTGGCACCGGGGGACTGAGGGCGTTTCAGGACACCGGGCGCGAATCCGCCCACATCAGCTCGAACTCCTCGCGATAGGCGGAGAAGAGGCCGCTTTCGTCGATCTCGCCGGGTTTGACCACCTTGTTCCCGTTCCGCAGGACGAAGACGGGGGCCTCCATGCCCCGGCTGCGCCGCAGATAGGACTGCACGACCCCGACGCCGTCCGAGCCGTCGCCGTCGACCAGGTATGCGGTGACCCGGGGGGTCTCGTCGTAGACCTGGATCTCGAAGGCGCCCGGGTCACGCAGCCGGCCGCGCACCCGGCGCATGTGCAGGATGTTCATCTCCACCGAGCGGCTCAGTTCCCCGCGTTTGAGACCGAGTTCGCGCTCGCGCCGCTTCACCGCGCTGGAGGCCGGGTTGAGGAACAGCAACCGCACCCGGCAGCCGGACTCGGCGAGCCGCACCAGGCGGCGGCCGGAGAAGTTCTGCACGAGCAGGTTCAGGCCGATGCCGATGGCGTCCAGGCGGCGGGCGCCGCCGAACATGTCCTCGGCCGGGAACTGGCGCATGAGCCGCACCCGGTCCGGGTGCACCGCGACCACGTCCGCGTACCGGTCGCCGACCAGGTCCTCGACCGCGTCGACCGGCAGCCGCCGGGCGGAGGGCACGTCGCCGCCGGTGCCGAGGATGTCGAGCAGGCGCGCGGAGGCCCGCTCGGCCTGGTTCAGCACCGCCTCGGACAGCGCCCGGTTGCGGGAGACGACGTTGCGGGCCACCTCCAGCTCGTCCAGGGCGAGTTCGACGTCCCGGCGCTCGTCTATGTAGGGCGCGAAGCACGGCCAGTGCTGCACCACCAGCTCACGCAGCTGCGGCAGGGTGAGGAAGCTGATCACGTTGTCGTCTGCCGGGTCGAGCAAGTAGCCCTTGCGGCGGCTGACTTCGCGTACAGCGACGGCCCGCTGCACCCACTCCTGGCCGGCCGGTCCGGCGGCGGCCACCACCCAGTCGTCGCCGTGGACGGGCTCGTAGACGGGGCGCAGCACGGCGGCCACGACGGCGCGCAGCCGCTGCTCGACGAGGTTCAGCCAGATGTAGGCGCGGCCGGCCCGCTGGGCGCGTGTACGCACCTCGCGCCAGGCGCCCGCGTCCCAGTCCAGCTCCGGCCCGATGGCACCCGCGTCCATCGGCCGGGCCAGGGACACCGCGCCGGAGGGGACGTCTGCGGAGTGCCCCTCGTGACCCTCGTCACCAGAGGGCAGCTCCAGGCCTCCCGAGCCCACCCGTACACCGCCTTCCGCTCCCCCGGGCACTCCCCGTCCCAACGATCAAGGAAGGGTACTCCGGGAGCGGCGCGCGACGCAGCCGGATGCACAGCTCCTTTCCCAACTTCCGCACGGTGCTTACGTGTTCCGGCGGCCCGGCCCCCGCCGAGTGAGCTGATTCATAGCCGGTGACCGGCACCGGCCGCCGTCCGCGTCCCGCGCGGTGCCGCACGCCCCCGTGTCGCCACCTCTCCGGGTGAGCACCGGGCCCGCACATTGACCCGCGGGCGCGCCCGGACCCCGCGGCCCGCCCGGCCCACCCCGCACACCTGGGCGTTCCCGTCCCGCGGGCACCGTTCACCCCACCGGTTCGGCACATGGACGTGCGTCATGGGTGCTTCCCCGACTTTTGTGGAGACTCGGTGCCAAGGCGCCACCCACGGCGTCCCACACCTGAAAGAGTCTTGTCCATGCAGGTCTGGCCTGGAGAGGCGTACCCACTCGGCGCCACGTACGACGGCGCCGGCACCAACTTCGCGGTCTTCAGCGAGGCCGCGGACCGAGTAGAGCTGTGTCTGCTGCACGACGACGGCTCGGAGACGGCGGTGGAACTGCGGGAGAGCGACGCGTTCGTCCGGCACGCGTACGTGCCCGGTGTGATGCCGGGACAGCGGTACGGGTTCCGGGTGCACGGCCCGTACGTCCCGGAGCGCGGGCTGCTCTGCAACTCGGCGAAACTGCTCCTCGACCCGTACGCGCGTGCGATCAGCGGCTCGATCCGGTGGGGGGAGGAGGTGTACGGCTACCACTTCGACGCCCCCGGCCGGCGCAACGACCTGGACTCGGCGCCGCACACCATGACGTCCGTCGTGGTCAACCCGTACTTCGACTGGGGCGACGACCGGCTGCCGCGCCGCGGCTACCACGAGACGGTGATCTACGAGGCCCACGTCAAGGGCCTCACCATGCGGCATCCGGGGCTGCCCGAGGAGTTGCGCGGCACCTACGCGGGGCTCGCCCACCCGGCGCTCATCGACCACCTGACCGAACTCGGCGTCACCGCGCTCGAGCTGATGCCCGTACACCAGTTCGTGAACGATCACCGCCTGGTCGACCTGGGCCTCAACAACTACTGGGGCTACAACACGATCGGCTTCTTCGCCCCGCACAACGCCTACGCCTCCTGGGGCGACCGCGGCCAGCAGGTCCTGGAGTTCAAGTCGGCGGTCCGGGCCCTGCACGAGGCCGGCATCGAGGTCATCCTCGACGTGGTCTACAACCACACCGCCGAGGGCAACCACCTGGGTCCGACACTGTCCTTCAAGGGCATCGACAACCCGCGCTACTACCGGCTCACCGACGACCCGCGCTACTACATGGACACCACGGGCACCGGGAACTCCCTGCTCATGCGGTCCCCGCACGTGCTCCAGCTGATCATGGACTCGCTGCGCTACTGGGTCACCGAGATGCACGTCGACGGCTTCCGCTTCGACCTGGCGGCGACCCTGGCGCGGCAGTTCCACGAGGTGGACCGGCTGTCGTCGTTCTTCGACCTGGTGCAGCAGGACCCGGTGGTCTCCCAGGTGAAGCTGATCGCCGAGCCCTGGGACGTCGGCGAGGGCGGCTACCAGGTGGGGAACTTCCCGCCGCTGTGGACCGAGTGGAACGGCAAGTACCGCGACACCGTGCGGGACCTGTGGCGCGGCGAGCCCCGGGCGCTCGCCGAGTTCGCCTCCCGGCTGACCGGCTCCTCCGACCTGTACCAGGACGACGGCCGCCGCCCGCTGGCCTCGATCAACTTCGTCACCTGCCACGACGGCTTCACCCTGCGCGATCTGGTGTCGTACAACGACAAGCACAACCAGGCCAACGGCGAGGACAACCGGGACGGCGAGAACCACAACCGGTCCTGGAACTGCGGCGCCGAGGGCGAGAGCGACGACCCCGAGGTGCTCCGGCTCCGGGCGCGGCAGACGCGGAACTTCGTCGCGACGCTGATGCTGTCCCAGGGCGTGCCCATGATCAGTCACGGTGACGAGTTCGCGCGCACGCAGCGGGGCAACAACAACGCCTACTGCCAGGACAACGAGCTGTCCTGGGTGCGCTGGCCCGAGCCCGGCGAGCCGGACGCCGAGCTGCTGGACTTCGTCCGGGCGATGGCGGCGCTTCGCAGGGACCACCCGGTCTTCCGGCGGCGCCGCTTCTTCCACGGACGGCCGGTGGAGGGCACGCACGACGCGCTGTCCGACATCGCCTGGTTCACCCCCGAGGGCCGGGAGATGACCCAGCAGGACTGGGACTCGGCGCGGGCCTCCGCGCTGACCGTGTTCCTCAACGGCAACGCGATCTCGGAGCCCGGCACACGCGGGGAGCGGATCACCGACGACTCCTTCCTGCTGATGTTCAACGCCTCGCCGAAGCCGCTCGACTTCGCCGTACCGGTCGATCACGGGCGCCAGTGGCAGGTGGTGGTGGACACCGCCCGCACGGACCCGGTCCCACCGGGCACCGGCCCCACGGTGCGCGCCGGAGAACAGCTCACCCTGCCGGACCGCAGCCTGACGGTCCTGCGACGCCCGGTGTAGCCCCTCGCCCACCCGGCCGACGACAGGCCCCCCGGCCTGGTGGGGCCAGGTGCCCCGGCCGGGTGGGCGAGAGCACACGCTCGACCGGGCGAAGCCAACCACCCGGCCCGGCAAGGGCAGCCACCCAGCCCGGCCGGCGCAAGGCGCACAGCCCGGCAAGGGCGGGCACCCAGCCCGGCAAGGGCGAGGCACTCGGCCCAGCAAGGGCGGGGGCACCCGGCCCGGCAACGACAGGCCCCCCGGCCGGGCGAGGCCACGCGGCCGCCCGGTTGGGCGAGAGCACACGCTCGACCGGGCGAAGCCAACCACCCAGCCCGGCAAAGGCAGCCACCCAGCCCGGCCGGCGCAACCGCTCGGCCCGGCCCGGCGCGGGCAAACGCACGACCCGGCTAGCTAGCACAAGCGCCCGGCCCGGCGCTTGCCCGCGCCGGGGGGTGTGGGGCACATGGCGGGTGGGTGACACCAAAGGCGGCCGGGCGGGTACGTAGCTCTCCATGACACCCGAGACATCCGAGCGTCCCGAGCCCGTCGTGCCGACGTCCACCTACCGGCTCCAGCTCCAGCCCGAGTTCCCGTTCGCGGCCGCGGAGCGGGCCGTGCCGTATCTGGCCTCGCTCGGCGTCTCGCACCTGCATCTGTCGCCCGTCCTCCAGGCCGTGCCGGGCTCCGCGCACGGCTACGACGTCGTGGACCCCACGCGGGTGCGCGACGAGCTCGGCGGTGAGGAGGGCCTGCGGGGGCTTTCGCGCACCGCCCGGGAGCACGGGCTCGGCCTGGTCGTGGACATCGTGCCGAACCACATGGCCATGGCCCCACGGCACAATCACGCCCTGTGGGAGGTGCTGCGGCAGGGACCCTCGTCGCCGTACGCACGCTGGTTCGACATCGACTGGGACGCCCAGGACGGCAAGGTGCTGCTGCCCGTGCTCGGCCACCCGGTCGGCCGGGAGGCCGGCGAGCTGAAGGCGGACGGCGACGTCCTGCGGTACCACGACCACGCCTTCCCGCTGCGCGAGGGCACCGGCGGGCTGCCCCTGCCCGAACTGCTGGACGCGCAGTGGTACCGGCCGGTGTGGTGGCGGCTGGCCCGTACGGAGCTGAACTACCGGCGCTTCTTCAGCATCTCGGAGCTGATCGGGGTGCGGGTGGAGGACCCGGAGGTGTTCCGGGCGACCCACGCCAAGATCCTCCAGCTGCTGGCGGAGGGCGTGGTCAACGGGCTGCGCGTCGACCACCCGGACGGGCTCGCCGACCCCGACGCCTACCTCCGCCGGCTGCACGAGGCGACCGGCGGGCGCTGGACCGTCGTCGAGAAGATCCTCTCCGACGGCGAGCACCTGCCGGCCTCCTGGCCGGTCGCGGGCACCACCGGCTACGACGCCCTGCGGCACGTCGACGGCCTGTTCACCGACCCGGCCGGAGCGGACGAGCTGGCCGAGCGGTACCGCCGGTTCGCCGCTCCGCGCGACGACGAGGGCGGGGACTGGGAGGCGACCGTACGGCGGGCGGCGTACACGGTGATCACGCACGAGCTGGCCGCCGAGACGGAGCGGCTGACCCGGGTGGCGAGCCGGGTGTGCGCCACCTCGCCCGACCTCGCGCTGCACGACCGCGCGCCCTGGGCGCTGCGCACCGCGCTGCGGGAGCTGCTGGTCCGCCTCCGGGTCTACCGGCCCTACACCTCCGTGGACCCGGCGTCCGTGGTCACGGAGGAGGGCGCCGCGCAGGCCCGGCTCGCCTTCACGGTGCCGGAGGAGGGGGAGGCCGTCGACGTGGTGCGCGACCTGGTCGTCGGGCGGGCCGGATCCGGGCCCGGCGCCCTGGAGTTCCGCACCCGGTTCGCGCAGGCCGCCTCCGCGCTGCGCGCCAAGTCCGTCGAGGACACGGCCTATTACCGGTACGTGCCGCTGCTGTCGGCCAACGAGGTGGGCGGCGACCCCGGCCGCCCGGCGGTGCCCCCGGAGGACTTCCACGCGTACTGCGCCCGGGTGCAGCGCGACTGGCCGGCCACCGGCACGGTGGTCTCCACGCACGACACCAAGCGCAGCGCCGACGTACGGGCGGCGCTGGCCGTGCTCACCGAGTGCCCGCGGGTCTGGGCCGACCTGCTGGACGTGGTGACGGGCGGCGGCGAGGGCGTGCCGGACCGGCAACTGGCGTGGGCGGCCTGGCAGACGGTGTTCGGCCTCGGCCCCGCGGACGGGGAACGCGTGCGGCAGGCCCTGCTGAAGCATGTGCGGGAGGCGGGCCTGCGCACGAGCTGGACCGAGCAGCGACCCGACTACGAGGAGGCGGTGGCCCGCTTCGTCACCGAGGGGCCGTGCGGGGCTCCCGCCGGGCCGGTGACCGAGCTGCGCACCGCGCTCCAGCCGCACATCCGGGCGAACGTCCTGGGCACGGCCCTGGTGCATCTGACGATGCCCGGCGTGCCCGACGTGTACCAGGGCACGGAGGACGAGTACCGGGCCCTGGTCGACCCGGACAACCGGCGCCCGGCGCGGTTCCCGCCCGCCGACGCCGGTGACAAGGGGGCGGTGACGATGGCGGCGCTGCGGCTGCGCGCCCGACGGCCGGAGGTCTTCGGTGCCGCGGCGACGTACGCGCCCCTGCTCGCCGAGGGGCCGGCGGCGGCCCACTGCGCGGCGTTCGAGCGCTCCGGGGAGGTGGTCACGGCCGTGACCCGGCTGTCGCTGCGGCTGGCGGAGGAAGGCGGCTGGCGGGACACCCGGCTGCCGCTGCCGCCCGGCCGGTGGGCCGACACGCTGACCCCTGGAGGGGAGTTCGAGGGGCACGTGCGCGTGGCGGAACTCTTCGAGCGGCTGCCGGTCGCACTGCTGGAGCGTGCTTGACAGGACCCGGCGTCCGTGGGGTACTGCGGAATGCGAAGCCGGGAGGACAGGTCGGGGGTGAGTCTCCTGCCGGAGTTGCGCTACCCCAGTGTTGCCGAACTGGTGACGTCCGCCCAGGCGTTGGCCGCGTCCCGGCCGGACCGGTGCGTGCTGAGGCAGGTCGGCCACTCACGCGCGGGACGACCGCTGCACCTGCTGTCCGTCGGGCACGCCCGGCGGGCGGTGCTGGTGGTCGCGGGCGCCCACGCCAACGAGCCCACCGGCGGCTCCACCCTCCTCGCCGTCGCACGCCGTGTGCTGCGCGAGGAGCGGTTGCGGGCGTACACCTCCTGGCACTTCCTGCTGTGCGCGGACCCGGACGGGGCGAGTCTGCACGTCACTCCGGCCCCGCGCAGTCTGCTCGACTACCACCTCGGCTTCTTCCGGCCCGCCGGGCCCGAGCAGCCGGAGTGGTCGCCCTCCGTGCTGCCGCCCGACCGGCTGCCGCCGGAGACACGTGCGCTGACCAGGGTGATCGACGAGCTGCGGCCCTACCTCCAGGTGACGCTGCACGGCACCGACCTGGGCGGAAGCTGGGTGCAGTTGACCCGTGACGTGCCCGGGCTCGCCGAGCCGTTCGGCAAGTCGGCGGCGCGGCTGCACATACCGGTGGAGACGGGCGCGTCGGACGCGGCGGGCTGGCCGGTGTCCGGGCCCGGGGTGCGAGTGATGCCGGGGGCGGGCGCGGACCTGGCGTATCCGAGCATGCCGGACGACGCGCGGCACAGCACCTGGTTCCATCCCCACCGGTACGGCGGCATGACCGCGGTCGTGGAGGTGCCGATGTGGGCGAGCGACCTGGTGGACGACCCCGCGCCGCATCCCGCCCCGGCGGCGGCGATACGGCGGCTGGCGTACCGGCTGCTGCGGGACGCGCGGGAGGTGGAGCTGGTGCTCGCCGACGCGCTGCCGCGCCTGCACGGTGCCGACGGGCCACTGCTGCGGGCGGCGAAGTGGGGGCTGAGCCTGGTGCCGGGGCTGGCCGCGGACTGGCTCCACACGCCGCCCGCGGACACCACGATGGCGTACGTCGGCAGCGTGGACGCCTTCGGCCGCCGGCTGCCGCTGCGGGCCGCGGCGATGCTCCTGCGCACCCTGCGCGAGTCCGACGACCGCGCGGCCCCGGACCTGGAGCACCTGGTGACCACCTGGAGCGAGTCCTTCGCCCACCGCTTCCACGCCCGATGGGTCCCCCTGGAACACCAGATCGAGCACCAGAGCCACACAGTCCTCACCACGGCCCACCAGGCCGGCACCCCACCCGCCTGAACCCCCACCGCGCGCGTGGCCCGGTGTCAGGGGGTGACGTCGAAGACGTGGCCTGTCCTGGCGTTCATTTCGCAGGTGCTGGAGAAGGTCTCCGTGTAGTCGACCGGGCGGCCCTCCCACCGGCCGCGGGCGTGCGCCGTGACGGGGGCGTAGATCATCGGGCAGAGGACGTCCCTGTGGGGGATGCCGTGGATGTCGCCGCCGGACGAGCGGAGCTGCGCGCAGGCCTCGGCCGCGTGGGCGTGGCCCCGGGGCGGGTCGCACAGGAGCAGGACACCGCGGGCCTCCCCGGAACGGGCGTCGCCGTGGGTGACCGTGACGTAGAGCCAGTCGGACTGGGCGGCGGTCCGGTGGGTGGCCGAGGCCGGGGCGGCGCCGGCGAGCAGGAGGGCGGCCGCGGCCGTCAGGCCGTGCCGCAGGCAGGTCGTGGCCGCCTTGGTGAGGTGAGTCATGCCCGGTGTATCGGCACGGCCGCCCGCGCGCCCCACCCCCGCTCACTCGATCGTGAACACACACGCGATCGTGAGCACACACGCGCGCGTGAGGCCCGCCGCGTGCGCGGCTCAGTTCGCGGAGAGCCGGAACGCCACCTGCCCGAACCCCACCTGATCCCCCGCGCGCACGACGGCCGCGCCGACCACGCGCCGCCCGTTGACGGTCGTGCCGTTGGTCGAGCCGAGGTCCCGCAGCACCCACATCCCGCCCTGGTGCCGCAGCTCGGCGTGCACCCGGGAGACCGTCTCGTGGGTCAGCCGCAGACCGCACGCCGGATCGCGCCCTATGCGCAACGGGTGACCGCTCCCGGCGTGCGGCAGCAGCAGCTTGGGCAGCCGCTCGGCCTGCCAGGCCCGCCGCACCCGTACGCCGAAGCCGGACACCGCCTCGACCGTGCCGAACACCAGGCGGGACACGCGCCCCTCGGCGCGCAGGTCGGAGGTGAGCACGGCGAGTTCGTCCGCCCGGCGGGCGGCCAGGGCCAGTTCCATCCGCCTCACGAACGTGTCGTGGGACAGCCGGCCCATCGCGACGCCGTCACGGAGCACCTTCAGCGCCTTGTCGCGCTCCGCGTCGGACAGCCGCGCGGGGAACGCGTGGGACTCAGAGGGCGACGTCACGCTGCTGATTGTCGGTCAGCCCATCCCCCCGTGTCCAGCCATCACGAAGAGGCACACCGGGCCCGCGGATCCGGCGACACCCGCCGTAAAAGGGGGATTCAAAAGCGGATCGATCTCTTGTGGCGCACCATGGACGGCGACGTCACGGTGAGCGAACGAAGGGGAACCGTCCGTGCAGTTCGAGGTGTGGGCACCACAGGCCGGCCGTGTGACGCTCCAGTGCGACGGCGCCACGCGCGCGTTGGAGCGCGATCCGGAGCGGGAGGGGTGGTGGACCGGTGAGGCCGACGCGCGCGACGGCTCGCGGTACGGATTCGCGCTGGACGACGGCCCGGTGCTGCCCGATCCGCGCTCGCTCCGGCAGCCGGACGGACCGGACGGGCTGAGCGCGGTCGTCGAGCACACACGGTACACGTGGCGCTCCTCCGACCGGGCCGGGCGCCCGCTGCCCGGCGCGGTCATGTACGAGCTGCACATCGGCACGTACACGCCCGAGGGCACCCTCGACGCGGCCGCCGAGCGGTTGCCGCACCTGGTGGAACTGGGGGTCACCCACGTGGAGTTGATGCCGGTGTGCCCCTTCCCCGGCCGGCACGGCTGGGGCTACGACGGCGTGTCGCTGTGGGCGGTGCACGAGCCGTACGGCGGCCCCGAGGGCCTGAAGCGCTTCGTCGACCGGGCCCACGAACTGGGCCTCGGCGTGGTCCTGGACGTGGTGCACAACCACCTGGGCCCGTCGGGCAACCATCTGCCGCGGTTCGGGCCCTACTTCACCGACACCCACCACACCCCCTGGGGCGCCGCCGTCAACCTGGACGCGCCCGGCTCGGACGAGGTGCGCCGGTTCCTGGTCGGCAGCGCGCTCGCCTGGCTGCGCGACTACCGGATCGACGGTCTGCGCCTGGACGCGGTGCACGCGCTCGTGGACACGCGCGCGTGCCACTTCCTGGAGGAGCTGTCGGCGGCCGTGCACGCGCTCTCCGCCGACCTGGGCCGCCGTCCGTTCCTGATCGCGGAGTCGGACCTGAACGACCCGCGGCTCATCACCCCGCGCGCGGAGGGCGGCCTCGGCCTCGACGCCCAGTGGAACGACGACTTCCACCACGCGCTGCACTCCGCGCTCACCGGCGAGGCCCAGGGCTACTACGCCGACTTCGGGCGGGCCCCGCTCGCGGCGGTCGCCAAGACGCTCACCGGCGGCTACTTCCACGACGGTACGTACTCCGGCTTCCGGGGGCGCCACCACGGCCGCCCGCTGGACCGCACCCGGGTGGCCGGGCACCGGCTGCTCGGCTACAGCCAGACCCACGACCAGATCGGCAACCGCGCCCGGGGCGACCGCCTGTCCATGCTGCTCGCCGACTCCCCCGGGCTGCTGGCCTGCGCTGCCACGCTGACGCTGACCGCGCCGTTCACGCCGATGCTGTTCATGGGCGAGGAGTGGGCGGCCGGCACGCCGTGGCAGTACTTCACCGACCACACCGACCCGGAACTCGCGGAGGCGGTGCGCCGGGGCCGGCGGCGGGAGTTCGCCGAGCACGGCTGGGCGGAGGCGGACGTGCCCGACCCGCAGGACCCGGCGACCCGCGACCGCTCCTGCCTGGACTGGTCCGAGCCGGGACGCGAGCCGCACGCGCGCGTGCTGGCCTGGTACCGCCGGCTGACCGCCCTGCGGCAGGAGCAGCCCGACCTCACCGACCCCGATCTCGCCGACACCAAGGTGGCCTACGACGAGGAGGCCCGCTGGTTCGCCTTCCG
This sequence comes from Streptomyces sp. NPDC087787, assembly GCF_044743035.1. Classification (NCBI taxonomy): domain Bacteria; kingdom Bacillati; phylum Actinomycetota; class Actinomycetes; order Kitasatosporales; family Streptomycetaceae; genus Streptomyces; species Streptomyces sp. NPDC087787. The sequence goes on from NZ_JBIUVQ010000024.1 coordinate 43,271, forward strand.
GCGCGGGGACGTGCTGGTGGCGCTCAACCTCGCCGGGACGCCGGCGGAGATCCCCCTCGGCAACCGCCCCGTCGAGGTGCTGGCCGCCTGGGAGCCGGTCGCGGCCCCGGGGGCGGAGGGGGTGCTGCACGTGCCCGCGGAGTCGTGCGCGGTGCTGGTGCAGCACTGAGCACGGCACAGCGACGCGCCGCACCGTACGGCCGCTATTCCCCGGCGGCCCCCGTATCGCCGATGCCACCGGTGTCCCCGGTGTCCTCCCGGAACTCCGTCACCCGCTCCAGCAGGATCGCCTCCCAGGCGTGGCGCAGCTGGGCCCTGAGGAGCGGCAGCGGGGCGTCGCCGCGCCCCTCGATGCGTGCGGCGAGGCGGATCACGGTGTCGCAGCGGGCCAGCCACAGGCCGCGCAGGCAGGGCCGGGCGCTGTAGCCGGCGAGGGTGGCGGCGCGCACCGCGGCGGGGGAACCGACGGCGACGGCGACGCCGGCGATGTCCTCGGCGGGGTCGCCGACCACGGCACCGGTCCAGTCGAGGACCCCGCGCACCCGGCCGTCGGCGCTCACCACCAGGTGCTCGCCCTTGAGGTCGTGGTGGACGAGCACGGCGGCACCGGGCTGGGCGGCGAGCTGGGCCGCGGCGGGCGCGGCGAGCTGGGCCATCCGCGCGGGGTCGAACTCGTCGGCGACGCCGAGGCGTTCGGCGGCGCGCACGGCCATGCGGCGCAGCGCCTCCAGGGAGCGCGGCGCGGTGCGCGGGACGCCGAGGGTCCGGGCCTGCCGGGCGGGGACCTCGCGCAGCCCGCTGAACAGCCCGGCCAGGTCGTCCTCGCCGACGGCGGAGACGTCGTGCTCGCCGGCCGTGCCGCCGGTGATCCGGGTGTCCAGCGTGTACGTCAGCCCGGGTGCCCACTCACCGTGCGCGACGCTGGCGGGGACGGCGACCGGAAGGTGCGGGCGGACCAGTTCGCGCAGGCGCAGTTCGCGGCGCTGGCGGTCGGCGGCCTCACGGTCGGGGGCCAGGCGCAGCACATGGCGGGCGCCGACCCACCAGGTGAAGTGCTCGACGCCCTCGGCGACGGGCCGGATCTCGGGTCCGGGGGCGGTTTCCTGGCCGTCCTTGAGCAGGGTGCGGACCAGCCTGCGGACGGTGTCCGCGGTGGGTGTCGGTGCCTGGGTCATCGTCGCGCCGTGTCGTTGCGGTTGCGGGGTGGGGACTGCCGGTGGTCAGTCCACTATGACCATCTCCCGGGTCGTGTCGTTGAGGCGGCGGCCCCCGTCCTCGGTCACGGTGACGATGTCCTCGATGCGCACCCCGAAGCGGCCGGGCAGGTAGATGCCGGGCTCCACGGAGAAGCACATGCCGGGCACGAGGGGCTGCTCCTCGCCCTCGATCATGTACGGCGGCTCGTGCGTGGTGACGCCGATGCCGTGGCCGGTGCGGTGGATGAAGAACTCGCCGTATCCGGCCCGGGTGATGACCGCGCGGGCGGCGCGGTCGACCTCCTGGCAGGAGACGCCGGGACGTACGGCACGGAAGCCGGCCTCCTGGGCCTCGCGGACGATGTCGTGCACCCGCCGCTCCTCGTCGGTCGGCTCGCCGACGTGGACGGTGCGGGTGGTGTCGGAGCCGTAGCCGTCCTTGAGGCCGCCGAAGTCGAGGACGACCATGTCACCGCGTTCGATGACGCGGTCGCCCACCTCGTGGTGCGGGTTGGCGCCGTTGGGTCCTGAGCCGACGATGGTGAAGTCGACCTGGGAGTGCCCGAAGCGCCGCAGCAGGCCGGCGAGGTCGCCGGCGACCTCGGACTCACGGCGGCCGGAGAAGCGCACCGCGCGGATCTCCTCGAACGCGGCGTCGGCGGCCGCCCCCGCTGCCGCGAGCAGTTCCACCTCGGCCGCGTCCTTCACCGCGCGCAGCATGGGCAGGGCCTCGGTGAGGGAGGCGTACGAGGTCCCCGGCAGCGCCTGTTGCAGGGCGAGCAGATGCATGGCCCAGGTGTTGTCGCTGATGCCGAACCGGCCGCCGTCGTCGAGGAGGGCCGCGGTGACGGCGTAGGGGTCGGTGCCGTCGGTCCAGTCCCGCAGGGCCAGGGCGGACGTCCCGGGCGCCTTGGCGGCGTCCGGGGCCTCCAGGGTGGGCACGACGAGAACGGGCTCGACGCGTTCGCGTCCGGCGGCCAGCACGAGCAGCGTGAGCCGTTCGGTGACGGCGGTGGGCGCGTACCCGGTCAGCCACACCAGATCCGGCCCGGGCGCCACCAGCAGCCCGGCCAGCCCGGCCTCGGCCGCCGCCCGGGCGGCGCGTTCCAGCCGGACCCTGTAGTCGTCGGCGCTGAAGGGCGCGAGCGCGATGCCGGTCATCCGGGCCTCCGTACACGGCTGAAACGGTGAGAACCACTACGGGCAGCATCCTGCCCGCCCCCGCCGCCCGACGCGAGCCGGTTGCGAATCCCGCCCCCGGTCGCGCCCGCCTGCCGGCGGGGCGCGGGGCGGGGCAGGGGACACGGGGCGGGTCCGCGTGATCGGCGTCATGTGACGATGCCCGGGGTGACCGTCAGCTGCTGGTAGGTGCCGGTGGCGTGGCGGACCGTGAGGGGGACTGCCCGGCCCGGGTGGGAGGCGGCGACGGCGCGGGCCAGGTCCGTCGCCGTGGCCAGGCGGCTTCCGGCGAAGGTGAGGAGTACGTCGCCGCGGACCAGGCCCGCCGTGTAGCCGGGGCCGGAGACGTGGACGCCGACCACCCGGGCTCCGGGCCTGTCGTCGTCCACCACCTCCAGGCCGAGGGTCGGGCGCACCGGCGCGGGCGCGGGTGCGACGGCGGGCGCCGGAGCCGTGCGCGCCTGCGCACCCGCCTGCGGCCGCGGCCCGGTGGGGGCCTGCCGGCTCGGGCCGGCCAGCGTGGCGAGGCCGACGCCGGACAGGATCAGGACGATCCCGGCGAGCACCCCGCACGCCAGGGCCGCCAGGCGGCGGCCACGGCGGCGGCGCGGGGCGGGCGGCCGCCGTACCGGCCCGTGCTCGCCGCCGGGCTCCTGTCCGGGCATCGGCTTGGGACGCAACGCCGTCTGCTCCCTGGAGTCCATCGACCGCCTCCGGTCAGCCCACGGGGAGGGCGGAGGCCGGCACGCGGTCCGGCAGGAAGGCGTGGGCCCGGCTGCCCAGCCACTCGGACTTGTAGCGGTCGACGTTCCGGTGCCAGTTGAGGATGCCCGCCATCCAGTTCTGCAGGTCGGCGACATAGCCGATCACGGCCGCCCGAGCCTCCTCGGACAGTTCGAAGTCGTCGTGGACCACGGGCAGTTCGTGGGCGACGACATGCTCGAACTGCCGCATGCGCTGGTTGATCAGGTCCTGGACGACCTTGAGCGCGGCCGGGTAGTCGATGCCGAAGAAGTGCTGCACGACCAGGATCGCGTTGTGGATCTCACCCTCGTACTCGATCTCCTTCTGGTACGAGAAGACGTCGTTGAGCAGGCAGGCGTAGTCGACCGCCGCGTTCTCCAGGGAGCGGACCGGGCCGCTGCGGTAGACCTCCGCCGGGATGGCCGGGCCGTGTCCCATCCGGCACAGGCTCAGGGTGAGGTCGGAGCCGAAGGTGGCGCGCCGCATCTCCAGGTAGTCCACCGGGTCGGGGACACGGTTCTGGAGCTGGTTGGACAGCTCCCACACCCAGCTCTCGGTCATGGAGTCGATCGCGTGTTTCAGGGTGCGCCGCTGGTCGGGGGTCATCGCCGCGGTGGTGCGCGCCCACAGGTCGGTCAGGCTCCGCTCCATGGCGTTGAGCGGGACGGGCGCCGCCTCCCCCTCCACGGGCATGCAGGCCGACAGGCGGGCCGTGGTCGCCTTCGCGGCGGCCAGGTCGCGTCGCTGTCCGTACACCAGCGGGTAGTAGTCGTCGCCGTAGGTGCCGAAGGCGAGCCACTGGGCGCTCAGGTCGAGCGCCTCCGGCGTGGCGTCCGGGTCGATCCCGGCCGAGCACAGCGCCAGATCGTAGGCGGCGAGCTTGTCCTCGTCCCACACGCCCTCTTCGAGGATGCCCATGCGGTGGCACCAGTCGACGAGCGTTGCCCGGGAGCGGTCCAGATGGGGGCTCAGCCCCAGCGGGTAGGGCATGTGGAGGTCGGGGATGCGGGACGGGCCGACCTTCTCGAACGGCACGTGCGTGTACGCGCGCAGCCTTTCCATCCCGGCGGCCGCGAGCAGCGCGCCCACGTCTGCCGCCGAGGTGCCGGGACCCGCCGGCCGCTGCCAGGGGTTGGTGGGCCGGGCCCGCTCGTTCATGTACCGGCTGGAGCGCGTGTGCCACTCGTGGCCGCCGGACTGCCAGTCCTGCAGGCCCTTGGCGTACGCCGCCACCGCCGCCGTCTCGGCCGGGGTGAGGCCGTTCTCCAGGGCCAGCGCGGGCACTTCGGTGAGCGCGGTGTGCTCGAACTGGTGCAGACGGGAGGTGAGGACGTCGTTGACGGAGTCGGCGGCCTCCTGGGTGGTGCATCCGAAGAAGGTCTCCAGGACCAGGACACCGTTGCTCAACTCCCCTTCGTCCTCGACCTCCCGCTGGTAGGAGAACAGGTCGTTGCGCAGGTGCACGGCGTCGGAGAACGTCTCCATCAGCACCCTCAGCGGCCGGGCCTCGGCGACGGAGGCGGGCACTTCGGCGGTCGCGTACTCCACCAGCCCCGCCGACCAGGGCGCGCCGCCGACCTTGCGGCGCATCTCGATGTACTCGACGGGATTGGCGATCCGCCCCTCGTTGATGTTCGACAGCTCCCACATGGACTCGTTCAGCAGATGCTCGGTGGCCACCGCGAACCGGCGGCGCCAGTCGGCCGACATCGACGGCACCGTACGCGCCCACAGGTCGGCGAGGCCGGCCTCGACCGGGTTGCGGGGCCCGGGGACGGGGGTTTCGGGGTCGAGGGGCATGAACAGGGGAAGCCGGTCCAGGTAGGCCTTGCCGCCCCCGCGGTCCTGGCTGCGCTTGAAGGTCTCCAGGAAGTGGTCGTCGAAGAAGAAGACCCACACGTACCAGTCGGTGATGAGCGACAGGGCCGGTCCGTCGCAGTCGGGGTGGGTGTAGGCGCAGAGCAGTCCGTAGTCGTGCGCGTCGAGGTCGGACTGCTCCCAGATCCCGGAGCCCTCCAGCATGCCCATGTCGCGCGCCCATTGCGTCGAGTGGGCGCGGGCCTCGTCGACGTTCGGGTTGAGCCGCGCGGGATACGGCATGTAGAAGTGCGGGAGTTCGAAGGGCTGCTGCGTCATGGCCGGGCCCTACCCGCGACACTCCGGCACCATCCGTACGCACCAACGCGATCACTCCATCGCGTGAATTCGCACGTGAACCGGGTGGTCGCGGGGGTGGGGCGGTCCCGCGGGTCAGGTCCTGACCTGGATCAGGGCGTGCGTGCCGGCGACGCGCCAGCGCCCGCCCTCGGCGGCGTCCAGCGCGGCCTCGGTCTCCGCCTCAAGACCGGTGATCACGTCGGACTTCAGGGTGCGCAGGGCGGCGACGGGGCCGGGGAAGAAGCCGGTGGTGTCCGCGAACGGCGTGGTCGGGGGCCACAGCCGGTCGCCCACCAGCCGCCGGTAGTTGAGGTCGCCCTTGAACACGGTCAGCGCCGCCGCGGCGAACTCCTCGCGCAGGTCCGCGGGCATGTCGGCGTACGGCAGCGGGGAGCAGGAGAAGGGGTGCGCCCGGACCGTGAGCCGGCCGTCGGCCATCGCGGACCACAGGCGGCGCCCGTGGTCCGCGGCCGCGCCGGGAGCCGCCGTCAGCCGGCGTACGGCGTCGACGACGTCGGCGGTGGTGGCGTCGGAGACGTAGTACGGGTACGGCTTGACGTGCAGGACCGCCCGCCGGACGCGGCCGTGGGCGAGGAGGTGGGCGACGAGGAGGAGGTCGGGGACGAGTTCGCGGCCGGCGTTGTCGGCGACCAGGCAGAGCGTGCCGGTGCCGGAGGGCGGCAGCAGTGACCAGAGGGCCGCGCTGTCGTCGGCGACCAGGGCGGGGACGGGCGGTCCGGTCTCGGCGCCGCCCGCCGACAGCCGGAAGCCGAGGTCGGCGCGGTTGCCCCAGAGGGAGCCGTGCAGCAGGGCGTCCGCGCGCTGCGCCACAGGTTTGCCCGCCAGTTCGTCGAGCGCCGCCAGTTCCTCGTCGGTCTCCCGGGAGTCGAGTTCGGCGAGCTTGGACGGGCGGAAGGGGTCGATGCCCTGCCAGGGGCCGGGCCCGAAGTAGCCGACGGCTTCGAGGAGCCGGCGGTAGAAGTAGCTCTCGGACCACAGCCACGGCACGTCGAACCAGGAGTGCCCGGCGTACCGTTCCAGGCCCCAGGACCGCCAGCGGTCCCGGTCGGGCGCGGCGGCGGGAAGGTCCTCGATCACGCCCTCGGCGCAGCTCTGCAGGAGCGCGTCCAGGGCGCGATGCTGCTCGGGGCCGTAGGGGAAGGCGTCGCGCACCTGCCGGATGATGGCCGGGTGCCGTGCGGCCAGCACGCTGCGCGGGAAGGAACCGGGTTCGTTGCCGAGGATGACGGGCGCGGACGGGTTGGCGGGCATGCGCCTCACCGTACCCGGCGGGTCACAGGACGACGATCTCCCGCTCCAGGCGGGTGGCGAGGCTCAGATAGCGGGGGCGCCGGTGCACCGGCACCAGACCGCGGATCAGCAGGTGCCACATCTCGGTCGTGCGGCGGGGCAGCCGCGCCATGGTTTCCAGGCGCCGGCCGGCGACGCGGGTGCCGACGAAGAAGCAGACGAGGGAGTGCGCGACGGCGTGGACGTCGACGTCCTGCTGGATCTCGTACTCCTTGACGGCGCCGAGGAGTTTGCCGGTGGCGATGTCCAGCCATTCGGTGAACGGGTGCCGCAGCGGCGGCCGTACCTCGATCCCTCCGGTGGCCAGTCGCAGGCCGGCGCGGGTGACGGGGCCCTCCACGGTGAGGCGGGTGAGCGCGTAGGTGATGCGTATGAGGGCCTCGAGCGACGAGTAGCCCTGCTCGTCCACGCGGTTGGTGACCTGCTGGGCGGCCCGGGACTGCAACTCCAGGATGGCGTGGGCCAGATCCTCCTTGGCCGCGAAGTGGAAGTACAGCGCGCCCTTGGTGACGTGTGCGTGTGCGACGATGTCGCTCAGGCTGGTCCGTTCGTAGCCGTGCCGGTCGAACAGGTCGGCGGCGGCTGTGATGATCGTCGCGCGGGTCTGTTCGGCACGTAACTGCCTCGGCATGGACAGAACACTCCCGGGGCCGTAACGAACGGGGCGGACCGTTTGTTTCTCACTCCGCGTACACGATAGCTCACGGCTACGAGGCGTCCACCAGGGCCCCTTGGGCCCCTGACGTCACCGGCCGTGCTCGGGAAACCCGCTTGAACGCTCCGCGCCCGCCGCCCGTACTGGACCGGACAGCACTCCGTTTTCCCGCCCGCCAGGAGACGCCTCCCGATGACCCGGACGACCGCGCCCCTCAGGGGCACCGCAGCCGCCGTGGCGGTGTCGGCCCTGCTCACGTTGTGGGCGGCGGGGCCCGCCCGGGCGCACGGCGCCCCGACCGACCCGGTCAGCCGGGTGTACGCCTGCTCGCCGGACGGCGGTTGGGCCGGTACTGCGGCCTGCCGGGCGGCCGTCGCCGCGAACGGCGGAGCCCCCTTCACCGCCTGGGACAACCTGCGGGTGGCGAACGTGGGCGGCCGGGACCGCCAGGTCGTCCCCGACGGAAGGCTCTGCAGCGGAGGACTGCCCGCGTACAAGGGCCTCGACCTCGCCCGCACCGACTGGCCGTCGACCCGTCTGACGCCGGGCGCGAGGCTCAGCATGTCGTACGCCTCGACGATCCCGCACGAGGGCACGTTCAGGCTCTATCTGACCAGGCCGGGCTACGACCCGACGAAGCCGCTGACCTGGTCGGACCTGCCCGAGCGCCCCTTCGCCGAGGTCAAGGACGCGCCGCTGACGGGCGGCGCGTACCGCATCGGCGCGACCCTCCCGGCCGACCGGACGGGCCGCCATGTCCTCTTCACCGTCTGGCAGAACAGCAGCACCCCGGACACCTACTACTCGTGCTCGGACGTGGTGTTCGCGAAGGCGACGAACGCGACGGCCGGCACGGGCGGTCCGGGCGGCACAGGCGGAACGGCCGGACCGGCCGGGCAGGGTGACTCCGGCCCCTCGGCCGGGAGCCCGGCCACCGGTACGCCGAAGCCGGACACCCGGAGCCCGGGCGCCGGCCGTTCGCACGAGTCGCACACGACGGCTCCGGCGCGGCAGACCCCCGACTCCGCCGCCGCCCAGGCGCGTTCGGCCGCTCCCGACAGCAGCCCGGTGGCGTCCGCGACCGACGCCCCCAGCCAGGGCCCCTCCGCGCCCCTGCTGGCGGCCGGCGCCGCCGCGGTGCTGGTGCTCACCGCGGGCGTCGCCCTGGCCCTGCGGCTGCGGAGCCGCTGAAACCGCCCGCGCCCGTCGTCAGTTGACGCGGGCGGGCGCGCCCTCCTCGGTCACCGGGGTCTTGGTGCCGGGCGCGTCGGCGCCCGGCACCCGCCGCTCGTACCGTCGGACCGCCGCCGCGAGGGCGAGTCCGTACGGAACGAGGACGACGGCGAGCAGGAGGTAGTAGGGCAGCGGAAGTCCCGTCATGCCCAGCGGCGGACCCAGCGGACTGGCCGGGAGCAGCAGCCCGACGAGGGCGAGGACGGCCGCCGCCCTGCCCACGGGTCCGGGCAGCCGTCGCCGGCCGCCCTCGCCCCGGCCGGTGCGCAGGAGCACCATCACCAGGGCCTGGGTCAGCAGGTTCTCGGTGAACCAGGCCGAGTGGAAGACGGCCTCGTCGTTCAGCGCGTCGGGCCCCCACAGGACGAGGGCGAGGACGGCGAAGGTGGCGAAGTCCGCGACCGCGTTGAGCGCGCCGAACCCGGTGATGAACCGCAGGAAGGCGCGCGGCCGCAGCACGGTCGGGCGGCGCAGCGCCGCCCTTCCCGGACGGTCGTGGGCGAACGACGACTGGGCCGCGTCGAAGCAGAGGTTCTGCACGAGCACCTGCACCGGGAGCATCGGCAGGAAGGGCAGCAGCAGGCCCGCGACGAGCATCGCTATCACGTTGCCGAGGTTGGAGGAGAGCGTGACGCGCAGGTAGGAGGCGATGTTGCCGCTGGCCCGCCGGCCGGCCGTCACGGCGTGGCCGATCGCGGTGAGGTCCTTGTCGGCGAGCACCACGTCGGCGCTCCCCCGGGCGATGCCGCAGGCCGCCCGGGGCGCGACGCCGACGTCGGCGGTCCGCAGCGCGGGCACGTCGTTGGCGCCGTCACCGAGGAAGCCGACGGTGTGTCCCGCGGCCCGCAGCGCGGCGACGACCCTGGCCTTGTCGTCCGGTGTGCAGCGGGCGAAGACGGTGGTACGGGCGGCGGCGGCCGCGAGGGCGCCGTCCCCGCCGGGCCCCGGGCCCACGGTGTGCACCTCCCCCACGTCGATCCCCAGGTCACGGCAGACGCGCGCCGCCGTGCCGGGGTGGTCGCCAGTGAGGATCTTGACGGTGACACCGGCCTCGGCGAGCCCGCGCAGGGCCTCGGCCGCGGTCGGCGCGAGCGCGTCGCGGAAGGCGATCAGGCCCCGGAAGGTCAGCCCGCGTTCGTCGGCGGGGGTGTAGTCGCCGGTGCGGGCGGCGCGGTCGGCCGTGGCGAGGGCCAGCAGCCGCAGCCCGGCGTCCGCCTCCCGCGCGGCGAGCCGGCGCAGCCGCTCGCGCTCGGCGGGCTCCAGCGCGCAGCGCTCCAGTACGTCCTCCACGGCGCCCCGGACGATGAGGACGTGCCGGCCGAACCGGCCCCGCACCACGGCGGTGGCCAGGCGCCGCACCGGGTCGAAGGGGACGGCGGCGACCCCGTCGTGCTCCTCGCCGACCGCTCCGGCGGCCTCCAGGAGCGCCTCGTCGAGCGCGTCGGGCGCGGGCAGTTCGGCGAGCTGGAGGCTCCACCAGGCGCCGACCGCGGCCCAGCGCAGCACCTCGGGGTCGTCGTGGCCGTCGGCGTCCAGGGCCCGTTCGACGACGGGCCGGTCCTGGGTGAGGGTGCCGGTCTTGTCGACGCAGAGCACGTCGACGGCCCCCAGGTCGTGCAGGGCGGGCAGCCGCTTGACGATGACGCCGTGCGCCCCCGCGAGCTGCCGGGTGCCGCGGGCCAGGCAGAGGGTGACGATCACGGGCAGCATCTCGGGGGTGAGCCCGACGGCCACCGCCACGGCGAAGGGTAGGGTCTCCAGACCGCGCCCGCGCAGCGCCGCGTTGGCCATCAGCACCAGCGGCGGCGTCAGCAGCATGAACCGGATGAGCACCCAGGAGATGCCCCGCACGGAGCGGTCGAAGGCGCTGTCGAAGGCGCTGGGGCCCGTCCGGCCCGCGCGCCCGAGGCCCGCCGTGCCGTGGGCGGCGGCGAACCGCGTCCGCTCCCCCGTCTCCACCACCACGGCGGTGGCCGTGCCGGTGGCGACGCTGCTGCCCTGGAAGCACAGGTGCGGCTGCCCGAACGGGCCCCGCTCACCGAGCCCCGGCTCCTCCACGGCCGCCTTGGCGACCGGGGCGGACTCGCCGGTGAGCGCGGCCTGATGCACGGTGAGCCCGCGGGCGCGCAGCAGTCTTACGTCGGCCGGTACGAGGTCGCCGGGGCCGAGCCGGAGCACGTCGCCCGGCACCAGCTCGGTGACCGGGACCTCTCGGGCGCGCGGCTCCTCCCCGCCGGCCGTGCGCCGCAGCACGGTGGCGGTGCCGGCCACCAGTTCGCGCAGGGCGGCCATGGACCGGTCGGCCCGGTGCTCGCCGGTCGCGCGCAGTACGCAGCTGACCGCGACCAGGCCGAGGATCACCGCGGCGGTTCCCCAGGAGGCGACGAGGGTGGAGACGAGGCCGAGGCAGAGCAGTACGGCCGTGAACGGGTCCCGCAGGGAGCGCATCCACCGCAGGGGCCAGGACGGGGTGCGTACCTCGGGAACCGTGTTCTCGCCGACCGCCGCGAGCCGGGCCTCCGCCTCGGCGTCGGTCAGTCCGCGCGGGCCGCTGTCGAGCCGGCGCAGTACCTGGAGGGGTGTTCCGTCGGGCGAGGCCGGGCGGGCCGCCGCGAGCTCAGAGGCCACGGAGGCGGTGCGCCGGGGCGCCGACGGCGGCGCCCCGGTCGGTGAGCCGGGCCACCGTGAGCCGTACCACGTCGACCACGTCGGGGTCGTCGACGAAGTAGACCTGCCGCCTGCCCTCGCGGCGGGAGCGGACGAGCCCGGCGAGCTTCAGCTTGGTGAGGTGCTGGCTGACCGCGGGCAGCGCGCCGCCGACCCGCTCCGCGAGCCCGGTGACGTCGCTCTCGCCCTGGGCCAGGGCCCACACGATGTGCAGCCGGGCGGGCGAGGCGAGCAGCCCGAAGGCCGCGGCCGCCTCCGCGAGCACGTCGGCGGGCGGATCCTCGAAGCCACTGCCGGCTGCCGCCACGGTCGTCTTCCTCCTGTTCGCGCGCACTGATCGCGCACACTGATCGCACACGCTGGTCGCGCGGACTGTTCGCGCGAGCTCTTCCCGCGCTCGCCCGCACGCCCGGTACGGGCCGCCCCAGTCTAGGCGGCCCGGCCCGGAAGGAACCCGCCGGAGCCCGCCGGGAACCCGCCGGAGCCCGCGACGACGTCGGCCGGAACTTATCCGTCGCCCCGTCAGTTTCTACGTTGCTGTAGATGCAGCACGGACGTGTCAGTCCACCCGACACCACACTTGGAGAGCACATGGCCCTGTGGGACCGCATCAAGGACTCCGCGACGCAGATGCAGACCCAGCTCGTGGCGAAGAAGAACGACCTGAAGAGCGGTGCCTTCCGGGACGCGAGCATGGCGATGTGCGCCCTCGTGGCCGCCGCCGACGGCACCGTCGACCCTTCGGAGCGTCAGCGTGTCGCGCAGCTGATCGCCACCAACGAGGTACTGCAGAACTTCCCCGCGGACGACCTGCGCCGCCGCTTCGAGGAGAACCTGGACAAGCTGACCGCCGACTTCGACTTCGGCAAGGTCAGCGTGTTGCAGGAGATCGCCAAGGCGAAGAAGAAGCCGGCCGAGGCGCGTGCCGTGGTCCAGATCGGCATCGTCATCGGCGGCGCGGACGGCGACTTCGACAAGACCGAGCAGGCCATGGTGCGCGAGGCCTGCTTCGCCCTGGGCCTGCCGCCGCACGAGTTCGACCTCTGAGCCGGCGGGTCCTCACGGCTCCCGCCTCGCCGGGTGCCGGACGGTCGTCCGTCCGGCACCCTGCGAGCGGGCGGTTCGCGGCCCCGCGGGCCCGTGTCCCACCGGCGTCGGTCAGTCGAGACCCACGGACTTCAGCCACGCCTTGGCCACGTCGAGCGGGTCCTTGTTCTGCGACTGCACCTGGGTGTCCATGTCCAGCAGGGCGGCCGTGTCCAGCTTGGCGGAGACGGCGTTGAGCGCGTCGACGCCCTTCTGGTCGAGGCCGGACTTGTACACCAGCGGCTGCACGTTCTCGAAGCCGAAGAGGTTCTTCGGGTCCTGGAGGACGACGAACTTCTCCTTGGCGATGGTCGGATCCGTGGTGAACAGGTCGGCGACCTGCACGGTGTTCTTCTTCAGCGCCGCCTGGGTCAGCGGGCCGCCCGCGTCCAGCGCCTTGAAGGACTTGAACTCCAGCCCGTACTCGGACTTCAGGCCCTTCAGACCCTGCTGCCGGGCCTGGAACTCCGGCGAGCCGCCGATGACCAGGTCCTTGGCGGCGTCCTTGAGGTCCGCGATGGACGACTTGCCGGTGAGGCCGTACTTCTTCGCCGTCGCGGCGTTGACGGTGACGGAGTCCTTGTCCTCGGCGGGCGCCGGCTCGAGCAGCGTGAGACCGGAGTCCAGCTTCGCGCCGATGGCGGCCGTCGTCGCCTCGACCGACTCCGGGGCGGCCTTGGAGTCGAGGTAGGCCAGCAGTGCCCCGTTGTACTCGGGCAGCACGGTGATCGAGCCGTTCTTGAGCAGACCGTAGGTGGCCTCCCGGCTGCCGATGTTGGGCTTGTACTCGACCTTGATGCCCTTGGCTTTCAGGGCCTCGCCGTAGATGTCGGCGATCAGGATGCTCTCGGCGAAGTTGTTGGAGCCGACGACGACTTTGCCGCCGCTCGCCCTGCCCTCCGCGAGCGGGTCCTTGCCGGAGGAGCCGCCGGACGAACACCCCGCGAGGAGCGCCGAGGCGGCGGCGAGCGCGACCGCGGCCGCCCCGACGTGGCTCTTGCTGGACCTGGTGCTCTTCGTGTTGGAAGTCACAATTCCCGTTCCGGCTGAGAGGTTGTTCGGGCGCATGGCAGCGGCGGCAGCACGCGGGGCGCGATTGCCGCGCTTTGATCCAATCCAGCCGCTTCTTCGTCAGTCAAGAGGCGCCGGGTCACCGATCGGCCTCGATGGGTGTCAGCCGCCATGGCGCACCCCGGGCGACACCGTCACCCGCGCGACCGCCCAGAACACCGCGAGCGTCGCCAGCGCCATCACGGCGACCAGCGCGGCACCGCCCACGACCTTCTCGTAGTCGTGCTGGTAGAGGCCGTCGACGATGTACCGGCCGAGGCCGCCGAGGCTGACGTACGCCGCGATGGTGGCGGTGGAGACGATCTGGATGGCCGCCGAGCGCAGTCCGCTGAGGATCAGCGGGAGGGCGACGGGCAGTTCGACCTGGAACAGGACGCGCGACTCGGACATGCCCATGCCGCGGGCGGCGTCCACAGGCGAGGGATCGACGGAGCGCATCGCCTCGTAGCTCGTGATCAGGATCGGCGGGACGGCGAGGACGACCAGCGGGATCATCACGGGTGTCCTGCCGAAGCCGAGCAGGATGACCATCAGCACCAGCAGGCCGAAGCTGGGCAGCGCCCGCCCGGCGGTGGCGATCAGGGCGAGGGCGTTGCCACCGCGCCCGTAGTGCCCGGTGAGCAGGCCGACCGGCAGTCCGATGACGGCGGCCAGGCCCAGGGCCATCAGGGAGTACTGGATGTGCTCGACGAGGCGCGTGGGGATGCCGTCGTAGCCCTTCCAGTGGGCGGCGTCGCTGAAGAAGGCGTTGATGAAGTGCAGTACGTTCACCGGGCTGCGTCCTCCAGTGCGGGCGTGGCCGGTTCGGGCCGGTCCCCGGCGTCCGTCGCGGGGTGGTGGCGGGTGCCGCGCGGCATCCAGGGGGTCAGCAGCAGGCGGACGAGGACGAGGACACCGTCGACGACGACCGCCAGGGCCGCCGTGGTGAAGACGGAGTTCCAGGCGAGTTCGGGCCGGTTGTAGATCTGCGCGTCGTGCAGCAGATTGCCCAGGGCGCCCTGGTTGCCGATCAGCATCCCGACGCTGACGAGCGAGATGCTGGAGACGGCGGCCACCCGCAGCCCGGCGATGATGGCGGGCACCGCGATCGGCAACTGCACCTGGAGATAACGGCGTACGGGTCCCAGGCCCATGGCGGTGGCCGCGGCCAGGGTCTCCTGCGGCACCGAACGGACGCCGTCGACGATCGCCGGGACGAGCACGACGAGGCTGTAGACGGCGAGCGGGATCATCACGGTCAGCTCGGTCTGGCCGGTGTAGTCGATGAGGACGACGAAGAACGCCAGCGACGGGATCGCGTACAGCACGGTCGTCAGGCCGAGCACCGGCGGGTACAGCCAGCGGAACCGCACGCAGAGCTGGGCGAGCGGCAGGGCGGCGAGAAGACCGGCCAGCACCGGCAGCAGGGCCTCGCGCAGATGCAGCCCGATCAGGCCGAGCCAGGTGTGCTGGAGGTCGCTCGGAATGTCGAAGAATCGGTTCATCCGGCGACCCCGGCCTCGGCGCCGGCCTCTGCTCCGGCGCCGGCGCCGGCCTCCGCCGCGGTCCCCGCGGCGGGCTGCGCCCCGGTACGCCCCTCAGCGTGGGCGCTGCGAATCGCCTCGCCGATGGTCTGCTGCGAGACGACGCCGACCGCGCGGCCGGTGCCGTCCACGGCGACCGCCCAGCCCGTCGGCGAGAGGACGGCGCCGTCGAGGGCGGCACGCAGCGAATCGGTGCCGTACTCGAAGGGCCGCCCGTGGGACAGGAGCCGTGCCACGTCGAGGGGGCCGTCGGCCGGCGCGGCGGTCTCGCTCCAGCCGAGCGGCCTGCCGTCGGCGTCGGTGACGAGGAGGTACGGAACACCGGGGGTGACGCGGGCGGCGATCTGCTCGGCGGTGGAGTCGGCGGTGACGATCGGGGTCGTCGTCAGCTCCAGTCCCCCGGAGGCGAAGAAGGAGAGCCGGCGGATGCCGCGGTCGATGCCGAGGAAGTCCTCGACGAAGGCGTCGGCGGGCGCGGAGAGCAGTTCGGCGGGCGGCGCGTACTGGGCGAGCCGGCCGCCGGTGCGCAGGACCGCGACCATCGTCCCGATCTTCACGGCCTCGTCGATGTCGTGCGTGACGAAGACGATGGTCTTGCCCAGCTCCTCCTGGATGCGCAGCAGTTCGTCCTGGAGGCCCTTGCGCACCACCGGGTCCACGGCGGAGAACGGCTCGTCCATCAGCAGCACCGGCGGGTCGGCGGCGAGCGCCCGCGCCACACCGACGCGCTGCTGCTGGCCGCCGGAGAGCTGGTACGGGTAGCGCTTGGCGAGCGAGGCGTCGAGGCCGACCCGCTCCATCAGCTCCGCCGCCCGCGCCCGCGCCTTCTGTCTGCCCCAGCCGAGCAGGCGGGGCACGGTCGCGATGTTGTCGACGATCGTGCGGTGCTGGAAGAGCCCCGCGTTCTGGATGACGTACCCCATCGACCGGCGCAGCGTGTTGACGGGCTGGTCCTGGATGTCGACGCCGTCGAGGAGGATGGTGCCCCCGGTCGGCTCCACCATCCGGTTGATCATGCGCAGAGTGGTGGTCTTGCCACATCCCGACGGTCCGACGAGGACGGTGATCGAGCGGTCCGGTATCTCGAGCGAGAGCCGGTCGACCGCCAGCGTGCCGTCCGGATACCGCTTGGTGACTGAATCTATCCGTATCAAAACGCCGAATACCCTTCGGGTCTGGCAGGAGCTGTCCGCTCTCGGCCAAGATCGCGCGGGCCGTTGCGGGAAGAGTCCGAGCACCTTGTGACGTGCGACATCCGCACGCGACACCCCCGTCCCCCGTAACCGCACCGTGCGCAAGCTGTGAGCCCGGCGCGCGGGCCCGCCCGACCGGACGGTTCCCAGGCCCCGTGGCGCCTTTCGACACCGACGCCTACCCAGCATCGCGCCCGCGACACCGGCAGGGCCACGCGATCCACGCCACGTCCCGCACGCGGCCCCCGGCGCCCCGGTCCCGACATGGGGCGGGGGCGGGCCCGAAGGCCCGTCCCCTTGACGGGTGCGGCGCGGGGCCGGGTCAGGTCCGGCCGGGACCGCCGCCGCCGAAGGATCCGCTGCTGCCCGGGTACCAGCGCCGCCGGTGCTGGTCCTGGCTGCGGCGGGTTCCGGTGGCGTGCAGCTCATAGGGCATGAGTCGCTCCCCGTCGTCCGGGTGGAGCTCGTCCAGCTCCCGCATCTCACTGATCTCGTGGACGGCGCCGGTGACCGGCAGGTGCGGCTGCTCCGCCTCGGTCGGCCGGTCCGGCTCGCGGCGCATCACACCGATGCCCATGCCGACCGCCCACACCAGAGCGATCACGATGACGAGTCCGCCCATGAACGCGCCGAAGGTGGCCCACACATTGGGCGCCGCAGCCAGCACGGCGTAGGAGGCCATGTCCATGTCTTCCACCCGCCTCACCAAGGAAAGCGAAGAGTGCCGGTGGCGCCGATGACGCCACCTGTGTCCCATATTGTCCCACCGTAGGAGTGCCCCGCAAAAGGTCCGCGACTCGCGGGGGTGCCCCGCGCCCTCGGTGGCCGCCGGTGACTCCGCCCTGGCCGCCGGTGCTGGAAGATGTACCCATGGCCGGATTTCTGCGCGGGCCAGAAAAACGGCGGCGTCCGAAGCCGGGCGTGCGCAGCTTCGCCGCGCAGGCGTTCGCCCTCCAGATGCTGATGCTGCTGGTGCTCATCGTCGCCGCCGGTGCCGTCCTCGTCCTCCAGACCCGGAGCAACAGCCTGGCCGACGCCCGGCACCGCACGCGCTCCGTGGCCGACTCCTTCGCCAGTGCCCCGGGCACGGCGGCCGCCCTCGACAGCCGCGATCCGACGGCGCTTCTCCAGCCGCGCGCCGAGGAGGCCCGGAAGCGGACCGGTGTGGCCTTCGTGGTCGTGTACCGGCCGGACGGGATCCGGCTCACGCACCCCGACACCGGCCTGATCGGCAAGCACGTCATCGGTCCGTACCGGCAGGCGGCCCGGGGCAGGTCCTTCACGGAGGTCGTCGCAGCGAGCCGCGGCCCCGCGGTCGACTCGGTCGTGCCCGTCTTCCGGACGGACGGCTCGGTCGCCGGCGTGGTGGACGTCGCGATCACGCTGGAGACGGTGAACGCGATGGTCATGGACCAGTTGCCGGTCCTGCTCGGGGGCGTGGGGGGAGCGCTCGTGCTGGCCACGTGCGGGGCGGCGTGGGCGAGCAGCCGGCTGCGACGGCAGACCCACGGTCTGGGCCACGTGGAGCTGACGCGGATGTACGAGCACCACGACGCCGTCCTGCACTCCGTGCGGGAGGGTGTCCTCGTCGTCTCCGGCGAGGGCCGGCTGCTGCTGGCCAACGACGAGGCGCGGCGGCTGCTGGACCTGCCGGCGGACGCGGAGGGGCGCCGGATCGACGACCTCGGCCTGGAGCCGCGGGTGGTCGGGCTGCTGTGCTCCGGACGGGTGGCCAGCGACGAGGTGCTCCCCGCGGGGGACCGGCTGCTGATCGCCAACACCCGGCTCACGGACCGCGCGGGAGGACCGGCCGGCAGTGTGACGACGCTGCGGGACACGACGGAGCTGCGCGCCCTCTCGGGCCGGGTCGAGGAGGCGCAGGAGCGGCTGCGGCTGCTGTACGACGCCGGGGCCCGGGTCGGCACCACCCTGGACGTCCTACGGACCGCCGAGGAGCTGGCGGAGGTCGCCGTCCCCCGGTTCGCCGACCTGGTCACCGTGGAGCTGCTGGAGCCCGTCCTGCGCGGTGACGAGCCGACGGACATGGCGGACATGCGCCGCGCGGTCAACCTCGGCGACAGCGTGGACCCGCCCGTCTTCCCCGTGGGCGGGCGGGTCACCTGGCTGCCCGGCTCCCCCATGGCGGTGGCGCTGGAGAGCGGTCACGCGGTCCTGGAGGCCGATCTGACCACCCACCACTGGCGGGTCCGGAACCCGGAAACGGCCGGAAGGATCCTCGACCACGGGATCCGCTCGCTCATCGCCGTGCCGATGCGGGCGCGGGGCGTCGTCCTGGGGCTGGCCGACTTCTGGCGGACGGACCGGCGCGGCCCCTTCGAGGACGAGGACGTCTCCCTCGCCGAGGAGCTGGTCGCGCGGGCGGCCGTGTCCGTGGACAACGCCCGCCGCTACACCCACGCGCACGGCGTCGCCGTCACCCTGCAGCGCAGCCTGCTGCCCCGGGGGCGGCCCGAGCAGGACGCCCTTGAGGTGGCCCACCGCTATCTGCCCGCGCAGGCCGGTGTCGGCGGGGACTGGTTCGACGTGATCCCGCTGCCGGGCGCGCGCGTGGCCCTCGTCGTCGGCGACGTCGTCGGGCACGGGCTGCACGCCGCCGCCACCATGGGGCGCCTGCGCACCGCCGTCCTCAACTTCTCGGCCCTGGACCTGCCGCCGGACGAGATCCTGGTCCACCTCGACGAACTGGTCGCCCGGATCGACCAGGACCGGTCGGCCGAGGACGAGGCCGACCCGATCACGGGGGCCACCTGCCTGTACGCGATCTACGACCCCACGGGCGGCTGCTGCACCGTGGCGAGGGCGGGCCACCCCGGACCCGCGCTGGTACGCCCCGACGGCACGGTGCACTTCCCCGAGGTGCCGGCCTCCCCGCCGCTCGGCCTGGCGGCGGGCCTGCCCGTCGAGACCACCGAGCTGCGCCTGGCGCCGGAATCGCTGCTGGTCCTGTACACCGACGGGCTGGTCGCGGAGCGGGACAGGGACATCGGCACCGGTCTCGCCCTGCTGCGCGACACCCTGGCAGGCCGGCCCGACCGCAGCCCGGAGGAGACGTGCCGGGCGGTGATCGACGCCCTGCTGCCCGCGCGCCCCAGCGACGACGTGGCGCTCCTGGTCGCCCGCACGCGGCTGCTGGACCCGGCGGACGTCGTGGGGTGGGACGTGCCCAGCGACTCCGCGTCCGTCGCCCGGGTGCGCGCGGCGTGCTCCCGGCAACTGGACGCGTGGGGACTTCAGGAGGTGGGTTTCGACACCGAGCTGATGCTCAGCGAACTGGTCACCAACGCCATCCGCTACGGCAGCGACCCGATCCGGGTCCGGCTGCTGCGCGACCGGGCCACCCTCATCTGCGAGGTCTGTGACGGCAGCAGCACCTCACCGCACCCGCGCCGCGCCGCCCTCACGGACGAGGGCGGACGCGGCCTGTTCCTCGTCGCCCAGCTGGCCCGCCGCTGGGGCACCAGGTACACCCCCCACGGCAAGGTCATCTGGACCGAACAGCCCCTGCACGGCGACAAGGAACCGCAGCTCGACCGAGACCTGGGCGACCTGTTGCTCGACCAGTGGGACGACGAGCCACCGTGACGGCCACCCGTCCCACGCCCCGCCCGCCGGCCCCGGGCGGTCAGTTCTCGTCGGGGGTCAGGCGCAGGGAGATGGAGTTGATGCAGTACCGCTGGTCGGTCGGGGTCGCGTAGCCCTCGCCCTCGAAGACGTGGCCGAGGTGCGAACCGCAGCGGGCGCACCGCACCTCGGTGCGGACCATCCCGTGGGAGCGGTCCTCCAGCAGTTCCACGGCGTCGGTGTCCTTCGGGTCGTAGAAGGACGGCCAGCCGCAGTGGGACTCGAACTTGGTGCCGGAGGTGAACAGTTCGGCGCCGCAGGCGCGGCAGGAGTAGACGCCCTTGGTCTTCGTGTCGGTGTACTCACCGACGAAGGCGGGCTCCGTGCCGGCCTGGCGCAGCACGGTGTACTCGGCCGGGCTCAGCTCGGCCCGCCACTGCTCGTCCGGCTTCTCGACGTCGTACGGCATGGTTCTCGCGCCCCTCACTTCGGCAGACGGTCCAGGATGCGCGGTCCGAGGTCGGTGACGTCGCCCGCGCCCATGGTGAGAACAAGATCACCGGCCTTGGCCATTCCCGCCACCGCGTCGGGAACCTCGGCCGTGTCGTGGACGGCCGTCACGTCGGCGTTCGCCGCCCGCGCGGCGGCGATGATCAGCTCGCTGGTGATGCCGGGGATCGGGTCCTCGCGGGCCGGGTAGATGTCCAGGACGACGGAGGCGTCCGCGAGGGCCAGCGCCTGGCCCATCTCCTTGCCCAGCTCCTGGGTGCGGGAGAACAGGTGCGGCTGGAAGACGACCAGGATCCGGCCGTCGCCCGCGGCCGCGCGCATCGCCTCCAGGTCGGCGGTCATCTCGGTCGGGTGGTGGGCGTAGGAGTCGACGACCTGGACGCCGGCGGCCTCGCCCTTGAGCTGCAGGCGCCGCTTGACGCCGGTGTACGCGGCCAGCGCGGAGGCGAGTCCGGCGGCCGGGACGCCGAGCGCGGCGCCCGCGGCCAGCGCGGCGACGGCGTTGTGCGCGTAGTGGCGGCCGGGCACGGAGACCTGGAAGGTGAGCTCGGTGCCGTCCAGCAGGACGGTGACCTCGCTCCTGAGGCCCTGCGGCACGACCGACAGGATCCGCACGTCGGCGTCCTCGGACTCGCCGTACGTCACCGTCCGCACGGCGCCGGCCACGCGCCGGGTCAGCTCCCGCGCGCCCGGGTGGTCGGCGGAGATCACCAGCGTGCCGCCGGGGACGATCCGGTCCACGAAGGTCTGGAAGGACTCGTAGATCTCGTCCATCGAGGCGTAGTTGGCGTGGTGGTCCAGCTCGACGTTGAGGACGATGGCGACCTCGGGCGCGTACTTGTGGAAGCTGCGGTCCGACTCGTCGGCCTCGGCGACGAAGATCTCGCCCTCGCCGTGCAGCGCGTTGGAGCCGGGGACGTCCAGGTCGCCGCCGATGGCGTACGACGGCCGCAGGCCCAGCTCGCCGAGGGACACGGCCAGCATCGAGGTGGTCGTCGTCTTGCCGTGGGTGCCGGCGACCGCGATCGGGCGCAGGCCCTCCATCAGGGCGGCCAGCGCGTCGGAGCGGTGCACGACCGGGATGCCCAGCTCGGCCGCGCGGGCAAGCTCCGGGTTGTCCTCGCGGATCGCCGAGGAGACGACGACGCAGCTGGCGTCGACGGCGAGGTGCCCGGCCGCGTGCCCGATGTGCACGGTGGCGCCCAGCGCGCGCAGTGCCTCGGCGGTCTCCGACTCCTTGGCGTCGCTGCCCGCCACCTTGGCGCCGCGCTGGGCGAGGATCTTCGCGATGCCCGACATCCCGGCGCCGCCGATGCCGATGAAGTGCGGTCGGTCCATGGCGGTAGGAAGGCCGGGTGCCATGCGCTTTTCTCCCCAGGTGGTGCGGCTGCGGTACGACGGTGCGGGCGCCCCCGGGCGGGGGCGCCGCCCCAGCCTATGCCTTGCTGTGGGAGAAGAGTTTCAGGACCGGTACGCCCACCTTGTGGCGGGCCCGGGAGGCCCAGTCGCGGTGGAAGAACTCCTCCACGTAGTGCGGGTCGGTCAGGACGATCACCTCGTCGGCGCCGACCTCGGCGACCAGGGACTTCAGGGCGTCCAGCGGATGGTCCTCGACGAGCCGGCCCTCGGCCCTGCTGCCCGCCGCGCGCAGCGCGAGGAGGGACACGTCCAGGGCCTGCTCCCCGGCGCCCTTCGCGGCCGCGCCCTCGGGCGTCTCGCCCTCGCGCGTCGCCTCGTCGAGTTCACCGAGCGCGATGTCGTCGATGGCCCGCAGCAACCGGTCGGCCTGGTCGCCGCGCGGCTGGAGCAGTACGTGGAAGGAGACCGGCTCGTCGCCGTGCAAGGTGGTGACGAACTCCACGTCGGCGGACGTCAGGGCCTTCTCGATCATCAATACGCTTGTGAACACCAGGCGCCCTTTCTCCTCCGAGGGTCCTTGGACCCTCCGTCTCCCGCCACGGGCCGCAGCGACCCCTGCGGAAACCATCCTGCCCCGTGATCGCACGGGTATCGCAGGATTTTCGGCGGCGCTGCTCCGGTCAGGGGCGGCGGTACCTGCTGAACAGGAAGCCGTCGTCCTCCAGCAGGGACGCCAGGGTGAAGCGCTGCGGGACCGTGACGGAGGGTCCGCCGGCGATGCGCTGGGCGTTGCCGGCGGTGAGCATCGGGGAGACCGTGAGGCACATTTCGTCCAGGACGCCGGACGCGACCATCTGACCGAGCAGGCGCGGTCCGCCCTCGGTGAGCAGGCGGGTGTGGCCGAGTCCGGCGAGCGCCCGGACGGCGCGGGTGGGGTCGACACCGACGCCGTCGCCGGCGATCACCACACGGGCGCCCGCCTTCTCCGCGGCCGCGATCCTCTCCGGGGCCGCCGCCGCGCCCGTGAGGACCAGCGTGGGCACCAGCGGCGAGGCGAACAGCGGCAGCGAGAAGTCCAGTTCCAGGCTCGCCGTGACGACCGCGATCGCCGGAGCCGGCCCCTGCCCGGCCGCCTCCCGCAGTGCCGCGAACTCCGCCCGGGCCCGGGCCGGGCGGTACCCCTCCTGGCGCACCGTCTCCGCGCCGACCACCACCACGTCGGCCAGCGCCCGCAGCGTGCCGAAGATCCGCATGTCGGCGGCGCTGGAGATGGGCTGTGAACGCCCCTCGTGCTGGGCGGCCCCGTCGAGGGTGGCGACCATGTTGGCGCGCAGCCACGGCTCCCCGGCCGCCGCCCCGCGCTCGGGGTAGGCGTAGGCGGCGGCCAGCTCGGCGAAGCTCCACTCCCGGTCCACGAGGGCGCCGGGCACGCTCGTACCACCGGCCCCGGCCGCGTCCGGGCTCTGGACTGCTGTTTCGTCGGTCACAGGGAACAGGCGTCGCATGACGTGCAGTGTTCCATGCCGCTTACCATGGGGAACCGTGTCGTCCTCCACAGCCGCCTCAGGGCTCAGCTCCCTGACCACCACGGCCCCGCTGTCCCTGTGCGCCCGCGAGCCGCACGTCCCCGCGGACCGGCTGGTCGCCGAGATGGTGCCGCCGCCCCGCTTCGACGCGGTGCGCTTCGCGACGTACATCCCGGACCCGAAGCAGCCCAGCCAGACCCAGGCCGTCGAGGTCCTGGACGACTTCGCCGCCGGACTCGGCGGCGCGTCCGCGACCGGCTCCGGCAGGCGCGGCCTGTTCGGCTTCGGCAGGAGCAAGGCGAAGGGCAGGGCCGCCGGTGCCGGGCCCCGCGGTGTCTACCTCGACGGCGGCTACGGCGTCGGCAAGACCCACCTGCTGGCCTCCTTGTGGCACGCCACCCCGGCCGAGCCCGCCCGCAAGGCGTTCGGCACCTTCGTCGAGCTGACCAACCTCGTGGGCGCCCTCGGCTTCCAGAAGACCGTCGAGACGCTCTCCGGCCACCGCCTGCTGTGCATCGACGAGTTCGAGCTGGACGACCCGGGGGACACGGTGCTCGTGTCCACCCTGCTCGGCAGGCTGGTCGACGCGGGCGTCGCGCTCGCCGCCACCTCCAACACGCTGCCGGGCAAGCTCGGCGAGGGCCGCTTCGCCGCCACGGACTTCCTGCGCGAGATCCAGGGCCTGTCCGCGCACTTCCGTGCGCTGCGCATCGACGGCGAGGACTACCGCCACCGCGGCCTGCCCGAGGCTCCGGCGCCGTACTCCGAGGAGCAGGTGACCAAGGCGGCGTACGCCACGGAGAACGCCTCGCTCGACGACTTCCCGCACCTGCTCGACCACCTGGCCAGGGTGCACCCCAGCCGTTACGGCGCCCTGACCGACGGGCTGACGGCCGTGTGCCTCACCGACGTGCGGCCGGTGCCGGACCAGTCGACGGCGCTGCGGCTCGTGGTCCTCGCGGACCGGCTCTACGACCGCGAGGTGCCCGTACTGGCCTCCGGGATGCCCTTCGACCGGCTGTTCAGCGAGGAGATGCTGAACGGCGGCTACCGCAAGAAGTACTTCCGCGCCATATCCCGCCTCACCGCCCTGGCCCGGGACGCCAAGGGGCTCGTCGAGACGCACTGACCGGGGCCGACGCCCCGGCGGACGGCTTCCCGGGGGTTACCGTGTCTCCTGCCGGCTCCTGATCGTTGGCCGGCCCCCGATCGTTGGCTGGTCCGCGCCGCAGACACGGAGTCGCCCCATGCAGCCCCTGATCCACAACGCCCGTACGTTCGGACGGCGCCCGGAGGACTTCGCCCGGCTCGCCGAGGGCCAGTCCCCCGAGGTCCTGTTCATCGCCTGCTCCGACTCCCGGGTCGTCCCGGCCCTGATCACCGGCGCCCGGCCCGGCGAGCTGTTCGAGCTGCGCACCGCGGGCAACATCGTGCCGCCGTACGCCTCGGCGCGGCCCACCGCCGAGGCGGCCACCATCGAGTACGCGGTGGAGGTGCTCGGCGTCGGCGACATCGTCGTCTGCGGCCACTCCCACTGCGGTGCGGTCGGCGCCCTCGTCCGCGGGGACGACCTCGACGCCGTACCCGCCGTACGGGACTGGCTGGCGCAGGCGACGCCCCGTCCGGCAGGGGCCGCCCAGGACCCGGCGGTCGCCGAGGGCGTCCAGAGCCACGCCCTGACCCAGCTGCTGCGGCTGCGTTCGTACCCGTGCGTCGAGAAGCGGCTCGCGGACGGGCGGCTCACGCTGCACGCCTGGTACTACGAGGTGCACACCGGCGCGGTGCTGGCGCACTGCCCGCGGACGGACACGTTCACGCCCCTGTGAACGGAGGCCGTCCGGCGGCTCGACCCTGGCGTCCGACCGGGCATATCGTTGAAGCGGGCGCATATCGCGCATACCGGCGACCGGTCGAGGAGTCCTCGTCATGGTGCAGGAACTGGTGACCGCCGTGATCACCGCGGGCTGCGTGGGGTTCGTGTACCTCGCTGCGGCGATGCGGGTCGTCAAGCAGTACGAACGCGGGGTGGTGTTGCGCCTGGGGCGGCAGACCGGTGAGGTACGCCCGCCGGGCCTGGCGGTGATCGTCCCGTTCGTGGACCGGCTCTACAAGGTCAACATGCAGATCGTCACGCTGCCGATCCCGGCCCAGGAGGGCATCACCCGGGACAACGTGACGGTACGCGTGGACGCGGTCGTCTACTTCAGGGTGGTCGACGCCGTCAGCGCGCTCATCCGTGTGGAGGACTACAAGTTCGCGGTCTCGCAGATGGCGCAGACGTCCCTGCGTTCGATCATCGGCAAGAGCGACCTGGACGATCTGCTGTCCAACCGCGAGAAGCTCAACCAGGGTCTCGAGCTGATGATCGACAGCCCGGCCGTCGGGTGGGGCGTGCAGATCGACCGGGTGGAGATCAAGGACGTCTCCCTGCCGGACACGATGAAGCGGTCCATGGCACGGCAGGCGGAGGCCGACCGTGACCGGCGGGCCCGCATCATCAACGCGGACGCGGAGTTCCAGGCGTCGAAGAAGCTGGCGGAGGCGGCCCAGCAGATGGCGGACACGCCCGCCGCGCTGCAGCTGCGGCTGCTCCAGACGGTGACGGCGGTCGCCGCCGAGAAGAACTCCACCCTGGTCCTGCCCTTCCCGGTCGAATTGCTGCGGTTCCTGGAGAAGGCCCAGCGGGAGCCGGAACCGGAACGGTCCAGGAGCCTCGACAGGAGCACGGGGCCGACCACGCCCCGTCCGCCCGAGGAGCTGCTGGAGGCTGCCGCGGAGGTGTCCACGGACCCCGACGGCACCGCCCCCGACCCGGCCCCGGTCACCCCTGTCCGCAGCAGCGCCGAGTCGGCCCCGATCACCCCCGTCCGGAGCAGTGCCGACGCGGTCACTCCGGAGCCGGACGGCAGCGCGGCCCGCAGCGGGACGTAGCTCCCGTCTCCGGCCCCCGTCCCCTGTACGGCCCCGCGCGGTCGCGGCGCCGTGAGGCGGTCGCTAGCGTGCGTGGCATGCGCAGCCGGTTCGTGGGGGTTGTCCTGATCGCGACGCTGGGGGGCCTCGCGGGGTGCGGGGGCGGAGGCACGGGAACCGCCGCCATGCCCAGCGCCGACGCCCCACCGGGTGCCGCGGGCCGGATCACCGTGTCCAGCCCGGCGTTCGCCGACGGCGGCACCGTTCCCGGCCGCTACACGTGCGGCGGGGCGGACGTCTCGCCGCCGCTGGCGTTCTCCGGGGTTCCCGCGCACACGGCGGCGCTGGTCCTTCTGGTCGAGGACCGGGACGCCCCCGGAGGCACTTTCACGCACTGGCTGGTGTGGAACATGGACCCGCGCACCAGGAGCCTGGCGGCGGACGCGACCCCGCCCGGAGCCGCCCAGGGACGCAACGACTTCTCGAAGACGGGCTACAGCGGCCCCTGCCCGCCGCCCGGCAAACCCCACCGCTATGTCTTCACGGTGTACGCCGCCGACCGCCGCCTCGCCCTGAAACCGAACGCCACGGCGGCCGACGTGCGGAGCGCGCTGAGCGGCCACACCCTGGCCTCCGGCACCCTCACCGCCCGCTACGGCCGCTGAGCCGGGACCGTACCGCCGGGCCACCGGACCACTCGGCCACCCGGCGACCGGCTGGGTGACCGCGCGGCCATGCCGGCGTTCCCGTGATCAAAGAAGGTCATATGTTGATCGGGTGATCACACTTGTACGACGCATCACCGCTGTCTGCGCTCTCGGCGCCGCACTGACCGCCTGCGGCGGCAACGAGGCCCCACGCGCCGGGCTGACGGCCCCCTCGCAGTCCGCGTCGGCCTCACCCTCCGCGCCGGCCAGTCCCTCGCCTTCCCGGCCGCCGGCCCTCACCCCTGGGCCCGGCGGTCTGACCCCCGTCTTCAGCAACGGCCCCCGCACCAAGGGGAAGACGGTCGCGCTCACCTTCGACGCGGACATGACCGCCGACGAGGGACCGCGCGCGGCGGCGGGCGAGCACTTCGACAACCCGGAGCTGATCGCCACCCTGCGCGCCCTGAAGGCGCCGGCCACGGTGTTCATGACCGGTCGCTGGGCCGAGCAGTACCCGGACCAGGCCCGCTCCATCGGCAGCGACCCCCTGTTCGAGCTCGCCAACCACTCCTACAGCCACTACGCGTTCACCGCGAACTGCTACGGACTGCCCAGGGTGCCCGCCGACCGGATGCGGTCGGACGTGGAGGGCGCGTACGAGGCGTTCCGCAAGGCGGGCGTGCCGCACCCGATGCCGTACTTCCGCTTCCCCGGCGGCTGCTACGACCAGCAGGCCCTGCGGGCGCTCAGCGGTCTCGGCGTCACCGCGGTGCAGTGGGACGTGGTGAGCGGAGACGCGTTCGCGACGGACGCGGACGCCGTGGCCCGGCAGGTCCTTGCCGGGGTCAAGCCGGGCTCGGTCGTGGTCATGCACTGCACCCGCAGCGCCGCGCCCACCACCGAGCGCGTGGTGCGCGCCGTCGTACCGGAGCTGCGCAAGAGGGGCTACCGCCTGGTGAAGGTCTCCGACCTGATCGCCGCCTCGACCGACCGCGCCTGAGGGTCCGACCGGGAGCCGGCGCCTGCCAGGAGCCGACGTCGGCCAGGAGCCGCCAGGGCCGCGACCGGGAGCCGTGGGCCGGAGGCGACCGGGGGCCGCGACCGGGAGCCGGAGGCGACCGGGGGCCGCGACCGGAAGCCGGTGGCGACCGGGAGCCGGTGCCGACCAGGGACGGGTGCCGACCGGGAGCTCGGGCGGCCGGGAGACGGGACGGCCGGAAGCCGGGGCGGCCGGGGCCGGCTGGCAGACTGGGCGCCGTGAGCACCGACGAGAGCACCACGGCCACCACCCCGCAGGACAGCCCGTTCCGGTCCGAGCCCGGCGCACGCGACCAGGCGCGGCAGTTCGTGCTGCCACTGGTGGTGCGGATCGAGCGGGCCGCTCCCCCGGCCCGTACGGACGCCCTGGAGACCGCGGCCCGAGCGGTCCTGGTGCTGCTCGCCGACGAGCGCTCGGCCGGTGACGGGGAGTGGGCGCGGGCCGTGCGGGACTGGCAGGACGCCCGGATCCGCAAGGTGGTGCGGCGGGCGCGTGGCGCCGAGTGGCGGCGGGCCGAGGCCCTGCCCGGCATCACCGTCACCGGCACGGCGGCGCAGGTGCGGGTCTTCCCGCCCGTACCGCTGGACGGCTGGCCGAAGGACCTGGCAAAGCTCCAGGTCTCCGGCACCGAGCTCGACGACCCGGAGCCGCCCGCCGCGCCGGACCCGGACGTCCCGGTGCTGTGGATGAGCCCCCGGCTGGACATGTCCGCGGGCAAGGCGATGGCCCAGGCCGGTCACGGCGCCCAGCTCGCCTGGTGGGAACTGTCCGACGAGCGGCGCGCGGCCTGGCGGGACGCGGGCTTCCCGCTCACCGTCCGCACCGCCGACCCCGCCCACTGGGCGGAACTCACCTCCGGCGGACTGCCGGTGGTGCGCGACGCGGGCTTCACGGAGATCGCCCCCGGCTCCTGCACGGTCGTCGCCGACCACCCGGCGCTGCGCCCGGACCGGCTCCGGGCCCACGGCGGCGCTTAGGGCCTCTCGTTTGGATCATGCCGGGCTCGCGGGCCCTGGCACCGCTCCCCCAAGCTCTTCGAGCAGGGGGCACCCCCAGCGGCGTTGTCGTCGGTTGGCAGGGCTCCGCCCTGCCGCCCTCCTCCGCCTTGCGATGCTCCCCCACTGCCTGAACGGCGTGGGAGGTGCCCCCAGCACCAGACCCCGCTCCCTGATCCGGCCTGATCCAAACGAAAGACCCTAGCTCAAATGTTGCTCTGAAGGTGCGGGTCGCGGGGTTCGGGGCGCGGCGTCCGGGCCATACCCCCGTCACGTGCACCGACCGGTGCGGGGGCAAGAGGGGGGCGAGGGCAGGATGGAGTGGCTCGGGACGGGAATCGGGTGGCGGCCGGAGATCGCGGACGCGGTGGAGGAGATGCCGGGCATCGACTGGGTCGAGGTCGTCTCCGAGAACGTGTGCCCCGCACATCTGCCAGAGTCGCTGCTGCGCCTGCGCGGCCGCGGGGTGACCGTGGTCCCGCACGGGGTCTCGCTCGGCCTCGGCGGGGCCGACCGGCCGGACGAGGGCAGGCTGACCGCCCTCGCCGAGCGGGCGCGGGCGCTCGGCTCGCCACTGGTCACCGAGCACATCGCGTTCGTCCGCGCGGGCGGCGCGCTGACCGCCTCGCCGCGGCTGGAGGCCGGGCATCTGCTGCCCGTGCCGCGCACCCGCGACGCTCTCGACGTGCTGTGCGAGAACGTCCGTATCGCGCAGGAGGCACTGCCCGTGCCGCTCGCCGTGGAGAACATCGCCGCGCTGCTGGCCTGGCCGGACGAGGAGCTGACGGAGGGGCAGTTCCTGTACGAACTGGCCGACCGCACGGGGGTGAGGCTGCTGATCGACGTGGCCAATCTGCACACCAACCACGTCAACCGGGGCGAGGACCCGGCCCGGGCGCTGGCCGAACTCCCCCTCGAAGCCATCGCGTACGTCCATGTGGCGGGCGGCTTCGAACGGGACGGCGTCTGGCACGACAGCCACGCCCACCCGGTGCCGCGCCCGGTCCTCGACATCCTGACCGACCTCGCCTCGCGCGTCGCCCCACCGGGGGTCCTGCTGGAACGCGACGAGAACTTCCCCGAACCGAGCGAGCTGGAGCGGGAGTTGGCGGCCATCGCAACGGCCGTGGAGTCGGGACGCACGGCGCCCGTGCGCCCCGCGCCCGACTCCGGCCCGGCACCCGTCTCCGACGCCGCGCCCGCACCCGACGACGGCCGCGATGCGCGCGGACCGGAGCGGCGGGCGGCCGGCGTCGAGGCCGCGCGGCAGCGGCTCGCGCTCGCGCAGACCTCGTTGCTCTCGGCGCTCGTCGCCGGGACGCCCGCGCCGGAGGGGTTCGACCGGGTGCGTATCGGCGTGCAGGCGCGCTCGCTGGCCGCGAAGCGGGCGGACGTCGTGGCCAAGGTGGCGCCCGAACTGCCGGTGCTGCTCGGCGAGGGCTACCGGACCGCGTTCCTCTCCTATGCGCAGACGCACCCGATGACCGGGGGCTACCGGCAGGACGCCCTGGAGTTCACGGAGTCCCTGCTGCTCGCCGGCCGGCCTCACGACGCGGGCGTCCGGCGGGAGTTGCGGGAGTGGTGGCTGGACCGCTCGGGTCCGGCGCCCCGGTCGCGCCGCCCGGCGGCACGGGTGGCCCGCGCGGCCCAGCGGGTGCTGCTGGGCGGCTGAGCCCGTCCCCGCCACCCCGACGCCCTGACCTCGGCAAACAAACGGAACGTCACATACCGGAGAAACTCTGTCCGGATGGCGAACAAGGTATGGCGTTTCCCAGGCCTCTGGCATAGAAACGCGTCATGTTCTGGGTCCTTCTCCTGCTTCTGGCCTGGGCCTTCGCGGGCACGGCGTGCCTGCGGCTGTGCCTGGCCGCGGTGCGCGCTGCGGCCGTCGACGTGGACGCGGGCCGCGGCCGCGATCTGACGCTCTACGAGGCGGCGTTCCTCTCGGGCGGACCGGCGCGGGTCGCCGAGCTGACCCTGGTATCCATGGCGCGCCAGCGTCGGCTGCTGCTCGCGCACACCGGCTGGGCGACGGTCGTCGATCCGCGCGGGCGGGACGAGATGGAGCGTTCCGTCATAGGGGCGATCGGCCCCGAGGGACAGTCCCGGATCGCGCCGGTGCGCGCGGCGGCGGCCACCGCCGAGGCGGTGCGCGGCCTCGCCGACCGGCTCGTCAGCGCAGGTCTCGCCGTGCCGGACGGGGACGGGTCCACGATCGCGGCCGGGGTCCGCCGGGTGCGGATCGCCGCGCTGGCCGTCCTCGCCCTGAGCCTGACCGCGCTGCTGCTGCCCGGCCCGACCGGGATGCCCCGGGAGCTGATCGCCCTCTGGTTCGCGCTGCCGCTCGCGTTGACCCTGAGCTGCCTGGTCATCGCCCGCTTCGAGGTCCACCCGTACTCGCGCTGGGCGTCTCCGGCCGGCCAGCGCCTGCTCGGCGGCCTGGCCCGTCACATGAACGGCTTCGGCGACGAGCGCGCGTACCTGGCGTCCGTTGCCGTACGCGGCGTCAACGCGATCGGCGAACCGAACCTGCGCGCGGCCTTCGCCCACCACGACCGGCCCGTGCAGGACCGCGCCGCGCGCGACCGGCCCCGCACGGCCGGGCACCCCAAGACCGCTGGCGCGGACGGTGATTGATCGAAGACACTTCGCTGGTGATTGATCGAATCGGCTTGGCCATATCAGCGGCGGGCGTTCTGGCCTGCCTCATGCTCGTCGCCGGTGCCGCGCAGGCATATATGAACGGAGACGATTCAGGATGGTTCATCTCTTTTGCGGTGCTGCTTCAGATCACCACCGTCTGGCAGCTCGTGCGTGACGTCAAGCGGCACCGCAGGAGGCGAGTCCAGGCGGACTGACTTCTCGATCAGACGCCTGTGCGCGGTCCGTTCCGTCAGCTGGGGCCGGCCGGGCCCGACGTGTCGACGGCCAGGGAGATGGCGAGGGCGCCGAGCACGGTGCCCATCATGTAGCGCTGCGCCTTGAGCCAGGAGGGACGGCGGGAGAGAAAGACGGCGATCGTGCCGGCGGCGAGCACGATGGTCAGATTGACCGCGACGCTGACCACGACCTGGGCGGAGCCGAGGACGAGGCCCTGGAAGAGGACGTGGCCCTTGTCCAGGTCGATGAACTGGGGGATGAGGGAGAGGTACATGATGGCGATCTTCGGGTTGAGAAGGTTCGTCATCAGGCCCATGGTGAACAGCCTGCGCGGCGAGTCGTGCGGCACGTCCTGCGGGTCGAAGACAGAGATTCCGCCTGGCTTCAGGGCGTTCCACGCCAAGTAGGCGAGGTAGGCGGCGCCGGCGAGTTTCACCGCGACGTACAACTCGGGCACGGCGACGAAGACGACGGACAGACCCACGTTCGTGGCGACCAGGTACACCATGAAGCCCAGCGCCACGCCGCCGAGGGAGATCATCCCGGCGCGTCTGCCCTGGGTGATGCTGCGCGAGACGAGGTAGATCATGTTCGGCCCGGGAGTGAGCACCATGCCGAGCGCCACCACCGTCACGCCGAGGATCCCGCTCAGTTCAACCATGAAAGCCTCTCCAGCACCTGCTGATGTCCCGACCTCGACAACGGCCTCCCCCTCGGTGCAATCGGTGATCTCCACATCAGGATTGCCGCACCGGGCTGAAGGTGAACCGCAAGCCCACGCCTCGAACACCTGAGAGCGTAGGGCAGGGCAATAACTCGATGCAACCACCTCATTGCACTGAGTGCAATCCTGTGGTTGGGTGGAGGCGCCCCGACGGACGAGGAGAGCGCGTGTCGGACTATCAGAGCGTTGCGGACGCGGTGGCCGAGGAGATCAGGTCCGGTTCCCTCCGGCCTGGCGACCGCCTTCCCCCGCAGCGCGATTTCGCGCGGCAGCACGGCATCGCCAACTCCACGGCCACGCGCGTGTACCGGGAGCTGGCCCGTCGCGGCCTGACGGTGGGTGAGGTGGGGCGCGGCACGTTCGTGCGTGCGTCGCCCGCGAGGTCCGGTGCCTCCGCCCCCGCGCTCACGGAACCGGCGCTCGGCCGGATCGACCTGGAGCTCAACTACCCGGCCGTGCCCGGACAGAGCGCGCTCCTCGCCGAGGGGCTCGGCGGGCTGATGCACCCCGACACCCTCGGGTACGCCCTGCGCCCGGTCGGCGCGTCCGGGCTTCCGGCCGTCCAGGAGTCCGCCGCCGGCATCCTCGCCCGCGGTGGCTGGCGCCCCGACCCCGCGCGGATCCTGTTCGCGGGCAACGGACGGCAGGCCGTCTCGGCCGTCATCGCCGCCCTGGTGCCACCGGGCGGGCGTCTCGGGGTCGAGGAGCTGACGTACCCCGTCGTCAAGGCCGTGGCCGCCAGGCTCGGCATCACCCTCGTCCCGCTGGCCATGGACGACTCCGGACTGATCCCGCAGGCCGTGGCGGAAGCCCACGCCGCGGCCCCGCTGCACGCCGTTTACGTGCAGCCGAGGCTGCACAACCCGCTCTCGCTCACGATGCCCGAGCAGCGCGTCGAGCAGCTGGCCGAGACACTGCTGAGGCTTGGGCTCCCCGCGGTCGAGGACGCTGTATGGGCGTTCCTGCGCGACGAGTTGCCGCCGCTCGCCGCCTACGCCCCCGAGCGGACCGTCCTCGTCGACAGCCTGTCCAAGCGTGTCGCTCCCGGCTTGACTCTCGGTTTCGCGGTGGCGCCCGCCACCCTGACGAGTGAGATCGCCGCCTCCCTGCGGTCCGGGGGCTGGGCCCCCATGCGCTTCGCTCTGGAGGCCGCCCACCGCTGGCAGCAGGAGGGCACCGTGAAGAAACTGGTGGCCGCCAAGCAGCGGGAGGCGACGGTACGGCAGGGGATCGCCGCCCGGCACCTCGCCGGTTTCGCGGTGCGGAGTGAGCCGCGTTCCTACCACTGCTGGTGGCAGCTGCCCCGTCCGTGGCGAGCGGACACGTTCGTCGCCGCCGCCGCGCGGCATGGCATCGGGGTGGTGCCGGCCGCCGCGTTCACCATCGGCGGCAGCCACGCCCCCAACGCAATCCGCCTGGGGCTCGCCACACCGCGGGCGGACGTCCTCTCCCAGGCGCTCGGCACGCTCGCCGAACTCGCCCGGTCCGCGCCGGAGGACCTCGTCACCGACTGACGCCCGCCCGGTCGGGCGTGCGGGCGTGCGTGCGTGCGTGCGTGCGTGCCGGAGTGTGCGCCCGGCGCCGGAGTCCGCCCGGGGCGCGCCGGGGGCATCGGTGGCGACACCGGCGGGCGGTGCTTGCCCTTGCCGCCGAGTGAACGAAACATCCCTTCTGTCGCTGCCGTGCACCGAAGGGATACGCGATGACCGCTGCCGCCGTCTGGACGGCCGCCGGGTCCCTGGTCCTCACCGCCCTCGCCGGCGCCACGGCCTCCTCCACCGCGCGCCTCCCCGGCGCCGCGGCGGAACTGCGTGGCGCCGTCGTCGCCGCGGCCCGGGCGCGGGCGGCCGGGATCGACTTCGGCGCGTGTCCAAGGGCGCGGGAGCTGCCCCGGAGCATGGAGTGCGGCACGGTCCAGGTGCCCCTCGACTACGCGCACCCCGACGGCAAGCGGATCCGGCTCGTTGTCAGCCGGGTGAGGGCCACCCGCAAGGACCCGCGCAACAGCAAGCGCAGAGTGACCCGCCAGGGCGCCCTCGTGTTCAACCCGGGCGGTCCGGGCGCCGACGGCACCTCCTTCCCGCTGATGGGCCTGCTGCCGGAGTGGAAGCGCGTCGCCTCCGCGTACGACCTCGTCGGCTACGCCCCGCGCGGGGTGGGCCGGTCGGCCCCGCTGTCCTGCCAGGACCCGAAGGACTTCTTCCGGCTCAGGGCGCCCAGAGCAGCGCCGACGCACCCCTCACGGGCGTACAAGGAGCAGCGCGTCGCCGAGGCCAAGGCGTACGCGGGCGGCTGTGCCCGGCGCACGGGCGAGTCCCTGCGCCACTTCAACTCCCTCAACAACGCCCGCGACCTGGACGTGCTGCGTGCGGCGCTGGGCGAGGACCGGCTGACGTTCGTGGGCGCCTCGTACGGCACCTACCTCGGTGCACTGTACGCCGCGCTGTTCCCCACGCACGTCCGCCGGATGGTCTTCGACGCCGCGGTGAACCCGGCGCCCGACCGGATCTGGTACCGCGCCAACCTGGACCAGTCGGCCGCCTTCGAGGCCCGCTGGGCGGACTTCCGCGAGTGGACGGCGCGGCACGACGACGTGTACGCGCTGGGCGGTACGGCCGGGCAGGTGCAGAGGAGCTACGACAGGGCGCGCAAGCGGCTCGCCGCCGAACCGGCGGGCGGCTCGGTGGGACCGGGCCAGTTGCAGGGCCTGCTCCTGACGGCCGGATACTACGACGACCACTGGCCGGGCAGCGCCAAGGCCCTTTCGGCGTATCTGATGGGCGACCCGAAGCCGCTGGTCGCGCTCGCGGCCCCGCGCCGGGAGGGGGCCGCCGCCGCGGAGAACGGCAGCGCGGTCTACACGGCCGTGGAGTGCAACGACGCTTCCTGGCCGACGGACTTCGCGGTCTGGGACCGGGACAACACACGGCTCGCGCGGGTGGCGCCGTTCGAGACCTGGAGCAATGTGTGGGCGAACCTGCCGTGCGCCTACTGGCCGGCGCCCAGGCAGCGGCCCCTGGACGTGAGGACCGGCCCTGGCGAGCTGCCACCGACGCTGATCCTGGCCGCCGAACGGGACGCGGCCGCGCCGTACACGGGCGCCCTGGAGCTGCGCGGGCGGCTGGCCGGTTCGGTGCTGGTGACCGAGCGGGGCGCGGGCACGCACGGCATCGCGGGCGGGCCGAACGCCTGCGTCAACGCGTACCTGGACGCCTACCTGCTTCAGGGCCGCCTGCCGCGGCGGCAGGCGGTGTGCGCTCCGCGCGTGGAGCCGCGGCCGCACGGCCCGACGTTCCAGGAGACCCGCGTGCGCCAGTTGCGTGAGGCCTTGCAGCGGGCGACCGGCCGGACCGGCGCCCGCCGCTGACCGGC
Source organism: Streptomyces sp. NPDC087787 (assembly GCF_044743035.1). Taxonomy (NCBI): domain Bacteria; kingdom Bacillati; phylum Actinomycetota; class Actinomycetes; order Kitasatosporales; family Streptomycetaceae; genus Streptomyces; species Streptomyces sp. NPDC087787. The sequence continues at coordinate 78,830 of NZ_JBIUVQ010000024.1, forward strand.
GGGGCCGTGTCCCGGGGCGCGTCGGCCCCGGGACCCGGCACGCGTCAGGCCAGACCGGCCACCAGCTCGGCGATGTCCTTGCGGCGCCCGGTGAAGAACGGGATCTCCTCGCGCACGTGCCGGCGGGCCTCGGAGGCGCGCAGGTGGCGCATGAGGTCCACGATGCGGTGCAGCTCGTCGGCCTCGAAGGCGAGGACCCACTCGTAGTCGCCGAGGGAGAAGGACGCGACCGTGTTGGCGCGCACGTCCGGGTAGCCCCGGGCCATCTTGCCGTGGTCGGCGAGCATGCGGCGGCGGTCCTCGTCGGGCAGCAGGTACCAGTCGTAGGAGCGCACGAACGGGTACACGCTGACGTAGTCGCGCGGCGTCTCGTCGGCGAGGAACGCCGGGATGTGCGAGCGGTTGAACTCGGCGGGGCGGTGCAGCGCCATGTTCGACCACACCGGCTCCATGGCGCGGCCGAGCCGCGTACGGCGGAAGAGGTTGTACGCCTCCTGGAGCTGGTCGCTGGTCTCGGCGTGCCACCAGATCATGAGGTCGGCGTCGGCGCGCAGGCCCGAGAGGTCGTACGTGCCGCGGATGGTCACGCCCTTGGCGGCGAGCTGGCCGAACAGCTCCTGGACCTCGTCCGCGTAGCCCGCGCGGTCCTCGGGGAGCAGGTCCTTCAGCTTGAAGACGGACCACAGCGTGTAGCGGATGACCTCGTTGAGGTCCTTGGCCAGCTTGCCCTTGTTCGGGACCCTGCCGGACTCGGTGGTGGGGGCGTCGTCACTCATGAGGCTATTCTCCCGCTCCGCCGTGCGGACTCCGCACCGGGGCCGCGGTGAACTCCTGCACACCCCGCGGGTCACCCCGCAGCTGGTCAACGGCCGCGTACGCGCTCGCGACGCACGCCGGGATGCCCACTCCGTCGTACACCGCGCCGCACACCGCCAGACCCGGCAGCTTGCCGACGTGCTCGCGGATGCGGGCCACGCGCGCGTGGTGGCCGACCGGGTACTGGGGCAGTCCGTCGGTCCACCGGGTGACGCGGGTCTCCAGGGGCGCGGCGTCCAGGCCGGTCGCCTCGCGCAGGTCGTGCCGGGAGACGTCGACGAGATCGGCGTCCTCGCGCTGGAGGATCTCCGTCTCGCCGTACCGCCCCACCGAGGTGCGCAGCACGACCACCTCCGGGTCCTCCTCGGCGATCCAGCCCCACTTCCGGGAGGCGAAGGTGGACGCCTTGATGGTGCGGCCGTCGACGGGGGGCACCAGGAAGCCGCTGCCCTCGGGCAGGGCGGCCTCGGCGCGGCGGTAGGCGAGGGTGATCAGGGCCATGGAGGCGTACTCGACGGCCCGAAGTTCGGCGGCGGCCTCCGGGGACTCGGCACGCAGCAGCCCGGCGGCGACGGGCGCGGGCACGGCGACGATCACCGCGTCGGCGTGCAGCACACGGTCGCCGGCGGTCACCTGCCAGGACGTACGGTCCTGCCTGCGCAGCTCCGTCACCGGGGTCCCGGTCAGGATCTCGCCGCCACGGGCCCGCACCGACTCGGCGACCGCGAGCGGCAGCCGGCCCACGCCGCCCTCGATGCCCATGAACACCGGCCCGGTCTGCTGTGCGGCGGACGCGGCTGCCTGGATCTCGCGGACCCCTTCCAGCAGCGAGTCGTGGGTCTGCGCGGCCCGGAAGAGCTGGGGGACGGCCGAGCGCATCGAGATGCGGTAGGCGTCACCGGCGTAGACCCCGCCGAGCAGGGGCTCCACCAGGCGGTCGACGACCTCGCGGCCCAGACGGGCCGCCACGTACTCGCCGACGGCCACGTCGTCGCCGACCTCCGTGCGGGGCAGCCCGGCGTCACGCTCGATACGGGCCAGGCCCTCCTCGGACAGCACGCCGGACAGCGCGGATGCGGTGCCGGGGACGCCCATGACGTGCCCCTTCGGCATGGGGCGCAGGGCGCCGCGGGTCCAGATGGAGGCGCTCGCCGTGGCGGGCGGCTGGAGGTGGTCCGCCAGTCCCGTCTCACGCGCCAGGGTCACGGCCTCGGGCCGGCGGGCGAGCATCGACTCGGCGCCCAGGTCGACGCGGACGCCCGCGATCTCGCCCGGCAGCAGCTTGCCGCCGACGCGCTCGGCCGCCTCCAGCACGGTCACCCGCGCCCCCTGCTGCAACAGCCGGTGCGCGGCGGCCAGCCCCGCGATCCCGGCCCCGATGACGACGACATGGTCCGTGCCCGTACGCGTTGCGCTCATGAGCCCACTCTCTCAGACCGCTCCGGCACGCCTGCGCGCCCCGGTGCCCGGGCCCGAGTCATGCCCGAGTCACGAACGTGACCGCATCGGAACCCACGCCCGGCCAACGTCTCGCGCGGGCCGGGAGTCGAAGAAGCGTCAGTGGTCACAACGACCCTCGGGGGTATGCCACATGCGCACACGACGTTCCGTCCGGCCCGCTTACGCTCTGGCCGGGCTCCTGCTCGCCACCGCCCTTTCGCTCACCGGGTGCGGCGCGAGCGACAGCTCCTCCGACAAGTCCGCGGCGGACTCCGCCGCTGCCGCGGACCAGCGGGGCGCGCCGGACAGCGCCGGCGACGGCAGCGGTCGCGGTGGCGGCCCTGCGTCCGGCGCGAGGGCCACCGTGCCGCCCCGGATCACCGCGAACAACATCATCCGCACCGCCTCGCTCACCGTGCAGGTCAAGGACGTGCCGAAGGCCCTCGACACGGCCCGCACCACCACCGAGAACGCCGGGGGGTACGTCGGCGACGAGAGCACCAGCCGCGACGAGGACGGGCACGAACGCACGCGCGTGGTGCTGCGCGTGCCGGTCGACCGGTACGACGAGGTGCTCGGCGGTCTGGAGGGCACCGGCAAGCTGATCGAGCGCACGGCGAAGGCGCAGGACGTCACCGCCCAGGTCGTCGACGTGGACAGCCGCGTCAAGTCGCAGCGCGCGAGCGTGGCGCGGGTGCGGGAGCTGATGGACCAGGCCACCCGGCTCAGTGACGTGGTCAGCCTGGAGGGCGAGTTGAGCCGCCGCGAGTCCGACCTGGAGGCGCTGCTGGCCCAGCAGGCGTCGCTGAAGGACCGTACGAGTCTGGCCACCATCACCCTGTCGCTGTCCCGGAACCCGGCGCCCGAGCCGGTGGCCGCCGAGGACGAGCCCGGGTTCGTGGACGCGCTGGCGGGCGGCTGGCACGTGTTCGTCACCGTGCTCCGCTGGATCGCCCTGGCCGTCGGGGCGCTGCTCCCGTTCGCCGCGGCGGCGGCCGTCGTCGCGGCGCTGTGGCTGCGGGTGGTACGCCCCCGGCTCCCGCGCCGCCCCGCCGCCGACGCCCCCGTCATGACCGCGCCGGACTCCCGGCGGGAGCCCGCGCCCCCGGCCGGGGAGCCGGGCGGCGAACCGGGCACTGAGGACTGAGGCGGCATCGGGGCTGAGGCTGCCTCAAGGGCCGGGACGCCCACTCAGGACCGGGGGCGGCCTCGGGATGGCGGCGACCCCGGGACCGGGGGCGGCCTCGGGAACGGGGTCGCACTCGGGACCGGGGGCGGGATCAGGGCTGCGGCAGCCTCGGGACCGGGGACACTCGGCACCGGGGCAGGCTCAGGACCGGGGCAGCCTCAAGTGCTGCGGTCGCACGACCAGGGCGGCCTGGTCCCCGTAGCGTGGGCGCATGGAGATGAAGGCCGCGCGGGATGCCCGGGGTACGAAGGAACGCCTTGTCGTGATCGGCGGCGACGCCGCGGGGATGTCCGCGGCGTCGCAGGCACGCCGGCTGCGCGGGCCGGACGAGCTGGAGATCGTGGCGTTCGAACGCGGCCACTTCGCCTCGTTCTCGGCGTGCGGCATCCCGTACTGGGTGGGCGGCGACGTCGACGAACGGGACCGGCTGATCGCCCGCACGCCCGAGGAGCACCGCGCGCGGGGCATCGACCTGCGCATGCGCACCGAGGTGACGGAGATCGACGTGGCCGCCGGACGCGTGCGCGCGGGACGTCGATTCCGGCGCGGAGTCCTGGACGCCGTACGACAAGCTCGTGATCGCGACCGGGGCCCGCCCCGTCCGGCCCGACATGCCCGGCGCCGACGCGCCCGGCGTGCACGGGGTGCAGACCCTCGACGACGGCCAGGCCCTGCTGGGCACCCTCGCACGCGCGCGTGGCCGACGGGCGGTGGTGATCGGGGCGGGGTACATCGGAGTCGAGATGGCCGAGTCGCTCATCAAGCGCGGCTACGAGGTGACGGTCGTCAACCGCGGCCGCGAACCGATGTCGACGCTCGACCCCGACATGGGCCGCCTGGTGCACCGGGCCATGTCGGGCCTCGGTATCACCATGGTCGACGACGCCGAGGTGACCAAGGTGCTCACCGGCGACGACGGCGAGGTCCGGGCGGTGGCGACCGCGCACGCCGAGTACCCGGCGGACGTGGTCGTACTGGGCATCGGGGTGCGCCCGGAGACCGCGCTCGCACGGGCGGCCGGGCTCCCGCTCGGCGCGCACGGCGGCCTGCTCACCGACCGGGCGATGCGGGTGCGCGGCCACGAGAACATCTGGGCCGGCGGCGACTGCGTGGAGGTCCTGGACCTGGTCTCCGGGCAGTTGCGCCACATCCCGCTGGGCACCCACGCCAACAAGCACGGCCAGGTCATCGGCACCAACGTCGGCGGCGGCTACGCCACCTTCCCGGGCGTCGTCGGCACCGCGGTGAGCAAGGTGTGCGACCTGGAGATCGCGCGCACCGGGCTGCGTGAGAAGGACGCCCGCCGGGTGGGCCTGCGGTTCGAGACGGTCACCGTCGAGTCGACCAGCCGCGCGGGCTACTACCCCGGCGCCTCCCCGATGACCGTCAAGATGATCGCCGAACGCCGTACCGGCCGCCTCCTGGGCGTGCAGATCGTCGGCCGTGAGGGCGCGGGGAAGCGGGTGGACATCGCCGCGGTCGCCCTCACCGCCGGTCTGACGGTGGAACAGATGACGGCCCTGGACCTCGGTTACGCACCGCCGTTCTCCCCGGTGTGGGATCCGGTGCTCGTGGCGGCCCGCAAGGCCGCGGCGAAGGTCCGCGACAGCACGCCGTGAGCCCTGCGCCATTCCGGCCGGCCGCGGCCCGCCTTCCCCGGGCCGCGGGCGGTTGAGGAGAGGTACGTACACGCGGACGGCGGCGTTCACCGATTCGGCGAGCGCATCGAGGGCAGTACTTTTCTGTGGTCATTCCCGTCCATGATCTGAACCCGACGCGGCACACCCCGTGGGTGACGTACGCCCTGATCGCCGCGAACTTCGTCGTGTTCCTGCTCACGCCAGGCATCGCCGGATCGTTCACGGGCAGCAGCTCGCTGGCGCAGCTGTGCCATCTGCAGGCCTTCACGCAGCAGTGGGCGCTGGTGCCGAGGGAGCTGATCCACGATCAGTTGCCGTCGCTGGTCCCGACCGGCGCCGTCGGGGTGGGCGTGCACGGCCCGGGCTGCGTGCTGGGGTCGCCCACCTACGACAAGTCGCCCGTACTGTCGGTCCTCACGGCGATGTTCCTGCACGGCAGCTGGCTGCACCTGCTGGGCAACATGCTGTTCCTGCTCATCTTCGGCAACAACATCGAGGACCGCATGGGCCATGTGCGGTACCTGCTGTTCTACCTGGTCTGCGGATATGCAGCCGGGTACGGGTTTGCTCTCATGAACTCCTACTCCGCCACTCCCCTGATCGGCGCTTCGGGAGCCATCGCCGGCGTCCTCGGCGCCTACCTGGTGCTCTACCCGAGGGCCCGCGTCTGGATCCTCGTCCCCTTCCTCCTCTTCCTGCCGTTGCGGCTGCCGGCCTGGGTGGTACTGGGCTCCTGGTTCGTTCTCCAGGCGTTCTACTCCTCCGGCCAGGCCGTCGCCGAGTCGGGCAGCGTGGCGTACCTGGCCCACGTGGTCGGCTTCATCGTGGGCATGCTGCTCGCCTGGCCCCTCAAGCCGGGCACTCCCCCACCGCCCGAACCGCGCGGCATCCTCTTCGGACGGCAGACGCGACGGGCCTGGTAGGGCCTACGCGCCAGGGGCCAGGCAACGCAGGGAAACCTGAATGACTTTGCATAAGAGGCGTTTGCACTCCTGGGCCAGCCGCCGATTATTGAATGATTCAACCACCTGCGTGTTTCGCCAGATCTTTGAGCCTCCGGCAGGACTCACGCTGACCCATTGCCAGATTATGGGACCGACTTGGCCACACGGGAGCGCCAGCCGGTCAACGGGGGGTGAGTGCGTCCGCAAGCACGCCTGCCGCCCACTCCCTGGAATTCGGCACCCCAACACCAAGTAGTAATGAGATTCATTTTCATGTAGCCTCTGCATGTTCACCGACCTAGGAGGAACAGGAACCCATGGCCGTTCCCAAGCGGAAGATGTCCCGCAGCAACACCCGCCACCGCCGCGCCCAGTGGAAGGCGGCCACGCCGACGCTCGTGCCGATCACCGTCGACGGCGTCTCGTACCTGGTGCCGCAGCGGCTGGTGAAGGCGTACGAGCGCGGGCTGCTGCGCCCCGAGGACTGATCGTTCATGCCTTCCGACCGCCTGCCCGTCACCGTCCTGTCCGGGTTCCTCGGCGCGGGCAAGACCACCCTCCTCAACCACGTCCTCGGCAACCGCGAGGGACTACGCGTCGCGGTCATCGTCAACGACATGAGCGAGGTCAACATCGACGCCGCCCTGGTGCGCGGCGGCGAGGCAGCCTTGTCGCGCACCGAGGAACGCCTGGTCGAGATGACCAACGGCTGCATCTGCTGCACCCTGCGCGACGACCTGCTCGAGGAAGTCGACCGGCTGGCCCGCGAGGGCCGCTTCGACTACCTGCTCATCGAGTCGTCCGGCATCTCCGAACCCATGCCGGTGGCAGCGACCTTCGCCTTCGCCCGCGACGACGGCGCCGCTCTCGGCGAGGTCGCCCGCCTGGACACCATGGTCACGGTCGTCGACGCCGCCAACTTCCTGCCCGAGCTGACCAGCGGCCACGAGCTCGTCGAGCGCGGCCTGGACCAGTACGAGGACGACGAACGCACCGTCAGCGACCTGCTGATGGACCAGGTCGAGTTCGCCGACGTCATCGTGCTCAACAAGCTCGACCTCGTCGACGAGAAGACGGCGGACCGGCTGCGGGCGACACTCACCCGCCTCAACCCGGTCGCGCGCGTCGTCCCGGCCGTCCACGGCCGTGTGAAGGCCGGCGACGTACTGGGCACCGGGCTGTTCGACCTGGACCGTGCCCAGCAGGCCCCCGGCTGGGTGATGGAGCTCAACGGCGACCATGTCCCCGAGACGGAGGAGTACGGGATCTCCTCGACCGTCTTCCGCGCCGAACGGCCCTTTCACCCCGACCGGTTGTGGACGTTCGTGACCCAGGAGCTCGACAGCGGCGCGTACGGGCAGATCCTGCGCTCCAAGGGGTTCTTCACGCTGGCCAGCCGCCCGCAGGTGACGGGCCTGTGGTCACAGGCCGGCTCCGTCGCACGCTTCGAGCCCTCCGCCGCCCACGACACCGACAGCCCCGGCGGCCAGGAACTGGTCTTCATCGGCACGCACCTGCACGCGGACGTACTGCACGCGGCACTGACCGACTGCCTCATGGCCGACGGCGAATGCCTGCCGCCCGTCGACCCGTTCCCCGCGTGGGACACCTACGGCATCGACGACACCTGCGCGCACGAGCACCCCTTTTGTAGCGGAGGCTTGAGCACCCCGGGCCGGGCGGTGGACGCAGCCACGGCACGGGGACGAGGACCCATGGGTTCGTCACCCAGCGCCCGCGCCAGGGCAATGCGGGAGCGCTGCCCGCCGGAGAGCGTCGCGCCACGCTCGCCGAACTGTGTGTCGTATCCGTCGGGCAGGGCCTTGGCGATCCGGTCGACGCCGCAGACGCAGGCGGCCGCCTGCAGTTCGTCTTCGGTCGCGTCCGGGCGGGCCAGGCAGAGGTTGTCGGCGAGCATGCCGTGGAAGAGCGGAGTGTCCTGGCCGACGACCGAGACGGTACGGCGCAGTTCCTCCTCCACGAGTTCCCGTATGTCGACGGGCGAGCCGCCGGCCCCGACCAGCTCGACGGAGCCCTGCGTCGGATCCCAGAAGCGCGCCAGCAGATGCGCGCAGGTGGACTTGCCGGTGCCGGACGCCCCCACCAGTGCCAGGGTCTCGCCGGCGTGGACCGTCAGGTCGAGGCCGGCGAGCACGGGCGCCCCGCCGTAGTCGAAGCGAACCCCCCGTATCCGGGTGCCCAGGGGTCCGGTCGGCGCCGACGCGGGAGGCCGCCGGGTCCGCCTGGCTGTCGGTGCTCCTGCTGGCGCTGCTCGCCGTGGTGCTGTGCGTGTGCAGCGAGGCCGACGCGTTCTTGGCCGCGTCGCTCAGCGGGTTCTCCCCGACCGCGCGGCTGGCGTTCATGGTGGTCGGACCGATGGTCGACCTGAAGCTGATCGCCCTGCAGGCGGGCACGTTCGGCCGCGCCTTCGCCAGCCGGTCCTCGTCGGCGACCTGGGCGGTCGCCCTGGTGAGCAGTGTGCTCGTGGGAGGGTGGCTGCTGTCAGGCGGTACGGGCCGGCCGTGCTGACGCTGCTGATGGCTGCCGCGATGCTGCGGATCACGCTGTTCAGTGACCTGTATCTGCGGTACGTACAGGCCGGGTTGCGGCCGTATCTGATCGCGTTCGGGCTGCTTTTGGGGCTGCTCGGGGTGCTGGCGGCGGCGTGGGCACGAGCGGCGCGGGAAGGCGACGGGTATGCGGACGGCAACGCGCACCCGGACGAGGGCGCGCACGGCCACGCCCACTCCCACACGGCCGGCCCGCGCCTGGCCTCTTCTCGCCCTCCCCGCCTCCGCCCTGCAGCTCTTCCCGCCGCCCGCGCTCGGCTCCTACAGCGCGGCCCGGGAGGACGCCCAGCGCGCGGCGGTGGGCGTCGGCACGTTCCCGGCGCTGCCGCCCGGCGACCCGGTGGACCTGAGTGTGGCCGCGTTCGGCTCCCGCGCGGTCTACGACAGCGGGCGTTCGCTGCAGGGCCGTACGGTCCGGCTGACCGGCTTCGTCACGCACGGAGCCGGCGGCACCTGGTACGTGACCCGGCTGCTGGTCTCGTGCTGCGCGGCCGACGCGACGACGAACAAGGTACGGGTCCGCAGCGCGGACGCACCGGCGACTGACACCTGGGTGACGGTGACGGGCATCTGGCACCCCACGGGCAAGCCGGGATCGGCGGCGGCCGGGCCCCCGGTGCTGGACGCGACGACGGTCAGGCAGGTCGAGGAGCCGTCGGACCCGTACGAAAAGCGTTGACCCGGTCGCCGCAGCCTGGACACGTACGGACGACCGACGGTGGAGATACCACGGGCGTCCGTACCGCCATCCCGGCTATCGGGAACTGTAAGGGAGGAGTGCCATCTCGCGTGCGTTCTTGATGGCCTGGGCTATCCGCCGCTGCTGCTGACGCGTCACGCGGGTCACCCGGCGGCTGCGGATCTTTCCGCGGTCGGAGATGAACTTCCGCAGCAGGTCGGTGTCCTTGTAGTCGATGTACGTGATGCCGGCGGCGTCCAGCGGGCTGACGCGCTGAGGCTTGGCGGCCTGCCGCCGGGTGCTTGTGCGTCGGGGCATGGTGACGTCGGTCCTCTCTTTCAACAGAATGCGGTGCAATGCGCGGGCGATCCGGCGGAGCACCTGGGGTGGGACAAGTGAATGACGCACCCTCAGTGCCGGGCCGGGCCGGGTCGCGGTTCAGGCCACTGGGTCGAGCAAGTCGTCGAAGACGTGAGGAAGTTGTTTCCAGTGGTCCCTGCCCGCTGCGTACTCGTCGTCGGTGAGCAGGCACGAGTCGAGTAGGGCCAGCAGACCGTCGCGGTCCAGACCGGGCGAGGTGAACGTGAAGTACTGGCAGCGGTCACCGTGTTCGGGGTGCCAGTCCACGGAGGCGGCCAGGCGGCGTTCGGCGGGAACCATCTCCCAGGCGGCATCGGGCAGGGCGGCCAGCCAGGGTCCGGCCGACTCCACGCACAGCGCGCCGCCGGCTGCGTCCCAAGACAGCAGCGTGTCGGGGCGGTCGGCCAGCCAGAACCGCCCGCGGCTGCGGGCGGCGGCGCAGGTCAGGTCCTCCAGTGCCGCGTAGAGGCGTTGCGGGTGGAAGGGCCGTGTCCGCCGCCAGACGAAGGTGCTCACGCCGTGCTCGTCGCACTCCTGCGGCAGCAGCGCGCATGCCGGATGCAGGCGGGCGGCGGCCGCGGCCACGTCGAAGCCCGCCAGCAGGGCGGCCTGCAGGGCACCGCCGGCCAGGCGTATCTTTCGTGCGCCTGGTGTGAGCTGGGCGAGCAGCGCGTGGTCGGTGTCGTCGGCGGCCTCGACGTCCTCTGCGCCCGAGCGGTTCTCGGCGAGGGCGATCACCGTGGGGTGTTCCAGTTGCCGGGCGAAGGTGTCGGCGACGGTGCGCTGGTCGGTCGGGGCGGCGGCGAGGCCGACGTCGGCCAGGTCGTCGCCGTTGGACAGGTACGGCAGGACGAGTGCCGGGTCGACCGCGGTGGCGACTCCGGTCAGCGCCAGCGGTGCGCCGGCGGCGGCGATGACCTGGGCCATTGCCTGGGGTTCGACGGAGTCCCACAGTTCCACGACGGCCAGCCGGTGTCTGCCCTCCTCGGCCAGCCTCAGCAGTTCGGGGACGAGGTCCTCGCGCAGTGCGCAGCACGCGCAGTCGTTCACCAGCGGCGCGTCGCCGCTGCCCAGCAGGCCGCCGGCATCGCGTACCGTGCGGTGCACCGCGCTGTCGACGGCGGACGTCAGGTCGTGGTGCAGCGCGACCGAGCCGGGAACCGTACGCAGGATCTCCTCCACGGCGGCCCGGCGGGCATCCGCGTGCAACCCGGCGACGATCGCGACCGGCAGCCGCGCCTGGTCGCCGCTCACTGCTCGCTCCGGCCGCGGCCGTAACGCCGCTCGAAGCGCTCGACCCGCCCCGCGGTGTCCAGGACCCGCTGGGTGCCGGTGTAGAAGGGGTGGCTCGCCGAGGAGATCTCGACGTCGATGACCGGGTAGGTGTTGCCGTCCTCCCACTCGACGGTCTTGTCGCTCGTGGCCGTCGACCGGGTGAGGAAGGCGAAGTCGGCGGCCCGGTCACGGAAGACGACCGGGCGGTAGGCGGGGTGGATTCCGGGCTTCACGGCTCTCAGCGCTCCTCACGGAAGCCGACGTGGCGGCCGGCGACCGGGTCGTACTTGCGCAGCGTCAGCCGGTCGGGGTCGTTACGGCGGTTCTTGCGGGTCACGTAGGTGTAGCCGGTGCCGGCGGCGGACCTCAGCTTGATGATCGGACGCAGTTCGTTGCGTGGCATGAGCAGCACCATACACGAGATTGGTTTTCATTTTCATTTAGCTGCTAGGGTGCTGCCGACGCACAAGGAGGAAACGTGTCCGCCCACTGCCAACTCACCGGCCGACAGCCAGGCTTCGGCCACCACATCTCCCACTCCCACCGGCGCAGCAAGCGCCGCTTCGACCCCAACATCCAGACCAAGCGCTACTGGCTGCCGAGCGAAGGCCGCCACATCCGGCTCACCCTCTCCACCAAGGGCATCAAGACGGTCGACACGATCGGCATCGAGGCCGCGGTGGCCCGCATCCGCGCCCGGGGAGGGAAGGTCTGATGGCGAAGAAGAGCAAGATCGCTAAAAACGAACAGCGACGACTCGTCGTGACCCGCTACGCCGCTCGCCGCGCCGAGCTGAAGGCGATCATCTCGTCACCCCGGGCGTCCGACGACGAACGCGCCGCCGCCCAGCGGGAACTGCGCCGGCAGCCCCGCGACGCCAGCGCCACCCGCCTGCGCAACCGCGACGCCGTGGACGGCCGCCCCCGCGGCCACCTGCGCACCTTCGGCCTGTCCCGCATCCGCGTACGCGAGATGGCCCACGCGGGCGAACTCCCCGGCGTGACCAAGAGCAGTTGGTGACCTGCACCGAATCCGCTCATTCCCACTGAGCCGCCCGCGCGTGCGGACCAGGGCGACGAACGGACCGTGAGCGACCTGCTGATCGGCAGGTGGAGTTCGCGGACGTGCTCGCGCTCAACAAGCTGGACCTGGCCGACGAGGCCGCACCGACCGGATGCGCAGGGTGCTGGCGCGGTGACCCACTGGAAGATCGCCCGCTCGACCTGATCGACGTCCCGCCACGGCCCTTGCATCTCGGTCCGCCACCGCGCGGGCCGTGGCGGCGTCACCAACAACCGCCCCGTGGGCGCGGAGAGCGTGGAGCGCTGGACCGAGACCCTGGCCGCAACCGCCGGATTTCGCCGAGGTCGAGCACGCCCTGGAACTCACAGGCGTCTGCAGCCTCTGCCAGTCACGGGCGACGCCATCGCACGAGTGGCCGGCGCGTCAATTCTCCGCAACGATTGTCATATCGATGCGATCCATGGTTTTGACATTCACTTCCATCCAGCGTGGTGTATATGCCCGGATCGATCCGGGTCCGGACCAGCCGCTTTCGCGAAGGCCCCTGCAGCACGCGTAGTGGAGGATCCATGCCCCCGTTTCCGTCCTGCCGTCTCGCTCTCCTCATGGGCGCCTGCCTGGCCCTCGCGGCCGGTTGCGGCAACTCCTCGGACGCCAAGAGCGACGGGAGCGTCTCGCAGACCCCGGCCGCCTCCTCCAAGGTCACGGTGGTCGCCTCGACGAACGTGTACGGCGACATCGTCGAGCAGATGGGCGGCGGCAAGGTCGCCGTCACGTCGGTCATCAGCGACCCCGACCAGGACCCGCACTCCTACGAGGCCGACACCCAGAACCAGCTGATCCTGTCCAAGGCGAAGCTCGTCATCGAGAACGGCGGCGGCTACGACGACTTCATCGACCGGATGCTCAAGAGCAGCAACTCCTCCGCCGAGGTCATCAACGCGGTCAAGGTCTCCGGCAAGACCGCCCCGAAGGGCGGCGAGCTCAACGAGCACGTCTGGTACGACTTCCCCACCGCCGCCAGGATCGCCGATCGCACAGCCACGGCCCTGGGCAAGGCAGAACCCGCCGAAGCGGCCACCTTCGCCAAGGACGCCGAGACCTTCAAAGCGAAGCTCAAGCCGCTCGAGGCGAAGGAAGCGCAGATCAAGAAGGCCCACAGAGGCGAGGCCATCGCCGTCACCGAGACCGTGCCGCTGTACATGACCGAGGCCGGCGGGCTGGTGAACAAGACTCCCGAGGAGTTCAGCAAGGCCGTCGAGGAAGGCAGTGACGTCTCTCCCAAGGTCTTGCAGGCCACTCTCGCGTTGTTCACCGGTAAGAAGGTCAAGGCGCTGGTCTACAACGAGCAGACCTCCGGTCCGCAGACCGAGAAGATCGAGCAGGCGGCCAAGGCGGCCGGCATCCCCGTCGTTCCCGTCACCGAGACCCTGCCCGAGGGCAAGGACTACGTCGGGTGGATGACCGCCAACGTCGACGCGCTGGCCGACGCGCTGAACAAGTGAGGTGACCAGAGGTGGCTCCCGTACCCCGGGCCCGCGAGAGCAGGACACGAACCAGCGTCGTCGGCGCAGACACCGCCCCGCTGATCAGCCTCAGCAGCGCCGCCGTGGCCTACGGCACGCGGACGGTATGGCGTGATCTGGACCTCGAGATACGGCCCGGGGAGTTCCTCGCCGTGCTCGGGCCGAACGGGTCGGGCAAGACCAGCCTGGTGAAAGCCCTGCTGGGCCGACAGCCGCTGTCCGCGGGAACGCTGACCGTCCTCGGCCGCCCTCCCCGCGACGCCGGACGGCACATCGGGTACATCCCTCAGCAGGCGGCACTGTCCGCGCAGGAGATGCTGCGGGCCCGCGACCTGGTGCGCTTCGGGATCGACGGCCGCCGCTTCGGCCCGCGGCTGCGCACGAGCGCCGTCCGCCGGCGGGTCGACGAGATCCTGGAGCAGGTCGGGGCCTCCTCGTACGGTGACGTCCCGCTCGGTCTGCTGTCCGGTGGCGAACGCCAGCGCGTCCGCATCGCGCAGGCACTGGCCACCGACCCGCGCATCCTGTTGTGCGACGAACCGCTGCTCTCCCTGGACCTGAACCACCAGCGGGCGGTCACCGAACTGATCGACGCCCGCCGCCGCTCCCACGACACGGCGGTGATCTTCGTGACCCACGAGATCAACCCGGTCCTCGACCTGGTGGACCGGGTGCTGTACCTGGCACCGGGCGGCCATCGCGTCGGCACGCCGGAGGACGTCCTGACCTCCGGCTCGCTCTCCCGCCTGTACGGCACGCAGATCGACGTCGTCCGCGTCCACGGCCGGATCGTGGTGGCCGGCGTACCCGAAGAACCGGCCGCCCAGCCTCACCACAGCCACGAACTCCACGAGCCCGGCGGGAACCGGCCATGACGCTTGCCGACGGGATCTGGCAGCAGATCTTCAACTTCGCCAACTACGGCGGACTGCTCGCCCTGGTCCGCAACTCCCTCGCCGCCGGCGCCGCACTCGGCCTGATCGGCGGCCTGGCCGGGGTCTTCGTCATCATGCGCGACCTGCCCTTCGCGGTGCACGGCATCAGTGAACTGTCCTTCGCGGGCGCCTCGGCCGCGCTCCTGCTGGGGACGAACGTCGTGGCGGGATCGATCGTCGGCTCGCTCGTCGCGGCCGGCGCGATCGGCGTTCTGGGAGCGCGGGCCCGCGACCGCAACTCGGCGATCGGCATCCTCATGCCGTTCGGCCTGGGGCTGGGTGTCCTCTTCCTCGCCCTCTACAAGGGCCGGGCGGCCAACAAATTCGGCCTGCTCACCGGCCAGATCGTCGCCGTCGACACCCCGCAGACAACCTGGCTGCTCAGCACCTCCGCCGTGGTCCTGGTGGCTCTGGTGATGATGTGGCGGCCGCTGTCCTTCGCCAGCGCCGACCCGGACGTCGCCGAGGCCCGCGGCGTCCCGGTGCGAGGACTGTCCTTCGCCTTCATGATCGTGCTCGGCCTCGCCGTCGCCCTGTCCGTGCAGGTCGTCGGCGCCCTGCTGGTCCTCACCCTCGTCGTCACCCCCGCAGCGGCCGCCGCCCGCGTCACCGCCTCCCCCGTACTGCTACCACTGCTCAGCATCGTCTTCGCGGTGATCTCCATCGAGGGCGGCATTCTCCTCGCCCTGGGCAGCAGCATCCCCATCAGCCCGTACGTCACGACGATCTCGTTCACGATCTACGCCGTCTGCCGCCTGGTCGGCAAGTACCGCACCCGCCGCCCGGGAGCCAGGAGGACGGCCCCGCAGCCCGCCTGACCGAGCAGGTGGCGGCGGCAGTCGCGGCGTGCAGTGGCCGACGTCATCTGCCGAGGAAACCTGCGCGTGGGCCTCCGTTCGACCGGACGCACGGTACGGGCGCACGAGGGGGTCCGTCACTCAGCAGCGGCGGAAGGAGTCCTTCACGCATCCCCTCACCGTCGCCGGTGCCGCAGCCGGGCGTCTCGCCCACTACGCCGTCTCCGGAGTGGTGGGCGGCCTGATCATCCGGGGAGTCACGAAACGCACCCCCGACGGCCAACCCGCAGTCCGGAAGGCCCTCGTCGGTGGTATCACCCGCGGCATCGTCGCCGGCCGTTGGATCGCATCGGCCGCCGAGGAAGCCCGGCTCAAAGCAGGGGACATGATCGCGGAGGCCCGCACCACGCTCGGTGAGGAGGCACCGCCGCCCTCCGCGGTGAGCATCGCGGGCAACGACCTGCGCCAAGTCACCGCCGTCGTCGAACTCAGCCGCCACACCCTGCGCGTCGTCCGCCAGAACTACGGCCTCGCCATCGGAGTCGATCTGCTCGGCCTCCTCGCCAGCGCCGGCGGTTCCATGAACCCCGTTCTCGCGGCCCTGCTGCACAACATGAGCAGCATCGCGGTCGTCGGCAACTCGGCCCGACTGGTCAACCACACACCGCATCTTCCGCGGGTGACCGACGGGGAGTTGAAGGCGGCTCCGTTGGAAGACCGTCGGGTGCATTGACACCGTGCTGCCTTGACGGGCGTAGCCGCGTCGCCGAGCGACGAGGACAGGACCCCTCGGGTGGTCTCGGCGAACCGGCCCGGTCCGCCGACGGAAACGGCGACAGCGGACATGGTGGCAGCCGGCGGAGCGGCTGCGGGCCGGGACGGGAGAGGGCGTCGGCGGAAGCGTTGCCGGTGATCTGTCCAGGGTGGACCCGGCCCGCATGGTGCATTGTCTGGTCCACCGCGGCATGGAGGCACCGCTGACAACGCTCCACGTCGGTTCATGCGACTGAAGGGCGCCGGTTCATCTCGTGGGAGTGAGCGGAAGGGCGTCGGTGTACGCGTTCACCGGCTTGTCGGTCTTCTCCACGGAACGGGCGTCGAGCGCGGCAGGTGCGGAGCGCGTGCCCAGAGTTCCGCCGGGGTGCCAGGTACCCGTGACGGCCACCCAGGTGTCGGCCGGCGGGGCCGGGGTGCCGTGGATCCGCACCTTCACGGACTGGGCGTCCGCGGCGCAGCAGGAGATGATGATCCGGGTCAGAAACCAGCTGTCGCCCTGCTCGTCGGACGTGACGAACCCGGTCAACTGGACCGTACGCCCCTCGATGGCCCGCGTGCGGTCCTGCTGCACACGGCGGATGAAGTCCGAAAGGGTCATCGGAAGCAGCGAGGCCGTGGGCAGCGGGTCGAAGTCGTCCTCGTGCGTGACGGCCTTGGACGGCTGGCGGGAAGCGGTGTACGCGCCGAGGGCGGGCGGAGCATAGAGCAGCAGGCTCAACGCCGGGAGGAACAGCAGCCACGCGGCACGAGGTGCGCCGGAGTGGCTGTGCCCGTGGCCGCTGTCGCCGTGGTCCGTGTGTTCGTCGCCCTCGCGCCGTCGCGCGTACGACACCGCGTCCGCCGCGCCGAGCAGGATCAGCAGGGCTCCGGAGGCGATGAGCAGCGGGCGCATCCCCTCCGTGACGTACCGCAGGTACAGATCGGTGAACAGGGACACGCGCAGCAGGCCGATGCCGCTGAGGACGAGCAGGGTCGTCTGGAGCGGGCGTCTCACAGCAGTGCTCCTCCGATCAGCACACTGGACAGAACCGCCACGACCACCGTGGCAGCGGAGAACCGGACCGTAAAGGCCCGGCCGAAGGTACCCGCCTGCAGGGCGATCAGCTTCAGGTCGACCACCGGACCGACGACCATGAACGCCAGCCGCGCGACCGGCGAGAACCCGCTCAGCGAGGCCGCCACGAACGCGTCCGCCTCCGAACACACCGCCAGCACGATCGCCAGCCCGGCCAGGAACAGCACCGACAGCCAGGGCGAACCGGAGAACGCATCCACCACGGAACGGGGCACCGCCACATTGAACGTGGCCGCCGCCATCGCACCCACCACCAGGAAACCGCCCGCGTGCAGGAAGTCGTGCTGGAAGCCGGTCCGGAACTCCCGCCACCGACTGCCACCCGCCTGGTGCCCGCTGTGCCGCACGACCGGCCGCAGCCACTCGGCCCGCCCCAGCCAGAGCCACAGCCAGCCCATCACCAACGCCGTCCCCAGCGAGGCCAGCAGCCGGGCGGCGACCATGGCCGGCTGCCCGGGGAAGGCCACCGCGGTGGCCGTCAGCACCACGGGGTTGATCGCGGGCGCCGACAGCAGGAACGCGAACGCGGCCGCCGGTGTGACACCCCGTCCGATCAGGCGGTTCGCCACCGGCACCGACGCGCACTCGCAGCCCGGCAGGACGACACCCGCGACGCCGGCCACCGGCACGGCGAGCACCGGCCGACTCGGCAGCGCACGGCTGAACACCGCCGCCGGCACGAACGCGTTGATGGCACCGGAAAGGGCCGTACCCAGCAGAAGGAAGGGCAGCGCCTGCACGGTCACGGCAAGACAGACGGTCCGCCACGCCTGCATCGCCGGCGTCTCCATCCACCGGCCCCCGAAGTAGAGCACCACGCCGGGAACGGTGGCCGCCCCCAGCAACAGAAGCGGCCAGAACCGGGGCCAGCCAGGGACGGCCTCGTCCCCCACCGCTCTGCCCGCGTCGGCGGCCTCGGCCTCCCCGGCCCGTTCCTCTGTTCTCTGCACGCCAGCTCCGCCTGTCAGATGTTCCGGTCAACATAACGGGCGCCGACGAACACGAAATCCGAACGCGCCAAGCCCAGCGAGGACAAGCTCCGTCGTACGGCCGGTGCGAGCAGGCTCGGCGGTTCCGTCCCACTCAGGTTGTCGATCAGGTCCTTCTTCCGGCAGCTCGGCAACGACGGTTCCCAGGTGCCTTCCCTCCCTGGCTGAGGCGGCGCTCCATCGGGCTTGGCTGTCCTCGTTCATGAGCATTGCAACACGATGATTCACCTGAATTTTGCAGAGGACAGGGAGCCCTGGTCACTTCCTGATGTCGTACCCATAGCGGAGGCTGAAGTCCTGCTCGGGCTCGACCAACGCCAGCAACGCCGGGACCGGGCCCGGATCCGAATCCCGCAGCCTCTCTCGCCCCGCGCCCGCGGTGCGAGCCCGGCCCGCCGGACCGGGCCGGCACCGAGTTCACGCACACCCCGGCCAACGGTGGACTCCGCCATCCGCGCCGCTCGGGCCACCGTGCGGATCCCGCCGTAGGGTGCGGACAGGTCAGGGGCCAGGGAGGGTGATCCAGTACAGACGCAGCCGTCTCAGGGGCGGGGTGCCGTTTCCCTCCAGATGGTCTGCAGCGCCGCGCCGGCCTGGTCGGCCAGGGTGACGGCGACCAGGCGCGCCTCAAGGGGCGGGGTGTGGCCGGGCGTCGGCTGGAGGAGGAACCGGCCGTGGAAGCGGCCGCCGGCGAAGACGCGCAGCTCGATGTCCTGGTCGGGCAGACCGAGGCGATCGACGTCCCACCTCTTGCGGCCGACGGTGACGGAGCCGTCGTTTTCCAGGCGGGGGGCGTGGCCGAGCAGGGTGCCGTACTGGAAGCGGCAGCCGCGCAGGTGGAGCAGGCCGACGAGTTGGGCGCGTACGCACTCCACCACCGCGTCGGGCGAGGTCGCCGTCTGGGCCAGGCGGGCCGCGTGGTGGAGCTGGGCGAGGTAGTCGGCGTCGGTGATGGTGACGACCTCCAGGCGTCGGGCGCGGGCCGCCAGCTGGGAGACGACCAGCCCGACGGTGAGCAGCACGACCGCGGTGGTGATGTCGGCAGGGCTGCTGATGGTGAGCCGCTGGTAGGGGACGGTGAAGAAGAAGTCGAACCAGACGGCCGCGGACAGGGCGGCGAGGACGCCGGCCAGGCGGTGGCCGAGGGCCGCCGCGGCGACGACGACCACGACCAGGACCAGCGCGACGACGGTGTTGGCCAGTGCGGCGCGGAAGGGCAGCAGCACCGCGCAGACCGCGAGCGGCGCCACGAGGGCGGCGATGATCGCGACGGGCCCCCTGACGAGGTGGTCGGGCATGGTGGGCACCTCCTGCTTGCGTCTTCCGGTGTAGCAGGGCAAACGCGACCCGGGACGACCTTTAACGCCTCTCTTGCGCTGAAACAGGGCGTTTTGCGGAATTCTGACCCCGGGGTGCGCAGGACGACGTGAGGGCAGGTGAAGCCGTGAGTGGGCGTGCTGGGGGCGTCGGCGGCCGCCGCCGTGTCGGGCGGCTCGCCGGGAGGCGCCAGGAGCGGGACCGGCTGACCGTGCCGCAAGGGCTGGCGGCCCTGTCCCTGGACGCACTGGCCTCCGTGGCCTACGGGCCGGAGGCGATCGTGGTGGTGCTGGCGGTGGCCGGCAGTCAGGGCCTGGGTTTGACCCTGCCGGTCACGCTGGCGATCGTCGTGCTGCTGGCGGCACTGACGTTCTCCTACCGGCAGGTGATCGCCGCGTTTCCGAACGGGGGCGGCGCCTACGCGGTCGCGAGGCGCCATCTGGGCCGGCGGGTCAGTCTGGTCGCCGCCGCCTCACTGATCATCGACTACGTGCTGAACGTCGCCGTGTCGGTCTCGGCCGGCGTGGCCGCGCTCACCTCCGCCTTCCCCGCCCTGTACGGCGATCGGGTCCTGCTGTGCGTGATCGCCCTGGGGCTGATCACCGCGGTCAACCTCTACGGGGTCGCCGAGTCCGCCAAGGTGATGATCGCCCCCACGGCCGTGTTCATCGTGGCGATCGCCGCCGTGATCGTGGCCGGCCTGGTGCGCCCGACACCGGCCGTGCCGCCCACCCACCCGACGGCCTCCGCCGCCTCCGCGGTCGGAGCCCTGTTGCTGCTGCGCGCGTTCGCCTCGGGCTGCTCGGCCCTGACCGGCGTCGAGGCCATCGCCAACGCCGTCCCCACCTTCCGCACCCCGCGGGTCCGGCGGGCCCAGCGCACCGAGGTCGCGCTCGGCGCGCTGCTGGGGACCATGCTGATCGGACTGTCGCTGCTCATCGGCAAGTTCCACGTCGCACCGAACAGCACCAAGACCGTACTGGCGCAGCTGACCGAGGCGTCGCTGGGGCACAACGCCGGTTTCTACGTGGTGCAGTTCGCCACCATGGTGCTGCTCGCGCTCGCGGCCAACACCTCCTTCGGCGGCATGCCGGTCCTGACCTCCCTGCTGGCGCGCGACAACCACCTGCCGCACGTCTTCGGGCTGCGCGCCGACCGGCAGGTCTACCGCTACGGCGTCGTCGTGCTCGCCGTCGCCGCCCTGGTCCTGCTGGTCGTGGCCGAGGGCGACACACAGAAACTGGTACCGGTCTTCGCCATCGGCGTGTTCATCGGCTTCACCCTCTCCCAGGCCGGCATGGTCCGGCACTGGCACCTCGACCAGGGGCGGGGCTGGTACCGGCGCGCGGCCGTCAACGCACTGGGCGCACTCCTGACCACCGCGGCGCTGGCCGTCGAACTGGTCGCGAAGTTCCACGAGGGCGGCTGGCTGGTGTTCCTCACCGTCGCCGTCCTGGTCGCCGTGTTCGAAGCCGTGCACCGCGCCTACCGGCGGATCGGCGCCGCCCTGCGCCTCGGCGAGATCCCCGCCCGCCCCGAGCCGCGCCACTCGGTCGTCGTCGTCCCCGTCGGCGCGGTCAACGTCCTCACCCGCGAGGCCCTCAGCGCCGCACTGTCCCTGGGCGGCGACGTCCGCGCCGTCACCGTCGTCCACCCCGAGGACCGCGACGCCCCCTCCGCCGACGAGGTCCACGCCGCCTGGAACGCCTGGCAACCCGGCGTCCCGCTCACCGTGCTGCACAGCCGCACCCGCTCCCTGACCCGGCCCGTCGTCGACCACCTGCGCGCGCTCGCAGCCCAGGACCGCCACGACCGCATCGTGGTCCTCATCCCTGAGATGCGCCTGCCCAAGCCCTGGCAGCGACTGCTGCAGAACCAGCGCGGCGCCGTCCTGGACCGCGCCGTCCGCCGCCACACCGACGCCGTCATCTGCCGCCTGCGCTTCCCCCTCCACCTCGGCCACTGACCCCTCAAGGCTTCCGTCATGCGGGCGGATGCCGGCCAGGGACCAGGCGTGGTCCTCCCAGACGCCCACTCTGCGGCGCCGTGTCTGGACGGCGGCCTCGACGAGCAGGCGTGCCAGGTCGGCGGAAAGGTCCAGATGCCGTCCCAGCCACGCGGCGTCCGCTCCGTGCGTGGCCAGGATCCACGCCGCGTACACGCGGTCCATGGACGGCGCGGCACGGTCCTTGTCGACCGGCGGACCGAAGTCCCGGCCCCGGGGCCGCCGCACCCGCCGGGCCCCTACTCGACCTGGCAAGGCCGGCCGGTCGGCCTTCAGGCCGCCCGCGAGCAGCTGAGAGAGGCACGGTACGGCGGGCCTCCGCCCAGGCGGTGGGCGGCATTCCGCACGGTTTCGTTCGGGTCGCCGAGCTATGGCCGGAACAAGCCTGCTGCTGCCCGGCCCTGCCGAGGGTCAGGGCCGTCCTGCCGGCCGGCGAGCGCCTCACGGTGGACCGCGGGTCGGCCTCAGAACATCAAGAAATCATCAAATGAGTACCCGACGGCGTTACAAACCCGCTAATAAGCCTTGCCGGGCAAATGACGCAGAGCTGTTCTGAATGAGCCGGTTTCTACCGGCATAACCCCTTTCCCTGCACCCGGCGTTCCCTTCCCGTCGTCGCTACGGGGGTGTCGCACATGTCGGATCTTGGATTCATCGTCCTCGCCATTGCCGCGTTCGCCCTGATCGGTCTGATCGCCAAGGGAGTGAGCCGACTGTGAGCCTGGACAACATCGTCGGCCTGGCCGTCGCCGTCTGCCTGGTGATCTACCTGGTCCTGTGCCTGATCTTCCCCGAGAAGTTCTAGCTGCGTCCCACACGGTCCGTAGCCGGAGAGGTTCTCCATGAACGCCACTCTCGCGGGCTGGTTGCAGATCATCGCCCTGGTGGGTGCGCTGGCCCTGACCTTCCGCCCGCTCGGCGACTACATGGCGCATGTCCTCACCTCCCCGCGTCACCGGCGTGCGGAACGCCTGGTCTACCGGGTCGGCGGCGTGCAGGCGGACGCCGAGCAGACGTGGCCCGGTTATCTGCGCAGCGTGCTGGCGTTCTCCTTGGTCTCGGTGCTGTTCCTCTACGGCTTCCTGCGGCTGCAGAACCATCTGCTGCTCTCCCTCGGCGTGAAGCCGGTCAGCCCCGACCTGGCCTTCAACACCGCCGCCTCCTTCGTCACCAACACCAACTGGCAGGCGTACTCGGGGGAGTCGGCCATGGGCCATCTGGTGCAGATGGCGGGCCTGGCGGTGCAGAACTTCGTCTCGGCGGCGGCCGGGATCGCCGTGGTCGCGGCCCTGATCCGTGGGTTCGCCCGCAAGAGGACCGGTCAGGTCGGCAACTTCTGGCAGGACCTCACCAGGATCGTGCTGCGGCTCCTGCTGCCGATCTCGCTGGTCATGGCGGTCGTGATGGTCGCCGCGGGCACGGTCGAGAACTTCCACGGCTTCCAGTCGATCACCACGATCGCCGGGCAGTATCAGTCCGTCCCCGGCGGCCCGGTCGCCTCCCAGGAGGTCATCAAGGAGCTGGGCACCAACGGAGGCGGGTTCTACAACGCCAACTCCGCCCACCCCTTCGAGAACCCCAATCCGTTCACCAACTGGCTGGAGATCTACCTGCTGCTGGTGATCGGGTTCGCTCTGCCGCGGACCTTCGGGAAGATGGTCGGCGACAACCGCCAGGGCTACGCGATCGTCGCCGTGATGGCGCTGATCTGGGCCGCCTCGGTGGCCATCGTCACCGCCAACGAGCTGCACAGCGTGAGCAGCTCGGCCGGACACGCGGCCGGCGGGATGATGGAGGGCAAGGAGCAGCGGTTCGGGATCTGGGCTTCGGCCCTGTTCGCCGTGTCCACGACCCTGACGTCCTGCGGTGCGGTCAACTCCTTCCATGACTCGTACACGCCGGGCGGCGGCGGCCTGACGATCTTCAACATGATGCTCGGCGAGATCGCGCCCGGCGGCACCGGGTCCGGCCTCTACGGGATCCTGATCCTGGCCGTCGTGGCGGTTTTCGTCGCCGGCCTCATGGTCGGCCGCACGCCCGAGTACCTGGGCAAGAAGCTGCGCGGCCGGGAGATGAAGTATGCCTCGCTGTACATCCTCACCACTCCGGCGATCGTGCTGATCGGCACCGGCATCGCGATGGCCCTGCCGGGCGAGCGGGCGGCGATGCTCAACCACGGTCCGCACGGCTTCTCCGAAGTGCTCTACGCCTTCACCTCGGCTGCCAACAACAACGGCTCCGCGTTCGCCGGGCTGAGCGCCAACACCGTCTGGTACAACACCGCGCTCGGGCTTGCGATGATCCTGGGCCGTTTCCTGCCGATGGTGTTCGTGCTGGCGCTGGCCGGATCGCTCGCCGCGCAGCAGCCGGTACCGATCACGGCGGGCACGCTGCCCACCCACCGGCCGCAGTTCGTCGGCCTGCTGT
Organism: Streptomyces sp. NPDC087787; assembly: GCF_044743035.1. Classification (NCBI taxonomy): domain Bacteria; kingdom Bacillati; phylum Actinomycetota; class Actinomycetes; order Kitasatosporales; family Streptomycetaceae; genus Streptomyces; species Streptomyces sp. NPDC087787. The sequence goes on from NZ_JBIUVQ010000024.1 coordinate 102,614, forward strand.
CCGCCGTGATCCTCATCGTCGTCGGCCTCACCTACCTGCCCGCGCTCGCGCTGGGGCCGCTCGCGGAAGGGTTGCACTGATGCCCACCACCGTGAAAGCCGCGGCACCGACGGGCCCGCCGGCGACTGATCGGCATCGGGTCTCTGCGGGATTGCTGGAGCCCAGGCTGCTCCTCGCCTCCGTTCCCGGCGCGCTGCGCAAGCTCGATCCGCGTCTGATGGTGAAGAACCCCGTGATGTTCGTGGTCGAGGTCGGCGCGGTGCTGACCACCCTGTCGGCGATCAAGGACCCGAGCGTCTTCGCCTGGGTGATCACCGTCTGGCTCTGGCTGACCGTGGCCTTCGCCAACCTGTCGGAGGCGGTGGCGGAGGGACGTGGCAAGGCGCAGGCGGAGACGCTGCGCCGGGCGAAGAAGGACACCATGGCCCGCCGTGTCATCCATGCCCGGCAGCCCGGCGCACCGGAGGTCACCGAGGAGGTTGCGGGCACCGAACTGCGGCTCGGTGACCTGGTCGTGGTCGAGGCCGGCGAGGTCATCCCCGGTGACGGCGATGTGGTCGAGGGCATCGCGAGCGTGGACGAGTCCGCGATCACGGGTGAGTCGGCTCCGGTGATCCGTGAATCGGGCGGTGACCGCTCCGCCGTGACGGGCGGGACGAAGGTGCTCTCCGACCGCATCTTGGTGCGGATCACCTCGAAACCCGGCGAGACCTTCATCGACCGGATGATCGCCCTGGTGGAGGGTGCGGCCCGGCAGAAGACACCGAACGAGATCGCGCTGAACATCGTGCTGGCCTCGCTGACCATCATCTTCGTGGTCGCCGTGGTGACCCTGCAGCCCTTCGCCATCTTCGCCGGCGCCGAGCAGTCCATCGTCATCCTCGTGGCACTGGTCGTCGCCCTGATCCCGACCACGATCGGCGCGCTCCTCTCCGCGATCGGCATCGCGGGCATGGACCGGCTGGTACAGCGCAATGTGCTGGCCATGTCCGGACGCGCCGTGGAGGCCGCGGGCGACGTCAACACCCTGTTGCTGGACAAGACGGGCACCATCACCCTGGGCAATCGGCAGGCCGCCGAGTTCCTGCCGGTCAGCGGCATCGACCTGGAGACGCTGGCGGACGCGGCCCAGCTGTCCTCGATCGCCGACGAAACGCCCGAAGGCCGCTCGATCGTGGTCCTCGCCAAGGAACGACACGCGCTGCGCGCACGGACCGAAGGTGAGCTGGCGCATGCCGAGTTCGTCCCGTTCACCGCGCAGACCCGGATGTCGGGCGTGGACCTCAACGGCGCGCTGGACAACCGCTCGCTGCGCAAGGGCGCGGCCACCGCGGTCATGCGCTGGGTCCGCGACCACGGCGGCCACCCCACCGACGAGGTCGGCCCGCTGGTCGACGGCATCTCCGCCAGCGGCGGCACGCCGCTGGTCGTCGGCGAGGTGGTGCGGCAGGCAGGTGTCGAGAGCGCCCGGATCCTCGGTGTCATCCATCTCAAGGACGTGGTCAAGCACGGTATGCGCGAGCGCTTCGACGAACTGCGCCGCATGGGCATCCGCACGGTGATGATCACCGGTGACAACTCGCTCACCGCCAAGGCGATCGCCGAGGAGGCGGGCGTGGACGACTTCCTCGCCGAGGCCACTCCCGAGGACAAGATGGCGCTGATCAAGCGGGAGCAGGCCGACGGCAAGCTGGTCGCGATGACCGGGGACGGCACCAACGACGCCCCGGCCCTGGCGCAGGCCGACGTCGGCGTGGCCATGAACACCGGCACGTCGGCCGCCAAGGAGGCCGGCAACATGGTCGACCTCGACTCCAACCCGACCAAGCTCATCGAGATCGTCGAGATTGGCAAGCAACTCTTGATCACCCGGGGCTCGTTGACCACCTTCTCCATCGCCAACGACATCGCCAAGTACTTCGCGATCATCCCCGCGATGTTCGCGAGCGTCTACCCGGGGCTGCGCCATCTCAACATCATGGGCCTGCACAGCCCGACCTCGGCGATCGCCTCGGCGATCATCTTCAACGCCCTGATCATCATCGCGCTGATCCCGCTGGCCCTGCGCGGCGTGCGCTACCGGCCCTCCTCAGCGGCGGCGCTGCTCAGCCGCAACATCTGGATCTACGGCCTCGGCGGCCTGGTGCTGCCGTTCCTCGGCATCAAGGTCATCGACCTGATCATCCAGTTCGTCCCCGGACTGCACTGACCGACAAGGAGGGCGATCTTCGTGCTCGGCTCTCTCGCCCACGTGGTCCGCCACCACCTGGCGGCGCTGCGCATGCTGCTGGTGTTCACCGTGATCACCGGCATCGCCTATCCGCTGCTCGTCACCGGCATTGCCCAGGGCGTCTTTCCGCACCAGGCCAACGGATCCATGATCAAGGACAGCGGACGTCCGGTCGCCTCCGCCCTCATCGGCCAGAACTTCAACCTCCCGCTGCGCAAAGGCCAGACCACGCCGGCACCCGACCCCAAGTGGTTCCAGCCCCGCCTGTCCGCGGCGGGGAGGACTGGCTACGACCCGACCAGCTCCGGCGCCTCCAACCTCGGCCCCAACAACGCCACGCTGATCAAGACGATCGCCCAACGCCGGGCCGCGGTGGCCGCGTTCGACGGCGTTCGGCCGAGCAGCGTTCCCGCCGACGCGGTCACCACCTCCGGCTCCGGGCTCGACCCGGACATCTCACCCGCCTACGCCCACGAGCAGGTGAACCGGGTGGCCAAGGCCCGCGGGCTGGACCCGGCCGCGGTCCGCAAGCTCGTCGCCGCGCACGTCAGTGGCCGCCAGCTGGGTTTCCTGGGTCAGGACAGTGTCAACGTCGTCCGGCTCAACCACGATCTGGCCGCATCGCAGCCACGATGAACATGCACCGCGCACCATGCGTCACGCGGTCCGGTCCCGCGAACTCCCCCTCGCCCGACCGGGCTGCGGCACTCCTGGCGCGAGGGCGCCGTCCAGCGCAGGGAGAGGGACGGAGATGACGCGACACGTAATGGTCGTCGACCACGAGCCGCAGCTGTTGCGCGCCCTGGCCGTCAGTCTCACCGCGCAGAGCTACGCCGTCGTCACCGCGTCCGACGGAACCAGCGCCCTGAGCCGGGCCTCCCAGACGCCGCCGGACGCGGTCATCGTCGACCTCGATCTGCCGAACGCCGACAGCACCGACGTCATCACCGGCCTGCGGTCCTGGTCGTCCGTGCCCGTCATCGCGCTGTCGGAGCACGCCGCACCCGCCGACGTCGTCGGCGCGCTGGACGCGGGCGCCGACGACTACGTGGCCAAGCCGTTCGCCATGGAGGAATTGCTGGCCCGGTTGCGTGCCGTGCTGCGGCGTACGGACCGTGGTGGCGGACCTCGGACGGTCACCGTCGGCGACTACGCCGTCGACCTGACCGCCTGCACCGTGGTGAGCGACTCGGGGCGCGGCGAGACCGTCCACCTCACGCCCAAGGAATGGCAACTGCTCGCCACGCTGTTGCGCAATCCGGGACGGCTGGTCACCGGCCATCAACTGCTGCGCGACATCTGGGGACCGGGGCACGACGAGCACTCCAACTACCTGCGCATCAACATCTCGGGCCTGCGCCACAAACTCGAGCCCGACCCGGCGCATCCGCGCTACCTGATCACCGAGCCCCGCATGGGTTACCGCTTCGAACCCAGCGGAGACAAGGCGCGGTGAGCACGGCAGACACGGTCGTCATGGCGGTCTTCGCCGCCTGCGGCGGTTGCGTGATGGCGCTCGCCGGACTCACCGGCCTGCGCCAGACCCGCAGGATCGAGCGCACCGGCGTCAGGGCCTGGGCACTGGTCAAGCCCGACCCCGAAGCGCGTGGCGAGGGCCCCCCGTCGCCACGCCCACTGCTCCAGTTCAGCACAGAGACCGGCCAAGTGGTGGAGATCGGCAGCCCCGTACCGGCGACACGACGGCGGCCCTTGCGCGACGGCGACACACTACTGATCACCTACGACCCGGCCGACCCGGGCAGGATCGTCGTCCACAACCGCGAACGGCGTTTACTGGACTACGGGTTCATCGCCGCCGGAACGCTCGTGCTCCTGCTCGCACTGGTGCTGGTCGGCCTCGCAGCGCCGTAGCCCGTGCTCAGCATCCCCACGGGAGCGTCGCCACTTACAGAGCGGCTTCACCGTCCCGGCTGTGCTCGTGCTGCTCCTCATGATCGCCGCCGATATGCTCCAGTTGCCACGTCCCCTGGTCGATGCGGAGCCGGCTGGTGAACGCCCGCAGAAGCCGGGCGTCCTCGGCGCTGAGACGGCCGCCTGCCAGCGCCAGGATCCGGCCGCCGGCCACAGCGGCGGTGAAGGGTGCGTCTTCGGGGGTCTCCGGTGAGGAGAGGCCTGCCGCCGCTTCGGCCTCCCATCCGCTGTCTGTCTGCCGCAGGAGTGCGACCCCCTCCAGATCGAAGGCGCGGCGCAGGGCGTCGACGAGGTCGGCGGAGGCCATCGTCCCGGCTGCGAGCACGTCGGCCACCAGGCGAGCGAGGCTTTCGGCTTCCACCTGCGCGCGGGTCACCTGGAGTGCCCGTCTGGCCAGGCTGTCGACGAGGAGGCCGACCGTGACGCCGACGACGGCGAAGACGAACAGGCCGACGAGATCGATCAGCCGGTCGACACGCAGGCTGTATTGACGTGCTCCCTGGCCTGAAGTCCAGGGATTCCGGCCTGGGCCGGCTGGCCCTTCCGGGGGCTTCCTGCTTCAACGCGCTGTGCCGGGACTTTCGTCCTGGTCTTACCGGCGCTCCACGAGGCGTTTGGTGTCTCCGCCCGTCCGGCGGCGACGATGCGGCGTCCTTCGAACAGGACGTTGCGGGCTGCGTTGTGGTCGCGGTCGTGCACAGCCCCGCACTGGCCGCACGTCCACTGACGGACGTGCAGGGGCTTGGGGCCGTCCCGGAAACCGCAGGCCGAGCAGACCTGAGAGGACGGGAAGGCCCGGCCCGCCTTGGCGAAGGTCCGGCCGTGCCTGACCGCCTTGTACTCCAGCATGCCGACGAACGCGGACCATCCCGCGTCGTGCACGGACCTGGCAAGCCGAACACGGCCGAGACCGGACACCGCGAGGTCCTCCACGAACACCGCTTGGTTGTCGCGGATGATCTGTGTGGAAACCTTGTGGTGCCAGTCCCGGCGCCGGTCCGCCACCTTGGCGTGCTGGCGAGCGACCTTGATGCGGGCCTTGGCCCGGTTCTTCGATCCCTTCACCTTGCGGGACAACTCCCGTCCAAGCCGCTTGAGCTTCTTCTCGGCCCTGCGCAGGAAGCGGGGGCTGTCGACCTTCCGGCCGTCGGACAGGACGGCGAAGGCGGACAGGCCCAGGTCGAT
>NZ_JBIUVQ010000025.1:0-106677 GCF_044743035.1 Streptomyces sp. NPDC087787
AAATCTGCACCCGGCACCTGCCCCGCGTGATGGCCGGCCTGCGCAATCTCGCCATCGGCGTCCACCGCCAGGACGGCCACACCAACATCGCCGCCCTCCGCCGCACCGGCCGTGACCACCAGCGGCCCCTCACCGCCCTCGGACTGACCTGACGAACCCGGACACAAGATCACTTCTCAAAGACCCTGAGACGCCACCGGGCGGGGTCACCAATGCGCTTCAGGCGTTGGTGAGCCGATTACGGAAGAAGTTGGCCGGCCTCGAGAAGGGCAGGGAGCTCTCGCGGCTCGTCGGTCATCCCTACGGTTACCAGCTCGTCGTCGGCGAGGAGGAACTGGACGCCGCCTCCTTCGTCGCGGCCGTGGTCAAGGCGCAGGCGTCCGGCGGCAAGCCGTGTGAGGTCGTCGACATGCTGCGAGTGGCCCTGAACCAGTGGCGCGGCCCCGTGTTCGGCGGAGAGTCCGGCGGCCCTCTTTGTCGCGCGGCGGCGGCCCGGTACGAGGAGTACCGGATCCGTGCCCTGGAGTTGCTCTTCGAGAACGAGCTGGCCCGGGGTAATCAGCCCGGCATACTGGGCGAGCTGCGAGAGACTCATGCCGAGAACCCTTTGCAGGAACGCTTCTGTGCACAGTTGATGGTCGCCCTCTATCGGTGCGGTCGACAGGCCGAAGCCCTCGCCCTGTACCGCGAGATGTGGTCCAGGCTTGCCGACGAGTTGGGTATCGAGCCCTCCATCGAACTGCGCCGGACCGAGCACGCGATCCTCACCCAAGAACTGGCGATGTCCGCCTGACACCTCGTGCGGACCTGGCTGCGAGCAAGCGCTCAACGGCCTCCGTTCCTCTCGTGACCCACCTGATGCGGTCGCTGAGGAGCGGAGGCCGTTGGCATGGGAGACGGTGGCGCCACAAGAGGGAAACCGCTCTTCGCGTGCGCGCGACGGGCCTGGCCCACGCCTGGACGGCCAGGCCGCAGGCCCGGCAGGCCGATGGGACCCCGGGGCCGGCGGTGGATCCGCACGGCGGCCATCCACCGGTTGTTGCTGAACTCGTCGATGCGGTCGGATGTCCCCGGGGCCGTGACCGCTTTCCTCTCGCGGCCTGCCGGCGACGTCCGCCGGTTCCACGCCCACCGGACGTTGCCGCGGCCGGAGCACGGCGACGGGCCCGCAGGATCTGCTGCGGGCCCGTCGGTCTCCCCTGCTCCGTCAGCCGCCCGGGGGGAGGCGGGGGATGTCTCTTGCCCCGAGGCAGCCGATGGTGCGGGAGTCTGTGTCAGCTCTCGGCCGGTGCCATCGACTTCTGGGCCGACGACTCGGCCTCAGCCGTGTCCGCCGGCCGGATCTGACGGAGCGCGAGGAACGCGGTGAGCGTACCGGCGAAGATGAGCGCCGACGCGATCAGCACTCCGGTGTGGTAGCCGTCCAAATAGGCCACCTTGGGCCCGTCGCCGGAGCTGATCCGGCTGGCCGTCACCGAGCTGACCACGGCTCCGAGCACCGTCACACCGCACAGCGCCGACATCTCGCGGAAGGCGTTGAGCACGCCACTGGCGACACCCACCTTCGTCACGGGCAGCGCGCTGGCCACGGCGGTCTGCAGCGGAGTCACCGCACCGGCGCCGATACCGACCAGGATGAGCGCGGGCTGCAGCTCCCAGGCGCGGGCACTGTCGCCGGGGATCGCGAGCAGCGCCAGACCCACGGCGGCGATGATGAACCCGGTGAGCACGGTGCGCATGAGGCCGAACTTCTCGGCCAGCTTGCCCGAGACCGTGGCCACAACCGCCATGACCACCGCCAGCGGAATGAAGACGGCGCCCGCCAGGACGGGCGAGAAGTCCAGCACGTTCTGCAAGTACAGCGACGTGTAGGCGAAGACGCCCATCATGCCGCAGCCCCACAGCACCAGTGCCGCCGTACCCCAGCTGAAGGTCCCGTTGCGGAACAGCGTCAGGTCGAACATGGGGTCCGTGAAGCGGAGCTCCACGAGGCAGAAGACGATCAGCGCCACCACGACCGCGGCGAATGCCCCCAGGATCGGCGCCGCCGTCCAGCCCTCCTTCGGACCCTCGATGAGGGCGTACGTCAGGCCGAACAGCACGATGCCCGAGCTGACCAGACCTGGTGTGTCCAGTCGCCGCGACTGTGTGACGCCCGAGTTGCGGTCGATCGACCACATACCGATGGCGACGGCCACCACGCCGATGGGCACGTTGATGAAGAAGATCCAGCCCCAGTCGATGAAGCGGGTGATGACGCCGCCGACGATGGGCCCGAAGGCGAACGACAGTGCGATCACCGCCCCCCACAGGCCGATCGCCTTGCCACGCTCGCGCTCGTCCTTGAAGGTCGCCAGGATGATCATGAGCGTTGCCGGAGTGGACAGCGCCGCGCCCACGCCCTGCAGGGCCCGACCGGCCAGCAGCATGCCGAAGGAGTCGGCGAGCCCTGCGAAGAGCGACGCGACCGTGAACACGGTGATGCCGATCATCAGGATGCGCCGGGTGCCAATCAGGTCGGCGAGTCGCCCACCGAGCAAGAGCAAGGACGCGAATACCAGCATGTAGGAGCTGATAATCCATTCGATCCCGGAAATCTCCAGATCGAGATCTCGGCCGATCGAAGGAAGTGCGACATTCACGACGGTGTTGTCGAGCTGGGCCATGAAAGTCGAAAGCAGTACGGTGGTGAGCGACCACCAGCGCTTCGATTCCGCCGTGGAACCCCCAGAATTGGGGGACAGCCCGGCGGATGCACCTCCGGTACTCATGTGGGTTTCTCCCTGGAATGTTTGACGCAGGCGAATGCCAACCCTGTCGGGCGCGCGCCTTCCAGGGTCATTCCAGGTTGCTGTGCGGCCGGCGCCTGTGTCGATTACCCACCAGGTAATATCTCGGGAGGTTCGGGAGGTAATATCTCGGGCCGCCGCGTCAGTGAGGAGTCAGCCGGCCCTGGCACCCTTCCAGCATTCCCGTCCGATACCGGGCGGCCCGGAAATCCATGCGACCCCAGGGGGAAGGATGACGGCAAGCCGTGCCAGGCCGAGCTCCGTCCTGATCATCGCCAACTCCGCTGCCGGAGCTGTCACCACGGACCGGGTCCTGGAGGTACTGGAACTGTGCGCCCGGCGCTGTGACACCGTGACGGTGGAATGGGTCGGCCGTGAGCGGCAGGAGCTCGTGGAAAGCCGGACCGCCCGGTCCATGGCGCACGCCGACATCGTGGTGAGTGTGGGCGGCGACGGAACGGCCCGCTGGACGGCACAGCTGATCGTGGCCGCGGGAGCCGGCGCCGATGACCGTCCGGCCCTGTTCGTGGTTCCGTTCGGCACGGGGAACTCCAACTACCGCAATCTATGGGGCAGCGACCGCCCTTGGCACGAGATCCTCAGCGCCGCGCTCGACCGGCCCAGGCCCACGGTGCGCCGCCTGGACATGGCTCGTGTGGCGGAGACGGGCGAGCTGATCCTCCTTGGAGCGGGCTCCGGACTCGTCGCCGACGTGCTGGTCGTGGCCCGAGGTATCGAAGCCACCGGCCGCGCCCGGTACCAGGCCGCGGTCGAACGGTCGGCACTGACCCATACCCCGTACGAGGGCAGGGTCCTCGTGGACGGCGTGGAGGTCCAGCACGGGAAGACCATGCTGGTCAACGTGGGCGGCGGACGATACCGGGCCTGGCAGTACGACCTGCTGCCACAGGCGGAACCGGACGACGGACTGCTGGACGTGTGCGTGGTCGGCGACTCGGCCGATCCGGCCGTCCTGCCGGACCTGCTGCGCCAGGGTCGGCACACGGGGCAGCCGGGCAGCGTCTACGCCCGCGGGCGCGAAGTGGTGATCGAGCGCACGGACGGGAACCCCCTCCTGTTCGAGCACGACGGCGAACTGCGTCCCGCTACCGGTACCCGCGTCACGATCGAGGTGGTACCCGGCATCCTGCCCGCGGTGTCCGTCGGGGCCCCCGCATGACGGCGACCGAGGAGCTCTCGGCATGGGCCGCCGCGCTGCGGCCCGACGACGTACCCGAGCATGTGTTGGACCTGGCGCAGAGCCAGATCCTCTCCCAACTGGCCGCCATCCGGGCGGGGCTGCGCCACCCTCTCGGCAGACGACTGGTCCAGGCGTACGGTTCGCCGCTGGCGCCCGACCCCCGGCAGACTGCCTGCGTGCTGGCCGCGCTGGGCTCGTGGCTGAACTTCGACGACACCGCTTACGCCGGCCACCTCTCCAATTCCACGGTGGCGGTACCGGTGGCCTATGCCCTGTCCGGTCGGCTCGACGGAGCTGGCCTGCTGACGGCCGTCGTCGCCGCGAACGAATGCGCCGCCCGCATCACCGCCGCGGCGACGCTCGGCCGCTTCCGCGGCCAAGTCGCTGTCCACACCCACCTCGCCGGCGGCATCGTCGCGCGGCTGCACGTGGAGTCGGCACCCACACGGCACTGGGTCGACGCCCTCGGCATCGCCTATACCCTGCCGCCATGGACGCTGTTCCCGGGCTTCCTGGGAAGCGACGCCAAGCTCGTCCACGCCCTGGCCGCGGTGCGGGCCGCCATGGACGCCTGCGACGCCGCGCACGCGGGACTGCACGGCTCACCGGAGATCCTCGAACACGCCGACGGATTCCTCCGCCACTTCGCCACGGTTCCGTTGGCCGAGACGGTCACCCAGGAACTGGGGCGCCGGTGGCACACCGAGACACTGTCGTTCAAGGTACGGCCGGGCGGCCCCGGGATCGACGCTGCGGTCGACTGCGCCTTGGACCTGACCCGCACCCACGGCCCGCTGCGCGCAGAGGACATTGAACAGGTGACCGTCGCCGCCAGCTACTACACGGTGTTCGCCGGCCGCCATGCCAAGCCCTATGCCGACTCCCCGGACGCACCGCTCAGCGCGCTGCTGCTGTCCGCCCCCTACGCGGTGGCCACTGCCCTCCTGGAGGGTGACCTCACTGTGGAGGACTTCTCGGCTCCGCGGGTCCGCGATGCGCGGCGCTGGCAGCTGGCCCAGCGGATACGGCTGGAACATGATCCCGATATGACGCGCGCACTGCTGCGCAGCGAGGCCCCGTTCGGGGAGGCCCTGCGACAGGCGGGGGCAGCCGGCCGTACGTGGCTGGAGCAGTTCGGCGGCGAGCGGCTCACGGAACTGCTCGACCCGGCGGATGAACCCGCACCGAGTTTCGGGGAGGCCACGAAGGCCACGCCGGCCCAGGTCACCGTGCACATGCAGGACGGGCGGACATACTCCACCCGCCGGGATATCCCGGTCGGCGCTGCCGGCCCGGAGACGCGCCGGAACCACGGCCCGCTCGTCCGCGGGAAGTTCCTGACCCAAGGTGGCTCGTCGGCGGTCGCGGACGCCTGCCTCCGACTGCGGCATGCCCCAGCCGAGAAGACCGCCCGAACACTGCGGGACGCCTTGGACGATCTCGTCTGACACCACCACTTCACGAGGAGCTTTGCCGCATGCATGTACTCGTCACCGGAGGCGCGGGTTTCATCGGGTCGGAGTTCGTCCGCAGCCTGCTGCTCCGTGGTGCCGCGGACGTGACGGTGCTCGACGCGCTCACCTACTCGGGAAACACCGCCAACCTTGCTCCGGTCGTCGGCCACTCCGGCTTCACCCTGGTCCACGGCGACATACGGGACGCCGAACTGGTCGATCGGATCATGCCGGGCCACGACGCCGTCGTGCACTTCGCCGCCGAGTCCCACGTGGACCGCTCGATCGCCGGCGCGGCACCGTTCGTCAGCACCAACGTGCTGGGCACGCAGGTCCTGCTGGACGCGGCCATGGCACATGGCATCGCACGGTTCGTCCAGGTCTCCACGGACGAGGTCTACGGGTCCATCCCGGAGGGGACGTGGGCGGAGGACCAGGCGCTGGCGCCCAGTTCGCCCTATTCCGCATCCAAGAGCGGCGCAGACCTGCTCGCCCTCGCCTACCACCGCACGCACGGCCTGGACGTGGTCGTTACCCGCTGCTCGAACAACTACGGCCCCTATCAGTTCCCCGAAAAGCTCATCCCGCTCTTCCTCTGCAACCTGATGGACGGACTTCGGGTCCCGTTGTACGGCGACGGGCAGCACGTCCGGGAGTGGCTCCACGTCGAGGACCACTGCAGGGGCATCGAACTCGCCCTGACCCGCGGCCGGCCAGGGGAGGTTTATCACATCGGCGGCGGAGCCGAGATGACCAACCAGGAGCTGGTCGGCCGGCTGCTGGCCGCCTGCGGCGCGGACTGGAGTGCCGTCGACCGGGTCCCGGATCGCAAGGGCCACGATCGGCGTTACGCCCTGAACTCCGACAAGAGCCGTATCGAGCTGGGGTTCGTCCCGCGCATCGCCTTCGACGAGGGACTGGCCGCGACGGTGGCCTGGTACCGGGAACACCGGTCGTGGTGGGAACCCCTGCGGGCACGAGCGGCGGTCGGCGTATGACGCGCTGGCTGGTCACCGGCGCGGGCGGCATGCTCGGCAGGGAACTCGTGGACATCCTCTCGACGGATCCCGGGGCGCAGGTCGCCGCGGCTGCCCGCACCGCGCTCGACATCACCGACACCGCCGCCGTGCGCAGGGCGGTGACGGGCCGTGACATCGTCGTGAACACGGCCGCGTGGACGGACGTGGACGGAGCCGAGTCCCAGGAGGGGGCGGCCACCCGTGTCAACGGCGACGGGGTCGGTGTGCTCGCGGCGGCCTGCGCGGCCACCGGGGCACGGCTGCTGCAGATCTCGACGGACTACGTCTTCGCGGGCGACGCGCACACGCCCTATCGGGAGGATGCGCCCCTTGCTCCGGTCAACGCCTACGGTCGTAGCAAGGCGGCGGGTGAGGCCGCCGTCGGGGAGCTCCTGCCGGACGCCGGCTACGTGGTGAGGACCGCCTGGCTCTACGGGCGGCACGGCAGAAGCTTCCTGCGCACCGTGCTCGGCCGGGTCGCCGCGGGAGAGCCGGTCCGCGTGGTCGACGACCAGTACGGCCAGCCCACCTGGGCTCGCGCACTGGCCGAGCGGCTGGTCCTGCTGGGGAACCGAGCAGTCCGCGGACAGGCGCCGGCAGGGATCTACCACGGTACGGCGTCCGGGCAGGCCAGCTGGTACGAGCTCGCTCTGACAGCGGTCCGGTCGGCAGGTCTCGATACCCGCCTGTTAGGGCGCGACAGCGCCGGGAACCTCACCAGACGCGCGGTCCGCCCTGCGTACAGCGTGCTTGGCCAGGAGGGGTGGGACCGCGCGGGGCTTCCGCCGATGCCGCACTGGACGGACATGCTGGGGGAGGCACTCGCCACCGGTGGGTTCGTGATGCCGGGGACGCGTCACTGAAGTGGCCGGATGCGGGAGGCGGCGGCGGCGTGATCCGGGGCTGCGAGGCGAACGCAGTCCCGGCTCGTGCCGCCGCTCAGTGCTCCTGCCGTACCGACAGCGACGTCGTCCAGTCCCTGACGGTGCCGTGCTCCGGGAGCAGCCGGGCGGCGCGTGCCTCGGCCAGGGTGGGCGCGGCCTCGTCGCGAGGGGAGAGGACCGGGTCGGCGGCCGGCCAGTCGATGCCCAGGGCCGGGTCCAGCGCGTGCACGGTGTGCTCCCGCTCAGGCGCGTACGGCGTGGAGCACAGGTAGGCGACGCACGCATCGGGCGTCAGGGCACAGAATCCGTGCCCCAGCCCTTCACTGATCAGCACGGCCCGATGCGCGGTGTCGTCCAGCTCCACCCCGGTCCACTGCCCGAAGGTGGGCGAGCCGACCCGGATGTCGACGATCACATCGAAGACGGCTCCCCGCACACACGTCACGTACTTCGCCTGGCCGGGCGGGGCGTCGGCGAAATGAATCCCGCGGATCACACCCCGGGCCGATACGGACATGTTGGCCTGGGCGAGCCGGAACCCACGGCCGGCAGCATCCTCGAGCCCGTCGGCCCGGTACCACTCCAGAAAACGCCCCCGGTCGTCACGGTGGATACGCGGGGAGACTTCCCAGGCACCCTCGATGGCCAGGCGGTGGATCTGCACGGGGTGTCCTCTCAGGGCTGTCGACTCGATGGCCGGGTTCTTCGGGGCCGGGCCGGAGCTCAGCGGTGGATCTGCACGTCGCTGTGATCCCCCAGAACCAGCCGATGGCTCTTGGGCGCCGCATGGGCGGCCGTCACCCGGGCCCTGCGGCCGATGAGCGACGCCTGAATACGGTGGACCCCCTCGATGGCCGCATCCGCCAGAACGATGGAGAACTCGATCTCACTGCCGTGGATACGGCAGCCTTCCGCCACCGACGTGAAGGGGCCGATGTAGGTGTCCGTGACCTGGGCGCCCGGACCGATCACAGCCGGGCCGACGATGCGTGAATTCTCCACCCGTGCCCCGGGCGAAATGGCGACGCGGCCCACCACCTCGGTCCTGTCGTCGACGAACCCGTCGTGCTGCGGCTCGATCGCCTCCAGGACCTGCCGGTTGACCTCCAGCATGTCCGTGACGTTTCCGGTGTCCTTCCAGTACCCGGCGACCCGCGAGTGCTTGACCTGGTATCCGTCGTCGATCAATTGCTGGAGAGCGTCCGTGATCTCCAGCTCTCCTCGTGCGGATGGACGGATACGGCGAACGGCTTCGTGAATGCTCGCGGTGAAGAGATAGACCCCCACCAGAGCGAGATCGCTCTTGGGGTAGGCCGGCTTCTCCTCCAGCCGCACGATCCGGCCCGTGTCGTCGAGCTCCGCGATGCCGAAGGAGGCTGGATCCGAGACATGGGTCAGCAGGATCTGGGCATCCGGACGCTGCTCATGGAAGTCCCGCACGAGATCCGAGATCCCGCCCACGATGAAGTTGTCACCGAGATACATGACGAAGTCGGAGTCGCCCAGGAAACTTCGGGAGATCAAGACGGCGTGAGCGAGCCCCAGCGGCTTCTCCTGCGGGATGTAGGTCGCCCGCAGCCCGAAAGAAGATCCATCGCCGACTGCCTTCTTGATTTCGTCCGCGGTGTCGCCCACTACAATGCCGACTTCGGTGATACCCGCTTCAGCCAGCGATTCCAGGGCATAGAACAGCACCGGTTTGTTGGCCACCGGCACCAGCTGTTTGGCGAAGGTATGGGTGATGGGGCGCAGTCGAGTACCGGAGCCTCCGGACAGGACCAATGCTTTCACGGCACCTCCCGAGTTTTCGTTGAGAATCCTCGCCGAAGCCACTGACGCCGTCCTGACGCCCTGCTGATGATTCAGACCTCTTACCCGGCAGGTAATGGACGCGGCGCCGGGTTGGCCTGTCGAATTGCCGTAAGGAGGTAATCGACAATGCGTGTGCTCATCGCTGCCTCGCCCGGGATAGGGCATATATTTCCGGCCGTACCGCTGGCCTGGGCCCTTCGCCTGGCCGGCCACGAGGTGCTCGTGGCGACCGGGGGCGACGGCCTCGCCGTGCGCGAGGCGGGCCTGCCGGTCGCCGATGTGTGCCCCGGCCTCACCCTGGTGGACATCGTCAAGACGACGGTCGTCAGGCATCCGGCGATGTTCGCCGAATTCAGCACCGCCCGGTTCACGGACTTCGCGGACTCACTGCCGTACTACGCGCAGATGATGAACGATCAGCCGGCGATGATGGACAGGTATGTCCAAGTGGCCGAGAAGTGGCAGCCGGATCTGATCGTCTACTCGGCGCTCACCGTCGGCGGCCTCGTCGGCGCGGCCAAGCTCGGCATCCCCGCAGTGGAGCACGGTTACGGATTCTTCCGCACCGAGGGATATGGCCGACGCCTGCGGGAGCTGAACGCCGAGGTCTTCGACCGCCACGGGGTGGACCTGCCGGAGCGGATGCAGTCCATCGACATCGCCCCGCCCAGCCTGGTCGGCGAGGTCTCCTCCGGCTGGCCGATGCGCTACCTGCCGTACAACGGCGGGAGCCACGTGCCCGATTGGCTCCTGGAGGAGCCCCGGCGTCCCCGCATCGCCGTCACCCTGGGCACAACAGCGCCCGGGCTCGGGGGACTCGACCGGGTGAACCGGATCATCGAGCTGGCCGGCGACATCGACGCCGAGTTCGTACTGGCCCTCGGAAACACGGACACGTCCGCCCTCGGCCCCGTTCCGGGCAACGTCCGTATCGAGGGCTGGGTCCCCCTGAACCTGCTGTTGCCGAGCAGCGTGGGGATCATCCACCACGGCGGCTCGGGCACGACGCTCGCGGCGCTGGACGCCGGCGTGCCGCAGATTCTGCTGCCGGACGGCTCCGACCGGCATGTCAACGCCGACGCTGTGGCCGCGCGCGGTGCAGGTCTGTCCGCCCACATTGACGATGTGACGAAGGATTCCGTCGACGCCCTGCTCCACGACGACGCGCTACGCGTGACCGCCGCCGAGGTACGGGACGAGATGCACGGCATGCCTGATCCGCGGCAACTCATCGCGCGACTCGAGGCGATCATCTGACCAATGACCTCAGCGCGGCTGCGGGTCAGAGCTCTGTTGCTTATCATGCCAAGAGTGATCCCTATGGATGCATCATCGGCAGCGGAGCTGGGCGAGTTGGTTCGCAACTGGCGTCGCCGGCGGAAGCTCAGTCAGCTGGAACTCGCCTCGCGCGCTGAGGTTTCCGCGCGGCACCTCAGCTTCATCGAGAACGGCAGGGCGAAGCCGAGCCGTGAGCTTGTCCTGCGCCTGTCCGAGCAACTGGAGGTGCCGGTCAGGCAGCGCAACACCCTCCTGGTGGCCGCCGGTTACGCCCCGCAGTACGAGGAGAACTCGCTCGGCGCACCCCGCCTCAGCGCGGTCAGGGAGTCCGTCGACCGCCTGCTCAGCGCCCACGAGCCCTATCCGGCCTTGGTGTTCGACGTGAACGAGACGGTGGTGGCCATGAACGACGCCGCCCGTCGACTCATGGCCGGAGCCTCTCCTGTTCTATTGACCCCTCCGATCAACCTGATGCGGCTGGCTCTGCATCCTCAAGGCTTGTCCCAGTACGTGGTCAACCAGGCGGAGATGCGTGCCCAGCTACTGGCTCGCCTGCACAGGCAGTTGGTCCACAGCGGTAGTGAGCAACTGCGGATGCTCTACGAAGAGGTGTCCGGCTATCCCTACCTGCCCAACCCCAACGGGGACGGGGACGGGGACAGCGGAGACGACGTTTTGTCGTGCCTGATCGTCCACAAGTTCGACACTGAACTGCGCCTGTTCAGCACCGTCACCACCTTCGGGGCGGCGACCGACATCACCGTGGCGGAACTGTCGCTGGAGATGTTCCACCCGGCGGACGCGCGTACCGCCGATGCGCTCAAGGAGGCTGCCGTACAAGGGAGCTCCGCTCGGATGGCAGCATCGATCAGCGTGTGACGTGTCCCCGGGAGCCGTCAGTGGCGAAAAAGGGAGGAAAAGGAGTCAGGGCGCACCCACGCAGCGCAGTGGCAGTCCGTCCTCGTCGAAGGTCTCCCCCACAAGTGGTGGGCGCGCAGCGGCACTTCTGAGATGCCGATCAGATAGGCCCCAACAGGCGGCCCAGCGGCGTCATGTGGTCGCGTGGTTCGACGCCTTCGGCCGCGAAGTCGCGGGGTACCACCGGCATTCGAGGACGACGTAATCCTCCTCACCACCCGGTGGTGAACTCCGAGGCGAGCACGGCGTCCAGAGCGCCAGATCCCGGAGTCCATCGGCGGAGGCAGTTCGCAACACGGAAGCAGAGACTGTCTTCCTGATCCGTTCTGTATGCGTCAGCGGGCGGTCAGCGCGGCGTAAGCGGATGTTGCGAGTATTTCTTCCGTAAGGCGGCAGCCAGGACATGGGAAGTGGCTGTACCTCGTCGGGAGAGGTACCCGAAGCGGTCTAACGGGTCCCGGGTTTCTCCGGGAGGGTCTTAAACGGCCCGCGCAGGTTCAAATCCTGCCCTCTCCGCTGTCCGATCGCCTGGTCTCGGCCGAATTGGTCCCAGCGCATGGGAATGAGGGCACAGAATGGCCTCTGCGGAGGATTCGTGAGCCGGGAAATGAGCGGTAAGGACGTCCGCCGGCTGGACCGGGTGATCATTCGTTTCGCGGGGGACTCGGGCGACGGTATGCAGCTCACCGGCGACCGCTTCACCTCGGAAACGGCGTCCTTCGGCAATGACCTGTCGACTCTGCCGAACTTTCCGGCCGAGATCCGCGCCCCGGCAGGGACTCTGCCGGGTGTGTCCTCCTTCCAGCTGCACTTCGCCGATCACGACATCCTGACGCCGGGCGACGCGCCGAACGTGCTGGTCGCGATGAACCCGGCGGCGCTGAAGGCCAACATCGGCGATCTGCCGCGGGGCGCGGAGATCATCGTCAACACGGACGAGTTCACCAAACGGGCGATGCAGAAGGTGGGGTACGAGACCTCGCCGCTGGAGGACGGCTCGCTCGACGGCTACAGCCTCCATCCGGTGCCGCTGACGACGCTGACCGTCGAGGCGCTGAAGGAGTTCGACCTCACTCGTAAGGAGGCCGAGCGCAGCAAGAACATGTTCGCGCTGGGCCTGCTGAGCTGGATGTACCACCGGCCGACCGAGGGCACCGAGAAGTTCCTGAAGTCGAAGTTCGCCAAGAAGCCGCAGATCGCGGCCGCCAACATCGCCGCCTTCCGCGCGGGTTGGAACTTCGGCGAGACGACCGAGGACTTCGCCGTCTCCTACGAGATCGCCCCGGCCACCACGGCCTTCCCGGCGGGCACCTACCGGAACATCTCCGGCAACCTCGCCCTGTCCTACGGACTGATCGCCGCGTCTCGCCAGGCGGACCTGCCGCTGTTCCTGGGCTCGTACCCGATCACCCCGGCCTCGGACATCCTGCACGAGCTGTCCAAGCACAAGAACTTCGGTGTGCGGACCTTCCAGGCCGAGGACGAGATCGCGGGCATCGGCGCGGCGCTGGGCGCGGCCTTCGGCGGCTCGCTCGCGGTGACCACGACATCCGGCCCGGGCGTCGCCCTGAAGTCCGAGACCATCGGTCTTGCCGTGTCGCTGGAGCTGCCGCTGCTGATCGTGGACATCCAGCGCGGCGGCCCGTCCACCGGTCTGCCGACCAAGACGGAGCAGGCGGACCTGCTGCAGGCGATGTACGGCCGCAACGGCGAGGCGCCGGTCCCGGTGATCGCCCCGTGCACCCCGGCCGACTGCTTCGACGCGGCCCGGGAGGCGGCGCGGATCGCGCTGACGTACCGCACGCCGGTGATGCTGCTGTCGGACGGCTACCTGGCCAACGGCTCCGAGCCCTGGCGGATCCCGGAGCTGGACGAGCTGCCGGATCTGACCGTGCGGTTCGCGCAGGGGCCGAACCACACCCTTCAGGACGGCAGCGAGGTCTTCTGGCCGTACAAGCGCGACCCGCAGACCCTCGCCCGGCCGTGGGCGATCCCGGGCACGCCGGGCCTGGAGCACCGGATCGGCGGCATCGAGAAGGAGGACGGCACGGGCAACATCTCGTACGCCCCGGCCAACCACGACTTCATGGTCCGCACCCGCCAGGCCAAGATCGACGGCATCGAGGTGCCGGACCTCGAGGTGGACGATCCGCACGAGGCGAAGACGCTGGTGCTGGGGTGGGGCTCGACGTACGGCCCGATCACGGCCGCGGTCCGCCGGCTGCGCAAGGTCGGCGAGTCCATCGCACAGGCGCATCTGCGTCACCTGAACCCGTTCCCGCGGAATCTCGGCGCGGCGCTCGGGCGTTACGAAAAGGTGGTGATCCCCGAGATGAACCTCGGTCAGCTCGCCACCCTGGTCCGCGCGAAGTACCTGGTGGACGCCCACTCGTACAACCAGGTCAACGGTATGCCGTTCAAGGCGGAACAGCTCGCCACGGCTCTCAAGGAGGCCATCGATGGCTGAGACGTCCGCGGAAGGCACGGGCACGATCGAGGCGCTCTCGCTCGTCCCCAAGGCCGAGGCACGCCAGTCCATGAAGGACTTCAAGTCCGATCAGGAAGTGCGCTGGTGCCCCGGCTGCGGTGACTACGCGATCCTGGCCGCGGTGCAGGGCTTCATGCCGGAGCTGGGCCTGGCCAAGGAGAAGATCGTCTTCGTCTCGGGCATCGGCTGTTCGTCGCGCTTCCCGTACTACATGAACACCTACGGCATGCACTCCATCCACGGGCGTGCTCCCGCGATCGCGACGGGGTTGGCCTCGTCGCGGCGGGACCTGTCGGTGTGGGTGGTGACCGGTGACGGTGACGCGCTGTCGATCGGCGGCAACCACCTGATCCACGCACTGCGCCGCAACGTCAACCTCAAGATCCTGCTGTTCAACAACCGGATCTACGGCTTGACGAAGGGCCAGTACTCCCCGACCTCCGAGGTCGGCAAGATCACCAAGTCGACGCCGATGGGCTCGCTGGACACGCCGTTCAATCCAGTGTCGCTGGCGATCGGCGCGGAGGCGTCCTTCGTGGCCTGCACGATCGACTCCGACCGCAAGCACCTCACCGAGGTGCTGCGCGAGGCGGCTGCCCACCGGGGCATGGCGCTGATCGAGATCTACCAGAACTGCAACATCTTCAACGACGGCGCCTTCGAGGTCCTCAAAGACAAGCAGCAGGCCGAGGAGGCGGTGATCCGCCTGGAGCACGGGCAGCCGATCCGCTTCGGCGCGGACCGCTCGCGCGGCGTGGTCCGGGACCCGCAGACCGGTGACCTGAAGGTCGTCACGGTGACCGCGGAGAACGAGTCGCAGATCCTGGTCCACGACGCCCACTCCGAGTCCCCGACCACGGCATTCGCCCTGTCCCGCCTGGCCGACCCGGACACCCTGCACCACACGCCGATCGGCGTGTTCCGCGCGGTGGACCGGCCGGCGTACGACACCCAGATGGCCGACCAGCTGGACTCGGCGATCGAGCAGAACGGCAAGGGGGATCTGGCGGCGTTGCTGGCGGGTGGGGATACCTGGACGGTCGTCGGCTGAAAATTGAGCCAAATACATCCGAGTACGCCTTGGCCGACATACCTCGCCTCGGTAAGTCCCGACCTGCTCCGCGTGGTGATCAAGACGTTCGCCGAAGCGCTGATGTCCGCGGAGGCCGTGTCCTGTGTGGTGCTGAGTACGGGCAGGTCAGCGACGAGCGGGTCAACCATCGCAACGGCTACAGCTCACGCGAGTGGGACATGCGGGCTGGCACGATTGAGCTGACCGTTCCCAGGGAGACCCTCACCACCAGCCCCGAAGCCGTGATCCACATCGCCTTCGGCACCGCCGGTGACGGCCGACTGTTCTTCAACGAGCACGGCGGCATCGTCGGCTCCTCCACATACGACGGTGTCTGGCACGAGGCCCGTGAACTGGCCCTCCCACCCGATCTGGTCAGCTCGCCCCTCCCGGCCCGCCCCTACGACTTGCGCCACTCGGCCCTGTGGACCTGGCTGAACGCCGGCGTCGATCCCGCCGAGGTCGCCGATCGAGCCGGCAACAGCGTCGAGGTCCTTATTAACCGCTGTGACGATGGCCCTTCTCGACGATCGTCCGGGGAGGCCGTCCGATGATCTGCTCAGGAAGGCGCTCCGCAACTGGGCCTTCGTCCTTCCTGGTCCGGACGAGCGCGAATTGCCGACCGAGATCGCGAACACCTTGCACTGGGTGGCCAAGGCGTCACGCCCCCTCTCGGACCTCGGTGACGCCGCGATCGGTAGGGCCGTCCTGGACTCGCTCAAGCTGAAGCTCGACGGGACGGCGGCGGCCGCGGAGACCGTTCGCCGCAAGCGTCGGACACTCGTCAACGCGATGCACTACGCGGTAGACCTTCGGGAGTTCAAAGAGAACCCGATCACGAGCATCCGCTGGAAAAAGCCGAAGGTTGCCGGGGAAGTCGACCCCCGGGTGGTCGCCAATCCCCAGCAGGCTCGTTCCCTGCTGACTGCTGTCTCGTACGTGGGTGGGTACGGCCGCGCGCGTGGCCGCCGACTCGTCGGCCTGTTCGCCTGCATGTACTACGGCGCCCTCCGCCCGGCTGAGGCCGTCGGCCTCACCAGTGCCGACCTGAAGCTGCCCGAGGTCGGGTGGGGGACAGCACTGCTGAACCGGACGCGCCCCAGTGTCGGCAAGCAGTGGACCGATTCCGGCGAGACTCACGACGACCGAGGCCTCAAGAACCGACCGGCGGAGGAGGTCCGGCTCGCACCAATCCCGCCCCAGCTCGTCACCATCCTCCGGCAACACCTCGACTCCTTCGGCGTTGCCGAAGACGGGCGGCTGTTCACCAACGAACGCGGGGGAGTGGTCGGCTCGTCCACGTACTACCGCGTCTGGCAGGAGGCTCGGGCGCTGGCGCTCCCGCCGGCCGCGGTCACCTCACCGCTCGCCGCCCGGCCCTACGACCTACGCCACTCGGCGCTGTCGACGTGGCTCAACTCCGGTGTGGACCCTACAGAGGTCGCCGAACGTGCGGGTAACAGCGTTGAAGTCCTACTGAGCCGCTACGCCAAGTGCATCGACGGGCGGCAGGCGATCGCCAGCCGCAAGATCGAAGAGTTGTTGCGTGAGTACGAGTGATCATGCGCGGCATCGGCTTGGCTCCCGCAGATCCGCAGCTCTCCGTGGGGTCCAGCGTCGGGAAGGGGGGCGATATTGCTGCTACCGGGATAAAAGGTTAGCCTGCCCTAAGCTACTTAGGTGATCCCGGGGTTGAGGATGTCGATGGTCTCAGTGCAGTTGGGTGCGCTTCAGCGCGGTCTGTCCGTGCCGACGGATTCAGCGGGGGATGCGCGACTGGCCGACCTGCGACCCGGGATGAGTGGCCAGGTGATCGACATCGACGAGTCGGTCGAGCCGAGCACCGCGCGACGACTGTTCGATTTGGGGTTCGCTCCCGGCGCTGAGGTCACCGTGCTGCGGAAGGCGCCGCTTGGCGACCCCGTTGTCTTCCAGATCGTGGAATACGAGGTGGCACTGCGCAAAGAGCAGGCTGCCGGCATCCGTGTACGGCGCACTGCATGAGCGCGCACTGCGGTCCGGTGGCCCAGACTGTCACCGGCAATACTCGTCTGGCTCTGGTCGGCAGCCCGAACTCGGGCAAGAGCACGCTTTTCAATGCCCTGACCGGCCTGCGGACCAAGACCGGCAACTACCCCGGAGTGACCGTCGCGCGCTATGAGGGGACAGTGCGTGTCGGCGAGCACGAGGTGGTCATCGAGGATCTGCCGGGAACCTACAGTCTCGACCCGATCAGCCCGGACGAGCAGGTCGTCGCCGATGTGCTCGACCCGGATAACCCGGGCATCGGCACACCCGACGGGATTCTCGTCACGATCGACGCGACGACGCTGCGCCGTTCCCTCGGGCTACTGGCCCAGGTCATGCAGACCGGTCTACCGATCTGTGTGGTGCTCACCTTCCGTGACGAACTGGCCCGTCGCGGCGGCACCCTTGACGTCTCGGCCCTCCGCCGTGCACTCGGCGTACCGGTCGTCGCGGTGACAAGCGGATCACGCAATGACCTGGCGCAGTTGCAGTCCATGCTGCTCGACTGGGCCGCATGGGAGCGGCCGGTCGTCGCGCCGCCCACCGATCCCTCACAGAGGCGGGCTTGGGTGGAGTCGCTGCTGCAGAGCGCGGACTACCAGGTACCCGAGGTCGATCACCGCACGCGGCGCATCGATGCAGTACTGCTGCACCCGCTGTGGGGCACACTCATCTTCTTCGCGACCATGTTCGCGTTCTTCCAGATCATCTTCACCGTTGCGACACCGCTGCAGGATGCGGTGCAGAGCCTCTTCGACTGGCTCGGCACGCTGGTCACCGAATACGTCTCGAACCCGTTGCTCGCCGGCTTCCTCGGCAACGCCCTGATCGGCGGCTTGGGCAGCGTACTGGTCTTCCTGCCGCAGATCGCCCTGCTGTTCCTCATGATCTCGCTGCTGGAAGGCAGCGGCTACCTCTCCCGTGCGGCCTTCCTGATGGACCGACTCATGGCCAAGGCCGGGCTGGAGGGCCGGGCGTTCGTCGCCCTGCTCTCCTCCCTCGCCTGCGCCATCCCCGGCATCATGGCCACCCGCTCCCTCCCGTCGGCCAAGGACCGCTTCGCGACCATGATGGGCGCGCCGCTGATGACCTGCTCGGCGCGTCTGACGGTCTATGTGCTGCTGACCGGCCTGCTGGTGAGTCCCGATACCAGCGTCGGTCCCTTCGGTGCCCAGGGCGTCGTCATGTTCGCCCTGTACCTCGTCGGCGCGCTCTCGGCCATGGCGACGGCCTGGGTCTTCAAACGGTTCAGCAGCCGGGGCGGGCCGGTGCTGCCGTTCTACATGGAGATGCCGTCCTACCGGCTGCCGCGGCCGCGGGCGGTGATCGAGGCCATGTGGAGCGCCTGCAAGGGCTTCCTTCACAAGGTCGGCCGGATCATCCTGCTCGTCACCGTCGCGATGTGGCTGCTGCTCAGCCTGCCCATGCACAGCGATGCCCAACTGCGCTCCGCCGGAGTCGACCCGACCGACCGGACCGCCGTCTCGGCCTACGAGGTCGACCACAGCTACGCCGCCGACATCGGTCATGCCATCGAACCCGTCTTCGAGCCCCTTGGGTTCGACTGGCGGATCAACATCGGCGTGCTGGGATCGCTGTCAGCCCGCGAGGTGTTCGTCGCCACGCTCGGCCAGGTCGCCGCCGCCCAGAACCCCGACCAGCCGGCCGAAACCCTGGCACGCATGACCTACACCGACGGGCCGCACCAGGGAGAGAAGCTCTTCACCCCGGCCACGACGGCCGCCCTGCTGGTCTTCTTCCTCTATGCACTGCAGTGCATGTCGACGGTCGGGGTCATGCGTCGTGAGACCGGCTCGTGGAGATGGCCCGCGGTCGCCTTCGGCTACATGTTCGTGCTGGCCTGGACCATGGCCTTCCTGACGCACACCGTCGTAGGACTGCTGGCATGAGCATCGTCCCCATGCACCCCGAGGCCACGGCCGACCCGCAGGCCGTCCGCTGGGTGATCCCCGCCGGCACGCTGCCGGTCGTCGGAGAGATCGCCGAGGCCCCGGACGAGCTCGGGGACATGCTCCACCGCGAAGACATCGCCTCCATCGAGGTGGAGACAGGGGCCGTGGTGATCCGGCTCGCCGACGGCCAGAGCTGGTCCGGCACAGGAGCACGAGTACGCGACGCGCTCAGCGTCGCACTGCAACACCCCCAGCGGTGGCGGCCGGCCGACGTGGTCACCGAAGACGTCCTGCTGCGCGCCGCACTGCAGGACGTCCTGGACGGATCCGCCGGCGACTACATCCGCTCCCACGGCGGCGAAGTGACGATCGTGTCCGCCCACGATCGGCACGCGGAGGTGCGGATGGCGGGCACCTGCAGCCACTGCCCAGCCGCCGGATTCACCCTCCACTCCCGCCTCGAATCGGAACTGCGCGCCCGCTTCCCCGACCTGGTCGAACTGCGCGCCACGGAGGAGCCCGGCAAGGCGGCAAGGCGCACATGGCTCACCCTGCGCCGCCGCAGCGCGTGACCGTCCAAGACAGGGGCGGCGACGGATCCGTTGCAACCACTTTGGCCGACAGGCTGCGCGCGGCTTCCGCCGGCAGTCACAGGCTCCTGTCGGCGGAAGGGCCACGGCCATGGAGGAGCGCGGGCCCGTGGACTGGGCCAGGGGCCTTCCCATTCGTAGGGGTTGACCTGGGCAGACGCTTCAAGATCCTGTCCACGAATAGTCCACAGCCGGCGTCCTAGGGCCGCTCGGCGCTGCATCCGCTTGCACATACAAGAAGACCCCGGCCTCAGCGTTTCCGCTGGTGACGGGGTCTTTGGGCACCTCATGCTGGGTGCCCCCGGCAGGATTCGAACCTGCGCACACGGCTCCGGAGGCCGTTGCTCTATCCCCTGAGCTACGGGGGCGGGTCGGGCGCGTTGTTTGCGCGGCGACGGGTAGAACACTACCAGTTCCGGGACGGTGGTCATGAACGTTTTCCGGTGGGGTCCCGGGGGGTGGGTCCCCCGGACGGGGCGGAAGTGGGGAAAAGCCGGACGCGGTGGCCGGTGCCGACCTACTCTCGAGTGGTGCCAGCCGCTTCGGGACGGGTGCTTGTTGTGGACGACAACAAGGTCATCCGGCAGCTGATCAGGGTCAATCTTGAGCTTGAGGGGCTCGAGGTCGTGACCGCGGCCGACGGTGCCGAGTGTCTGGAAGTCGTGCATCGGGTGCAGCCCGATGTCGTCACGCTCGATGTCGTCATGCCGCGGCTGGACGGGCTGCGGACCGCCGCCCGGTTGCGGGCCGATCCGCTCACCCGTGATCTCCCCCTCGCCATCGTCAGCGCCTGTTCTCAGTACGAGATCGAGGCCGGGCTCGACGTCGGCGTCGACGCCTTCCTCGCCAAGCCCTTCGAGCCGGCCGAGCTCGTGCGGCTCGTGCGGCGGTTGATCGACGGTGGGGCTCGTGGGGCCGGGGAGGCCGAGCCCGCCGGGCGTAGTAGCGGGTGATTCCTCCACGGCGGATTCCTTCACGATGGATTCGCCGTCGCCGCGCCCCCGCTGCTGGTTCCCGCTGCATCCGTCCACATGGCGATACCGCGCCCAAACCAGTTCGCATACCCACCCCCCTCCTCCCCTACGCTTGGTCCCGTGACCCCCGTGGAGCTCTCCCGTACCGTGCTCAGCGCGGTCCGTCGCGCTGTCGACGTGGGGGAACTCGACGTCAGCGTGCCCGAGCGGGTCCTGGTCACGCCGCCTCGTCCCGGCGGTTGCGGCGACTACGCCACCAACGTCGCCCTTCAGCTCGCCCGGCCCGCCGGGCGGCCCGCCCCCGTCGTCGCCCAGGTGCTCCGGGGCCATCTGCTCGGCCTCGACGGCATCGGCGACGTCACCGTCACCGGGCCCGGGTTCCTCAACATCAGCCTCCGCGACGCCGACGCGGAGGCCGCCCTCGTGCGGTTGGTGGAGGACGTTCGGCGGGCCGGTGAGCGGTACGGGTACGCCCCGGGGGCGGCCGGGACCGTCGTCGAGCTGCGTTGTCCACGTGAGGTCCGCGCCCTCGTCGTCGCGGATGTCGTTGCCCGGCTTCTCCGGTCCCAGGGGAGCGAGGCACGGGTCGTCCCCGTCGGCCCCATTCCCGTCCGCTGGGAGCAGATCCTCGACGTCCACGCCGAACCCGTCGGCGACGACACCGTTCCCGCCGTGCACGTCCGGCCCGTTCCCGCCCCCGCCGACCCCCTTCCTCTCGGCCGTGACGCCGGCCGCTGGGCCCTCCTTCATCCCGCCGGTCACGACCGGCCCCGTGTCGGCGGCGAGCACCTCGTCCAGCGTGAGAGCAACCCGCTGTTCCGCGTCCGGTACGCCCACGCCCGCATCCGGGCCCTCGGCCGCAACGCCGCCGACCTGGGCTTCGGGGCCGAGGCGGGTCCCGTCGACGTGGCCCCGCCCGAGTTGCTCACCCTGCTCGCCGACCATCCCCGCGTGCTCGCCCGCGCCGCGGACCACCACGCCCCCGATGTTCTCGCCCGGCACCTCGTCAGCGTTGCCGATGCCGTGCTGCCGTTCCTCGCGACCGTGCTGCCGCGCGGGGACGAGAAACCCTCGGCCGCCCACCGCGCCCGGCTCGCCCTTGCCGAAGCCGCCGGGACGGTGCTGGCCGGTGGCCTGTCCCTGCTCGGCATCGACGCACCCGAACACCTCTGAGAGAGCCCACAGAGAGCCGCACTGACATGAGCCGTTCCGCACACCCCGCCGGGCCCCGTTACGCCGATGTCCTGCCCGAGGGGCACTACTCCGCCCCGCCCGCCGACCTCAACGCCCTCGACCCCAAGGTCTGGGCACAGAGCGTCGGCCGGCGCGAGGACGGTGTCGTGACCGTCGGCGGCCTCGCCGTCACCGACCTCGCCGAACGCTTCGGCACCCCCGCCTACGTCCTCGACGAGACCGACTTCCGGGCCCGGGCGAGGGCCTGGCGCAACGCCTTCGGGCACGACGCCGACGTCTTCTACGCCGGGAAGGCGTTCCTGTCCCGGGCCGTCGTGAAGTGGCTCGACGAGGAGGGCCTCAACCTCGACGTCTGCTCCGGCACCGAACTCGCCACCGCGCTCTCGGCCGGAATGCCCGCCGAGCGGATCGCCTTCCACGGCAACAACAAGTCGCCGTACGAGATCGAGCGGGCCGTCGGGGCCGGGGTCGGGCGGATCGTGCTGGACTCCTTCCAGGAGATCGTGCGCGTCGCCCACATCGCGCAGTCCCTCGGGAAGCGGCAGCGGGTGCAGATCCGGATCACGGTCGGCGTCGAGGCGCACACGCACGAGTTCATCGCCACCGCGCACGAGGACCAGAAGTTCGGCATCCCGCTGGCCGGGGGACAGGCCGCCGAGGCCGTACGGCGGGCCCTCCAGCTCGACGGGATCGAACTCGTCGGGATCCACTCCCACATCGGGTCGCAGATCTTCGACATGTCCGGCTTCGAGGTGGCCGCGCACCGCGTGGTGCGGCTGCTCAGGGACATCCGCGACGAGCACGGGATCGAGCTGCCGGAGATCGACCTCGGCGGCGGGCTCGGGATCGCGTACACCAGCAACGACGACCCGCGCGAGCCGCACGAGATCGCCAAGGCGCTGACCGAGATCGTCACCCGTGAGTGTGAGGCCGCCCGGCTCCGTACGCCCCGAATCTCCGTCGAGCCGGGGCGCGCCATCGTCGGGCCGACCGCCTTCACGCTCTACGAGGTCGGCACCATCAAGCCGCTGGAGGGGCTGCGGACGTACGTGTCCGTCGACGGGGGCATGTCGGACAACATCCGCACCGCGCTCTACGACGCCGAGTACAGCGTCGCGCTCGTCTCCCGTGTCTCCGAGGCCGAGCCGATGCTCGTGCGGGTCGTGGGCAAGCACTGCGAGAGCGGGGACATCGTGGTCAAGGACGCCTTCCTGCCCGCCGACCTGGCACCCGGTGACCTCATCGCCGTGCCGGCCACGGGCGCGTACTGCCGGTCGATGGCCAGCAACTACAACCACGCGCTGCGTCCGCCGGTCGTCGCCGTCGCGGGCGGGGACGCCCGGGTGATCGTCCGCCGGGAGACGGAGGAGGACCTCCTGCGGCTCGACGTCGGATGACGCCCGGCGGCACCCGGAAGAGCCAAGGAAGAGGACGGTGACAGCGGGCGGCGCGGGACGGCCGGAAGATCTCCTGTCTTCCGGGCCGACGAAAATGAAATAAACGTCTCAGGATCCGGACAAATAGCAGAAACTGCGTTCCGGTGAAGGAGACTGGTCCAACCGTAGACGGTATGAGGAAACGAGGTCGGATGATGCGTACGCGTCCGCTGAAGGTGGCGCTGCTGGGCTGTGGGGTCGTCGGCTCAGAGGTGGCGCGCATCATGACGACGCACGCCGACGACCTCACGGCCAGGATCGGGGCCCCGGTGGAGCTCGCCGGGGTCGCCGTGCGCCGTCCCGGCAAGGTGCGCGAGGGCATCCCCGCCGAACTCGTCACCACCGACGCCACCGCGCTCGTCAAACGCGGCGACATCGACGTCGTGGTCGAGGTCATCGGGGGGATCGAGCCCGCCCGGACGCTCATCACCACCGCCTTCGAGCACGGCGCCTCCGTCGTCTCCGCGAACAAGGCCCTGCTCGCCCAGGACGGGGCCGCCCTGCACGCCGCCGCGGAGTCGAACGACAGGGACCTCTACTACGAGGCAGCCGTCGCCGGTGCCATCCCGCTGATCCGGCCGCTGCGCGAGTCCCTCGCCGGGGACAAGGTCAACCGGGTGCTCGGCATCGTCAACGGCACCACCAACTTCATCCTCGACAAGATGGACTCCTCGGGCGCGGGCTACCAGGAGGCCCTCGACGAGGCCACCGCGCTCGGGTACGCGGAAGCCGACCCGACCGCCGACGTCGAGGGGTTCGACGCCGCCGCCAAGGCCGCCATCCTCGCCGGGATCGCCTTCCACTCGCGCGTACGGCTCGACGACGTCCACCGCGAGGGCATGACCGAGGTCACCGCCGCGGACTTCGTCTCCGCCAAGGAGATGGGCTGCACCATCAAGCTGCTCGCCATCTGCGAACGGGCCGAGGACGGCGGGTCCGTCACCGCGCGCGTGCACCCCGCGATGATTCCGCTCACCCACCCGCTGGCCTCCGTGCGCGGCGCCTACAACGCCGTGTTCGTCGAGTCCGACGCGGCCGGGCAGCTGATGTTCTACGGCCCCGGCGCCGGCGGCTCGCCCACCGCCTCCGCCGTGCTCGGCGACCTCGTCGCCGTCTGCCGCAACCGGCTCAACGGGGCCACCGGGCCCGGCGATTCGGCGTACGCGGCGCTGCCCGTGTCGCCCATGGGCGACGTCGTCACGCGCTACCACATCAGCCTGGACGTCGCCGACAAGCCGGGTGTGCTCGCCCAGGTCGCCACCGTGTTCGCCGAGCACGGGGTTTCCATCGACACTGTTCGCCAGCAGGGCAAGGACGGTGAGGCCTCCCTCGTCGTCGTCACCCACCGCGCCTCCGACGCCGCCCTCGGCGGGACCGTGGAGGCGCTGCGCAAGCTCGACACCGTGCGGGGTGTCGCCAGCATCATGCGGGTTGAAGGAGAGTAACCAGCAATGACCCACCAGTGGCGCGGAATCATCGAGGAGTACCGGGACAGGCTGCCGGTGTCCGACAGCACGCCGGTCGTGACGCTCCGTGAGGGCGGTACGCCCCTCGTGCCCGCGCAGGTGCTCTCCGAGCGCACCGGCTGCGAGGTCCACCTCAAGGTCGAGGGCGCGAACCCGACCGGGTCCTTCAAGGACCGCGGCATGACGATGGCGATCAGCAAGGCCAAGGAGGAGGGCGCGAAGGCCGTCATCTGCGCCTCCACCGGCAACACCTCCGCCTCCGCGGCCGCCTACGCCGTACGGGCCGGGATGGTCTCCGCGGTGCTGGTGCCGCAGGGCAAGATCGCGCTCGGCAAGATGGGCCAGGCCCTCGTGCACGGCGCGAAGATCCTCCAGGTCGACGGCAACTTCGACGACTGCCTCACGCTCGCCCGCGCGCTCAGCGACAACTACCCCGTGGCGCTGGTCAATTCGGTCAACCCGGTGCGTATCGAGGGGCAGAAGACGGCCGCCTTCGAGATCGTCGACATGCTCGGCGACGCGCCCGACATCCACGTCCTGCCGGTCGGCAACGCGGGCAACATCACCGCCTACTGGAAGGGCTACCGCGAGTACGCCGCGGACGGCGCCGCCACGAAGACGCCCCGCATGTGGGGCTTCCAGGCCTCCGGCAGCGCCCCGATCGTGCGCGGCGAGGTGGTCAAGGACCCGTCGACCATCGCCACCGCGATCCGTATCGGCAACCCCGCCTCCTGGTCGTACGCGCTGGCCGCGCGCGACGAGTCCGGCGGGGCCATCGACGAGGTGACGGACCGTGAGATCCTGCGCGCCTACCGGCTGTTGGCCGCGCAGGAGGGCGTCTTCGTCGAGCCGGCGTCCGCCGCGTCCGTGGCCGGCCTCCTGAAGGCCGCCGAGCAGGGCAAGGTCGACCCCGGCCAGCGCATCGTGTGCACGGTCACCGGCAACGGCCTCAAGGACCCCGACTGGGCCGTCGCCGGCGCCCCCCAGCCGGTCACGGTCCCGGTCGACGCGGCCACGGCGGCCGAACGCCTGGGCCTGGGCTGACGGCCGCGCGGGAGGCCATGGCGCCTCCCGTACCGTCGACGACGACCGCGCCGACGGCCGCCGACGACCGACGGCGTCCGGCTCCGCGAGGACCGGCGCCGGCCGGACCGGTTGCGGTCGGCCGTCGCCGGTTCAGCCGTCCGCCGCCCGTACGTCGTCGCCTGCCCGACCGCGGTGGCCCCAGGGCGCCGGACACGTACGGCACCGAGTGCCTGAGTACGGCCCGCTCGACGGCACCCGCCCGGCGACGCGCCCGCCGGTGGCACCCGCCGTCGACGCCCCGACCGCCCCGTTTCGCCCGGTCGGCGCAACGCGCGCGCACCGCGCAACGTACGCAACCACGTGGCGTGCGGAGGCGTCTCCCACAGGGGACTTCGGCGGAGGGTGGCACAGGGGGCTTGCGACACGCATCGTGCGCCTCCCGTGCGCCCTATGTCGCCACTGAACTTTCCTTCGATAGGCTGTAGGGAACCCGACCGCCGCACACGCCCACGCAGGTGGCGGCGCCGCGCCGTCCGTGCGGCCCGAGGGTCTTCCCGTTCCTGTCGAGTGTCATTCGACCATCACGCAGCTCAAGGAGAGTCAACGAGCGATGGCCGGTCCCGCGTTCCGCGCCGCCGCCGTCCGGGTGCGCGTCCCCGCCACCAGCGCCAACCTCGGCCCGGGCTTCGACGCCCTCGGCCTGTCGCTGGGGCTCTACGACGACGTCGTGGTCCGGGTGGCCGACTCCGGGCTGCACATCGACATCGCCGGCGAGGGCAGCGAGACGCTGCCGCGGGACGAGAAACACCTGCTCGTCCGTTCGCTGCGTACCGCCTTCGACGTACTCGGCGGACAGCCGCGCGGCCTGGAGATCGTCTGCGCCAACCGCATTCCGCACGGCCGCGGCCTCGGCTCCTCCTCCGCCGCCATCTGCGCCGGAATAGTCGCGGCCCGCGCCGTGACCATAGGCGCCGAGGCCAGGCTCGACGACACGGCGCTGCTCGAGCTGGCCACCGAGATCGAGGGCCACCCGGACAACGTGGCGGCCTGTCTGATGGGCGGGTTCACCCTTTCCTGGATGGAGGCCGGAGCCGCCAGGGCCATCAGGATGGAGCCCTCCGATTCCATCGTTCCGGTGGTTTTCGTGCCGGGAAAGCCGGTGCTCACCGAAACCGCGCGCGGCCTGCTCCCGCGCACCGTTCCGCACGTGGACGCCGCCGTCAACGCGGGCCGCGCCGCCCTGCTCGTCGAGGCCCTCACCCGGCGCCCCGAGTTGCTGCTGCCGGCCACCGAGGACCGTCTCCACCAGGAGTACCGCGCCCCCGCCATGCCGGAGAGCGCGGCACTGGTGGAACGGCTGCGGGCGGACGGCATCCCCGCGGTCATCTCCGGCGCCGGACCCACCGTCATGGCACTCGCCGACGCGGGCACCGCGGACAAGGTGGAGCAACTGGCGGGCGCCGACTGGGCCGCCAACAGGCTGAGTCTCGACCTGCAAGGAGCCTGCGTACTGCCGCTGTCGGCAGGCGCGGAGATCTGAAATCCGGCGGTTGCCGGATTTCGAGAGGGGGAATGTTTGTTGGATCCGGTAGTGTTAACCTCAAGTCTGCACCCGACCCCACCATGGCGAGGTGCTTCGTGTCCCCGTCCGGGACAGACATTCCTCCGGGAGCCCCCCAAGCCGCACTGTGTGGTGTACGTCGTACCTGGGCAGTACCTCGTATGCGCACACTGAGCGGTCCGCCGGGCACGCTCCGGAATCGGTGCGACCACGCCACGTGACTCAGTGACACTCGATGCCGCTGATGGCCGAGGAAGCGCCAATCACCAGATATCTCTTCCGCCGTTTTGGGCGGACCACCGCCCCGGCACGGTTCACCAGCAAGGACCGAAGCCGGACAGCACAACCGGTCGCCGAGCCAGACAGGCCGACGTCCGCTCCAGGGAAGGACCCTTCGTGAGCGACACCACCGATCTGATGGGCGCACGTGTCGAGGAGACCGCTGCCGCGCCCGCCACGGACGCCTCCGCGCCTGCCAGCGGTGCCGGCTCCCGGCGGCGCCGCGGTACCGGCCTCGAGGGCATGGTGCTGGCCGAGCTGCAGCAGGTCGCATCCGGCCTCGGTATCAGGGGCACCGCGCGCATGCGCAAGAGCCAGCTGATCGAGGTCATCAAGGAGGCGCAGGCGGCCGGGGGTGCCCCCGCCGCGAAGGCCGCGCCTGCCGCGGGGGACGCCACCGAGACCAAGCCGAAGCGCCGCACCACCTCACGGACCCGTACGGCCGACGAGGCCGCGCCCGCGAAGAAGACGGCCGAGGCCGCCGCCAAGCTCTCGAACGACGTGGAGCAGCCGGGCGCCCCCGCCAAGGCCGTGGCGCAGCAGCAGATCGAGATCCCCGGCCAGCCCGCTGGGAGCGCCGCCCGCTCGGGCGAGGCCGAGCGTGGGGGAGACGAAGCTCCGGCCGAGCGCCGCCGGCGCCGGGCCACCGCCGAGGCGGGCGCCCCGGCGGGTGGCGCCGAGACCGTCGCCGCCGAGGCGAAGGGCGAGTCGAAGGCCGAGAACCAGGCCCAGCAGCAGTCGCAGGGCGACGCCGCTGACGGCGGCGAGGGCCGCCGCCGCGACCGCCGCGAGCGCGGCCGGGACCGCGACCGCCGCGGCAAGGGCGACGACCAGCAGGGCCAGGGCGGCCAGCAGCAGCGCCAGCAGGGCCAGCAGCAGAGCGGCGGCCGTCAGGACCGCCAGCAGCGGCCCGACGAGGACGGGGACGACTTCGACGGTGGCCGCCGGGGCCGTCGCGGCCGCTACCGCGACCGCCGTGGCCGTCGTGGCCGTGACGACGTCTCCGAGCCGCAGATCACCGAGGACGATGTCCTGATCCCGGTCGCGGGCATCCTCGACATCCTCGACAACTACGCCTTCATCCGGACGTCGGGCTACCTGCCGGGTCCCAACGACGTGTACGTCTCCCTCGCCCAGGTCCGCAAGAACGGCCTGCGCAAGGGCGACCACGTCACCGGCGCGGTCCGTCAGCCGAAGGACGGCGAGCGCCGCGAGAAGTTCAACGCGCTGGTGCGGCTGGACTCCGTCAACGGCATGGCGCCCGAACACGGCCGTGGGCGGCCCGAGTTCAACAAGCTGACGCCGCTGTACCCGCAGGACCGGCTCCGTCTGGAGACCGACCCCGGCGTCCTGACGACCCGCATCATCGACATGGTCTCGCCCATCGGCAAGGGCCAGCGCGGTCTGATCGTGGCCCCGCCGAAGACCGGCAAGACCATGATCATGCAGGCGGTCGCCAACGCGATCACGCACAACAACCCCGAGTGCCACCTGATGGTCGTCCTCGTCGACGAGCGTCCGGAAGAGGTCACCGACATGCAGCGGTCGGTGAAGGGCGAGGTCATCTCCTCGACCTTCGACCGTCCGGCCGAGGACCACACCACGGTCGCCGAGCTCGCCATCGAGCGCGCCAAGCGTCTGGTGGAGCTGGGTCACGACGTGGTCGTGCTGCTGGACTCGATCACCCGTCTGGGCCGTGCGTACAACCTGGCGGCCCCGGCCTCCGGCCGCATCCTGTCCGGTGGTGTCGACTCGACCGCCCTGTACCCGCCGAAGCGGTTCTTCGGTGCGGCCCGCAACATCGAGGACGGCGGTTCGCTGACCATCCTCGCCACCGCCCTGGTGGACACCGGGTCCCGCATGGACGAGGTGATCTTCGAGGAGTTCAAGGGCACCGGCAACATGGAGCTCAAGCTCGACCGGAAGCTCGCCGACAAGCGCATCTTCCCGGCGGTGGACGTGGACGCGTCCGGTACCCGCAAGGAAGAGATCCTGCTCGGCAACGAGGAGTTGGCCGTCGTCTGGAAGCTGCGCCGGGTGCTGCACGCGCTCGACCAGCAGCAGGCGATCGAGCTGCTCCTCGACAAGATGAAGCAGACCAAGTCGAACATCGAGTTCCTGATGCAGATCCAGAAGACCACGCCGACTCCCGGCAACGGCGACTGATTGTTCTGCCGCCGAGCAAGCCGGTAAGCCGGTAAGAAGCCGGTAAGCCCGGCAAGAAGCGAAGAAGAAGGCCGTCCCCTGTTCCAGGGGGCGGCCTTCCGCTGTCCGCGGGCCGTACGAGCGCTGCGGGCCGTGCGAGAGCTTCACCACAGGCGCCGTGTCCCGCCCCCGCTCTCCACGGCGCCGTCCGGCCCGGCGTCACCGCAGGTGAGCGGGGTTACCAAGGGGTACACAGCCGTGCATGGTGCCTATGTCCGCATGGGGTGGACCCGCAGTGTTGTGCAACCCTTTCCCGAATTCCCCCGTCTGACCGGACGAGCGACGATAGTGCGGTACGGGTCTCATGACCGAGAACAGACCGGAGTCCGACCCCGACCGCAGGGGGTAACCGACCGCAGACACGAGAGCCGAGGAGCGCATGCCTGCCGACAGCACGCGAGGACCGGGCATACCAGGGGAGCCCGGCGACACCGGGCCACGCCGCCGAGGCAAGGGCCGCCGTCGCAAGCCCCCCACCGGGCGGCGCAGGGCCCTGACGGCCATGGCCCTGACCGCCGCGGGCATCGTCGTGCTCGGCGGCGCGGGAGCCGGCTTCCTCTACTTCAAGCTCAACGGCAATCTCAGGACGATCGACATCAACCAGGCCCTCGGCGGCGACCGGCCCACCAAGGCCGACAACGGCTCCGAGAACATCCTGGTCCTCGGCTCCGACACCCGCGCCGGCGGCAACAGGAAACTCGGCGGCGGCACCGACGACGGCAGCGCCCGCTCCGACACGGCGATGATCGTGCACGTGTACGAGGGCCACAAGAGGGCCGGTGTGGTCTCCGTACCGCGCGACACCCTGGTCGACCGCCCCGAGTGCACCGACGCCAAGGGCGGCACGCACCCGGCGGCGCACCACGCGATGTTCAACGAGTCGTACTCCGCCGGTGGCGCCGCCTGTGCGGTGAAGACCGTCGAGTCGATGACCGGCCTGCGGATGGACCACTACCTGGAGGTCGACTTCAGCGGCTTCCGAAAGCTCATCGACGAACTCGGCGGGGTCCAGGTCACCACGACGAGGAACATCGACGACCCGAACAGCCACCTCGACCTCAAGGCCGGCACGCACACCCTCGACGGACAGCAGGCCCTCGGCCTGGTCCGCACCCGGCACGGCGTCGGCGACGGCTCCGACCTCGGCCGCATCCAGCTCCAGCAGGCCTTCGTGAAGGCCCTGGCCGACCAGGTCAAGCACATCGGCGTGCTCACCAACCCCAAGAAGCTCTACGACCTCGCCGACACCGCGACCAGGACCGTCACCGCCGACTCCGACCTCGGCTCGGTGAACTCCCTGATCGCCTTCGCCGACGGCCTGAAGGGCATCAGCTCCTCCCACATGAACATGGTCACGATGCCCGTCCAGTACGACCCGGCCAACCCCAACCGCGTCCTCGTCGACAAGGCCAAGGCCCAGCAGATCTGGAGCGCCCTGAGGAACGACCGCCCCATCCCCAGGTCGGCCACCAGGGGCACGGCCGCCGGCAAGGCAAGCGGAGTGGTGAGCGCCCCCTAGTGCTGCGACCGGAAAGGTTCACCGGCTCGCGACGCCCGGCACGGCACCTCGCCGCGTTGTCGCATCACCCGAGTACATCCAGTACACGGGCGATGCTCCGCCTTGCGATGCACCGCACCGGACGCCGCGAGCTTTCCGGCAAACCTTTCCGGTCACAGCACTAGAGGCACGGGAACCCGCGGGGAATACCCGGCCCCACCCCCCGGTTTGGGTGAATGGCCCCAGTCCTGGCAGACTGGTACGTCGGCTCCGGTTCACGCTCCGCATTCCGCGGCTGCGACCCGGCGCCCTCCCGGAACTCTAGGAGACACCTTGAAGCGCGACATCCACCCCGCGTACGTCGAGACGCAGGTCAGCTGCACCTGCGGCGCGTCGTTCACCACTCGCAGCACCATCGAGTCCGGCAGCATCCGGGCCGAGGTCTGCTCCGAGTGCCACCCGTTCTACACGGGCAAGCAGAAGATCCTCGACACCGGTGGCCGTGTGGCCCGCTTCGAGGCCCGCTTCGGCAAGGCTGCCGCCGGCTCCAAGAAGTAGCGAGCCCCTCTTCGCCGGTCCACGGCCGTGCCCCCGCCCCGGGGTACGCCGGGACCGGCGTTTTTGGTCGCCCGCCTTCCCCCACCCCAGCAGTACAGGCAGTACAGGAGCCGAAAGATGTTCGAGGCCGTCGAGGAACTCGTCGCCGAGCACGCCGACCTGGAGAAGCAGCTCGCCGACCCGTCGGTCCACGCCGACCAGGCAGGCGCGCGCAAGCTCAACAAGCGCTACGCCGAGCTCACCCCGATCGTCGCCACGTACCGCTCCTGGAAGCAGACCGGCGACGACGTCGACACCGCGCGCGAACTCGCCGCGGACGACCCCGACTTCGCGGCCGAGGCCAAGGAGCTGGAGCAGCGGCGCGAGGAGTTGACCGAGAAGCTGCGCCTCCTGCTCGTCCCGCGCGACCCCAGCGACGACAAGGACGTCATCCTGGAGATCAAGGCGGGCGCGGGCGGCGACGAGTCGGCCCTGTTCGCCGGCGACCTGCTGCGCATGTACCTGCGGTACGCCGAGCGCGTGGGCTGGAAGACCGAGATCATCGACGCCACCGAGTCCGAGCTGGGCGGCTACAAGGACGTCCAGGTCGCGGTGAAGACCCGCGGGCAGACCGAGCCCGGCCAGGGCGTGTGGGCCCGGCTGAAGTACGAGGGCGGGGTGCACCGCGTGCAGCGGGTGCCGGCCACCGAGTCACAGGGCCGTATCCACACCTCCGCGGCCGGTGTGCTGGTCACCCCCGAGGCCGAGGAGGTGGACGTGGAGATCAACCCCAACGACCTCCGCATCGACGTCTACCGGTCCTCCGGGCCCGGCGGCCAGTCCGTCAACACCACGGACTCCGCGGTGCGCATCACGCACCTGCCCACCGGGGTCGTCGCCTCCTGCCAGAACGAGAAGAGCCAGCTGCAGAACAAGGAGCAGGCACTGCGTATCCTGCGCTCCAGGCTGCTGGCCGCGGCGCAGGAGGAGGCGGAGCGGGAGGCCGCCGACGCCCGACGCAGCCAGGTCCGCACCGTCGACCGCTCCGAGAAGATCCGCACGTACAACTTCCCGGAGAACCGCATCTCGGACCACCGCGTCGGATTCAAGGCGTACAACCTGGACCAGGTCCTGGACGGCGAACTGGACGCGGTGATCCAGGCCTGCGTCGACGCGGACTCGGCCGCCAAGCTCGCGGCCGCGTAAGACACGTACGCACGCGGCGCGTGCGTATGTACGAGCACCAACGGAGGACCAGCGTGCAGCAAGAATCCGGGGGGCGGCCCCCGAGTCCCCGCAGCGTGCTGCTCGCGGAGGTGGCGCAGGCCACCCAGCGGCTGGCCGACGCGGGCGTGGACTCGCCGCGCACCGACGCGGAGGAACTCGCCGCGTTCGTGCACGGCGTCAAGCGGGGCCAGCTGCACACCGTGAAGGACGCCGACTTCGACGCCCGCTACTGGGAGGTCATCGCCCGGCGCGAGCAGCGTGAGCCGCTCCAGCACATCACCGGGCGTGCCTACTTCCGGTATCTGGAACTCCAGGTCGGGCCGGGGGTGTTCGTGCCCCGGCCGGAGACCGAGTCCGTGGTGGGCTGGGCCATAGACGCCGTACGGGCCATGGACGTGGTCGAGCCGTGCATCGTCGACCTGTGCACCGGCTCGGGGGCCATCGCGCTCGCCCTGGCCCAGGAGGTGCCGCGCTCCCGTGTGCACGCCGTGGAGCTGAGCGACGACGCGCTGAAGTGGACCCGCAAGAACACGCAGAGATCCCGGGTCGACCTGCGCCAGGGCGACGCCCGGACGGCCTTCCCCGACCTCGACGGCCAGGTCGACCTCGTCGTCTCCAACCCGCCGTACATCCCGCTCACCGAATGGGAGTACGTCGCCCCCGAGGCCCGCGACTACGACCCGGAACTGGCGTTGTTCTCCGGGGAGGACGGCCTCGACCTGATCCGCGGCATCGAGCGCACCGCGCACCGGCTGCTGCGGCCGGGCGGAGTCGTCGTCGTGGAGCACGCCGACACCCAGGGGGGACAGGTGCCGTGGATCTTCACCGAGGAGCGGGGCTGGGCCGACGCCGCCGACCATCCCGACCTCAACAACCGGCCGCGGTTCGCCACCGCCCGCAAGGCGCTGCCGTGACCCTCATCAGGACGTCCGACCAGCAGTACGTGTACGAGGAGGCCCGCTGACAATGGCACGGCGATACGACACCAACGACGCCACCGACCGCGTGACCGGTCTGCGCGAGGCCGCTTCCGCCGTCCGCCGGGGCGAGCTCGTGGTGCTGCCCACCGACACCGTCTACGGCATCGGCGCCGACGCGTTCTCCTCCGAGGGCGTGGCCGACCTGCTCGCCGCGAAGGGCCGGGGCCGCAACATGCCGACCCCCGTGCTCATCGGTTCCCCGAACACGCTGCACGGGCTGGTCACGGACTTCTCCGAGATGGCCTGGGAACTCGTGGACGCCTTCTGGCCGGGCGCGCTGACGCTGGTCGCCCGGCACCAGCCGTCCCTCCAGTGGGACCTCGGGGACACCCGGGGCACGGTCGCCGTGCGGATGCCGCTGCACCCGGTCGCCATCGAGCTGCTCACGGAGGTCGGCCCGATGGCCGTGTCGTCGGCGAACCTGACCGGCCACCCGGCGCCGGAGACCTGCGACGCCGCGCAGGAGATGCTCGGCGACTCCGTCTCCGTCTACCTCGACGGCGGCCCGACCCCCGGCAACGTCCCGTCCTCCATCGTCGACGTCAGCCGCAAGGTGCCCGTGCTGCTGCGTGAGGGCGCCCTGTCGCCGGAGGAGCTGCGCAAGGTGGTACCCGACCTCGAGGTGGCGAATTGACGGCCCCTGACGCGGGGCGTGGCATAGGCGACACCTTCCGCATCCTGCACGTCAGCACAGGGAACGTGTGCCGCTCGCCCATCACCGAGCGGCTGACCCGGCACTTCGTGGCGGACCGGCTCGGGGATCCGCGGGGCGGCGGGCTGATCGTGGAGAGCGCGGGCACCTGGGGTCACGAGGGCGCGCCGATGGAGGCCAACGCGGAGACCGTGCTGGCCGACTTCGGCGCGGACGCCTCCGGCTTCACCGGCCGGGAACTGCTGGACGAGCACGTGATCCGGGCCGACCTGGTGCTCACCGCGACCCTCGACCACCGCGCCCAGGTCATCTCCATGGGCCACTCGGCAGGTCTGCGCACCTTCACCCTCAAGGAGTTCACCCGCCTGGTGAAGGCGATAGATCCGGCCACCCTGCCGCCGCTGGAGGACGGCGTGGTCGAGCGCGCCCGCGCGCTGGTCCGCGCCGCCGCCGCGCTGCGCGGGTGGCTCCTGGCCCCCACCGCCGAGGCCGACGAGGTCTACGACCCCTACGGCGCCCCCCTGACGTTCTTCCGTTCCGTGGGCGACGAGATACACCAGGCCCTGGACCCCGTGGTGACGGCCCTGACGGGCGTACGGGCGCGCGCCTGACCCACCGCGGGCGGTACGGCGGGAGGCGGCTCCTGGGAGCCCGTGCCACGCCCGGAGGCCGCGGATGTCCTGGGGGCGGCGTGTGGGCCCCGCTGGAGCACCGCAGAGCCGCGGCAGGCCGGAGCCCGGCAGGAGCGTTCCGGACGGGCCGGTGGGCCCCGGCTGGGGGCTCGTGGAAGGGCGGCCGGGTGGACCGGGGCCCGTGGACGCTCCGTCGCTCGTCGCGGCCTTCCCGGGCCCCGCACAGCCCGTCCGCCCGGGGCCTCCGCGCGGGCCCGTCCGTCGGGCCCCGGGAACGTGACCGCAGGGGCCCGTGGGCATCGCCGTGACGGCCCAAGGGGCCGCGCGAGGCCGGGCTCGCGGGCCTACATTGGACGTACGTCAACGTCGACCGTCCGGAGCGCCACATGTCGGTCATCCCCGTTCTCGAGGCCGATCTCCTGCGCCGGCAGGACCCCGAGCTGGCCGACGTGCTGCTGGGGGAGCTGGACCGGCAGTCGACGACGCTCCAGCTGACCGCGGCGGAGAACTTCACCTCGCCCGCGGTGCTGGCCACGCTCGGCTCGGTGCTGGCGAACAAGTACGCCGAGGGCTATCCGGGCGCCCGGCACCACGGCGGCTGCGAGTTCGTGGACGCCGCCGAACGCCTCGCCGTGGCGCGGGCCAAGGCTCTCTTCGGCGCCGAACACGCCAACGTGCAGGCCCATTCGGGCTCGTCCGCGGTGCTCGCCGCCTACGCCGCGCTGCTGCGGCCAGGCGACACCGTGCTCGCCCTCGGCCTGCCCTACGGCGGGCACCTCACGCACGGCTCGCCCGCGAACTTCTCCGGCCGGTGGTTCGACTTCGTCGGCTACGGTGTCGACGCCGAGACCGGGCTCATCGACCACCAGCAGGTGCGCACGCTCGCCCACACGCACCGGCCCAAGGCGATCGTGTGCGGTTCCATCGCCTACCCGCGCCACATCGACTACGCCTTCTTCCGCGCGGTCGCCGACGAGGTCGGCGCCTATCTGATCGCCGACGCGGCCCACCCCATCGGACTCGTCGCCGGCAGGGCGGCGCCCAGCCCCGTGCCGTACGCCGACGTGGTGTGCGCCACCACCCACAAGGTGCTGCGCGGACCGCGCGGCGGGATGATCCTGTGCGGGAGCGAGCTGGCCGAGCGCGTCGACCGTGCCGTGTTCCCGTTCACCCAGGGCGGCGCCCAGATGCACACCATCGCCGCCAAGGCCGTCGCGTTCGGCGAGGCCGCGACCCCGGCCTTCGCCGCCTACGCCCACCAGGTCGTCGCCAACGCGCGGGTGCTCGCCGCCCGGCTGGCCGCGGAAGGCCTGATCGTCACCACCGGCGGCACGGACACCCACCTGATCACCGTGGATCCGGCGCCGCTCGGCATCGAGGGCCGCGCCGCCCGCGGACGGCTGGCCGCCGCCGGTATCGTCCTCGACTGCTGCGCGCTGCCGCACGCCGACGGACGCGGGCTGCGCCTGGGCACCGCCGCGGTGACCACCCAGGGCATGGGCCAGCAGGAG
The DNA here is from genome assembly GCF_044743035.1 of Streptomyces sp. NPDC087787. NCBI lineage: Bacteria > Bacillati > Actinomycetota > Actinomycetes > Kitasatosporales > Streptomycetaceae > Streptomyces > Streptomyces sp. NPDC087787. The sequence goes on from NZ_JBIUVQ010000025.1 coordinate 36,625, forward strand.
ATGGAGTGGATAGCCGTCCTGTTCGGCAAGGTGCTGCGCGGCGAGGCCGACGGGGCGAGCGCACGTCAGGACGTGCGCGAACTCACAGGCCGGTTTCCGCCGTATCCCGGCTGAGACGGGGTAGCCGAACGGCCGTACAAAACCGTACACAGCCACACGTGCAACCATCGTCGCTACCCGGAAGTCCCCATACATATGCCTGCGTCGCTAGGGTGTGGGGCTGAGAAGGCCAGCGAGACCTGTGGGGAAGCCTGTGCGTGAATACCTGCTGACGCTCTGCATCACGGCCGCGGTGACGTATCTGCTGACAGGGCCGGTACGCAAGTTCGCGATCGTTGCGGGGGCGATGCCGGAGATCCGGGCACGTGACGTGCACCGGGAGCCCACTCCCCGGCTCGGCGGTATCGCCATGTTCTTCGGCCTGTGCGCGGGCCTGCTCGTCGCCGACCACCTCACCAACCTCAACGACGTCTTCGAGAAGTCGAACGAGCCGCGCGCGCTGCTCTCCGGCGCCGCCCTGATCTGGCTGATCGGCGTCCTGGACGACAAGTTCGAGATCGACGCCCTGATCAAGCTGGGCGGCCAGATGATCGCGGCCGGCGTCATGGTGATGCAGGGCCTGACGATCCTGTGGCTGCCCGTGCCCGGCGTCGGGACGGTCGCGCTCACCCAGTGGCAGGGCACCCTGCTCACGGTGGCCCTGGTCGTCATCACCATCAACGCGGTCAACTTCGTCGACGGCCTCGACGGCCTGGCCTCCGGCATGGTGTGCATCGCGGCCGCCGCGTTCTTCATGTACGCCTACCGGATCTGGTACTCGTACGGCATCGAGGCCGCCGCCCCCGCGACCCTCTTCGCGGCCGTCCTCATGGGCATGTGCCTGGGCTTCCTGCCGCACAACATGCACCCCGCGCGGATCTTCATGGGCGACTCGGGGTCCATGCTCATCGGCCTGGTGCTGGCGGCCGGCGCGATCTCGGTGACCGGGCAGGTCGACCCGGACGTGATGAAGCTGTTCTCCGGCTCCGAGCGCAACGCGGTGCACCAGATGGTGCCGGTCTACATCCCGCTGCTGATGCCGCTGACGATCATCGCCATCCCGGCCGCCGACCTGATCCTGGCCATCGTGCGGCGCACCTGGAACGGCAAGTCGCCGTTCGCCGCCGACCGCGGTCATCTGCACCACCGCCTGCTGGAGATCGGCCACTCGCACAGCCGGGCCGTGCTGATCATGTACTTCTGGGCGGCCCTGATCGGCTTCGGCGCGCTCACCTACTCGGTCAAGTCGGCCTCCATGTGGATCGTGCTGGGCATCGTGGTGCTCAGCTTCATCGGCCTTGTGCTGCTCCTGCTGCCGCGCTTCACTCCGCGCGCCCCGCGCTGGGCCGAGCGGTTCGTGCCGCCGCGCTACCGGCGCCGCCGCGCGGCCGCCCTCCCGGACGCCTCCACGCCCGCGACGGCGACGTCCGCGTCGTCCGCGGACTCCGAGGCCGCCGCGCCCTGCGCGTCCGAGGAGAGCCCGGCGCAGGAGAAGACGCCCGTGGTGGCGGGCGTGGGAGTCCGTGCCGGCGCGGCCGGTGGTGTCAACGGAGCGACCGCCGTGGGAGCCCGTTCGCGCGCCCTGGACGGGCGGAAAGCCGGAACGTCGCGCTGACGGCGCCAAGGTAAGAATCTGACTAAAGCGTTGCCAACTCGTGGGGCGTCAAATCCCCGCAATGTCGGGCGAACAGGGCTGGATTTTGCACAGAAGTGCAGCTGTACTCTCACCTGTGAGGGTCAGCACACCTTTGAGGTAAAGACCTCATCAAATAGTTTGTGATACCGTTCACGAGTATCCCGGACAGCCGAAGGGCCACAGTGCGAAGGTCCTGGTGGGGCCGAGGTTTTCCCCCTCGGCGCCGGGACTACGCTCGTCCCATGACGACGCCCTGCCCCCTGTGAATGCGGAGTTGCCGCGATGCCGTCCAATGACGCCCGGATCCTGGCCGAGGCCGCTGTGCCCACAGCCGCCGTCGGTGCGGTTGCCGCCGTCATCAGCGGTGTGGTCGCCGGCGGCAAGGGAGCGATCGGCGCGGTCGTCGCGACCGTGATCGCGATCCTCTTCATGGGGATCGGCCTCTACGTCCTGCAGCGCACCGCCAGGTCGCTTCCGCACCTTTTTCAGGCGATGGGCCTGATGCTCTACGCGACGCAGATCCTCCTGCTGTTCGTCTTCCTGGCAGTGTTCAAGCACACGACGCTGTTCAACCCCCGGGCCTTCGCCTTCACGCTGCTCGCTGTCACACTGGCATGGATCGCGGCGCAGACGCGGGCCCATATGAAGTCCAAGATTCTTTACGTCGAGCCCGACTCGGCTCCGTCCACGGCCGACGAGAAGTCCCACAAGACGGAGCGCTCGTCGTGAGCGGTAGGGCCGGGATAAGGACGCACGAGAGATCCTGCTATCGTCCGGTGCCAACTGCGGCATCGCGGGCGCGGGCATCCGAGCTGACGCCTGTTCGATCGCGAGGCGAGATGCCCCACTGCCGCCCCCACATCCGTAACACCAGTCCCGTGCCGAACCGCGGCCGCACGCCGCGCCGACACAACGAGGTTGCCGTACCTATGCGCCACGCTGAAGGAGCCCGCGGTGAGTGCTGACCCGACGCAGGTGCTCGCCTTCGAGACCGACTGCCACATCTTCGCCGGCTGTGGCTTCCCCGCTCCGGGCCTGCACTCGTTCCTGTTCGAGCCCCTCTGGGGCAACGCGGACAGCAACCTGTACTTCAACAAGACGATGCTGCTGGCGCTGCTCGGCTCCATCATCGTCGTCGGATTCTTCTGGGCCGCCTTCCGCAGGCCCCAGGTCGTGCCGGGCAAGCTCCAGATGGTCGCCGAGGCGGGCTACGACTTCATCCGACGCGGGGTCGTCTACGAGACGATCGGCAAGAAGGAAGGCGAGAAGTACGTCCCGCTCGTCGTCTCCCTGTTCTTCTTCATCTGGATGATGAACCTCTGGTCGATCGTCCCGGTCGCCCAGTTCCCGGTCACCGCGATCATCGCGTACCCGGCGATCCTGGCCCTGATCGTCTACGTGCTGTGGATCTCGCTGACCTTCAAGCGTCACGGATTCGTGGGCTTCTTCAAGAACGTCACGGGCTACGACAAGTCGCTGGGCCCGGTGCTGCCGCTGGCCATGCTCATCGAGTTCTTCTCGAACCTGCTGGTGCGGCCGTTCACCCACGCGGTGCGACTCTTCGCCAACATGTTCGCGGGCCACACGCTGCTGCTGCTCTTCACGATCGCGAGCTGGTACCTGCTCAACGGCATCGGTATCGCCTACGCCGGTGTCAGCTTCGTCATGACGCTCGTGATGACGGCCTTCGAGCTCTTCATCCAGGCACTGCAGGCGTACGTCTTCGTCCTCCTGACGTGCACCTACATCCAGGGCGCGCTCGCCGAGCACCACTGAGCGACCCGCGCAGGAACCCCTTGATCGTCCGGTGGCCAACCCCCACCGGTCCGTAAAGAAAAGGAAGAACTGGCATGTCCCAGACCCTTGCCGCTGTTACCGGCTCGATCGGCTCCATCGGTTACGGCCTCGCTGCCATTGGCCCCGGCGTCGGCGTCGGCATCATCTTCGGTAACGGCACCCAGGCGCTGGCCCGTCAGCCCGAGGCCGCCGGCCTGATCCGCGCCAACCAGATCCTCGGCTTCGCCTTCTGTGAGGCGCTGGCGCTGATCGGTCTGGTCATGCCGTTCGTCTACGGCATCAAGTAATCAGCTGATTCACTTCCAGCCGACCAGACGAAAGGCAGAAACATGAGCCCGCTGCTCACGGTCGCGGCCGAGACGGAGAACCCGCTCGTCCCGCCGATCCCCGAGCTTGTCATCGGCCTGATCGCCTTCGTCATCGTCTTCGGTTTCCTCGCGAAGAAGCTCCTCCCGAACATCAACAAGGTTCTGGAGGAGCGCCGCGAGGCCATCGAGGGCGGTATCGAGAAGGCCGAGGCCGCGCAGACCGAGGCCCAGAGCGTCCTTGAGCAGTACAAGGCTCAGCTCGCCGAGGCCCGCCACGAGGCCGCGCGCCTGCGCCAGGAGGCACAGGAGCAGGGCGCCACGCTCATCGCCGAGATGCGGGCCGAGGGCCAGCGTCAGCGCGAGGAGATCGTCGCCGCCGGCCACGCCCAGATCGAGGCCGACCGCAAGGCCGCCGCGTCCGCGCTCCGGCAGGACGTCGGCACGCTGGCCACCGAGCTGGCCGGCAAGCTCGTCGGCGAGTCCCTCGAGGACCACGCCCGGCAGAGCCGTGTGATCGACCGCTTCCTCGACGGCCTCGATGAAGCCGCTTCGAAGGCCGAGGCGACTCGATGACCATGCACGGAGCCAGCCGTGAGGCGCTGACCGCCGCACGGGAGCGTCTGGACGCGCTGACGGACTCCACCTCCGTGGACGCCGGCCGGCTCGCCGACGAACTGGCGGCCGTCACCGCGCTGCTCCACCGCGAGGTCGGTCTGCGTCGGGTCCTGACCGACCCGGCGCAGTCCGGCGAGGCCAAGGCCACGCTGGTGCAGCGCCTGCTCGGCGGGCAGATCGGCGGCACGGCCACCGACCTGGTGTCCGGCATGGTGCGTTCCCGCTGGTCGCAGCCCCGCGACCTGGTCGACACGCTGGAGGAGCTGGCGGACGTCGCCGACCTCACGGCGGCACAGCAGAACGGCACGCTCGACGACGTCGAGGACGAACTGTTCCGCTTCGGCCGGATCGTCTCCTCGAGCACCGGGCTGCGCGCGGCCCTGACCGACCGCGCCGCGGCCGCCTCGGCCAAGAAGGAACTGCTGCGCCGGCTGCTCGGCGGCCGCACGGCCCCGACCACCGAGCGTCTGGTGACGCGCCTTGTGACCGCGCCGCGGGGACGTAGCCTGGAAGCGGGACTGGAGTCCCTGACCAAGCTCGCCGCCGAACGCCGCAACCGCATGGTCGCCGTCGTCACCTCGGCGGTCCCGCTGAGCGACACGCAGAAGCAGCGCCTCGGCGCGGCCCTCGCCAAGCTCTACGGCCGCCAGATGCACCTCAACCTCGACGTGGACCCCGACGTCCTCGGCGGGATGCGGGTGCAGGTCGGCGACGAGGTCATCAACGGCTCCCTCGCGGACCGGCTCGAGGACGCCGCCCGCCGCATGGCGAGCTAGCAGCAACTCAACACGCAAGACGTACACGACGGCCCTGGTTGGGCCGTGCAGAGGATTCACCTCTTATTGGGGGGAGTCCCCGACTCGTGGAATACCCCCCAAGTGAAACTTCGGGCCCAACAAGGAGAGCAGGGAACCCAGATGGCGGAGCTCACGATCCGGCCGGAGGAGATCCGGGACGCGCTGGAGAACTTCGTCCAGTCGTACAAGCCGGACGCGGCCTCGCGCGAGGAGGTCGGTACGGTCACCCTTGCCGGCGACGGCATCGCGAAGGTCGAGGGCCTTCCCTCGGCCATGGCCAACGAACTGCTGAAGTTCGAGGACGGCACCCTCGGCCTCGCCCTCAACCTCGAGGAGCGCGAGATCGGTGCCATCGTCCTCGGTGAGTTCAGCGGTATCGAGGAGGGCCAGCCGGTGCAGCGCACCGGTGAGGTCCTGTCCGTCGCCGTGGGCGAGGGCTACCTCGGCCGCGTGGTGGACCCGCTCGGCAACCCGATCGACGGCCTCGGCGAGATCGAGACCGAGGGCCGCCGCGCCCTCGAACTGCAGGCCCCCACGGTCATGCAGCGCAAGTCGGTGCACGAGCCGATGGAGACGGGCTACAAGGCCGTCGACGCCATGACCCCGATCGGCCGCGGCCAGCGTCAGCTGATCATCGGTGACCGTCAGACCGGCAAGACCGCGCTGGCCGTCGACACGATCATCAACCAGCGCGACAACTGGCGCACCGGCGACCCGAACAAGCAGGTCCGCTGCATCTACGTCGCCATCGGCCAGAAGGGCTCCACCATCGCGTCGGTCCGGCGCTCGCTGGAGGAGAACGGCGCGCTGGAGTACACGACCATCGTGGCCGCCCCGGCGTCCGACCCGGCCGGCTTCAAGTACCTGGCGCCCTACACCGGTTCCGCCATCGGCCAGCACTGGATGTACCAGGGCAAGCACGTCCTGATCATCTTCGACGACCTGTCGAAGCAGGCCGACGCCTACCGTGCCGTGTCGCTGCTGCTGCGCCGTCCGCCGGGCCGTGAGGCCTACCCGGGCGACGTCTTCTACCTGCACTCCCGTCTGCTGGAGCGCTGCGCGAAGCTGTCCGACGACATGGGCAAGGGCTCGATGACCGGTCTGCCGATCGTCGAGACCAAGGCCAACGACGTCTCGGCGTTCATCCCGACCAACGTCATCTCCATCACCGACGGCCAGTGCTTCCTGGAGTCGGACCTGTTCAACGCCGGTCAGCGCCCCGCGCTGAACGTCGGTATCTCCGTCTCCCGAGTCGGTGGTTCCGCGCAGCACAAGGCGATGAAGCAGGTCTCCGGCCGTCTGCGCGTGGACCTGGCCCAGTTCCGTGAGCTGGAGGCGTTCGCCGCCTTCGGTTCCGACCTGGACGCGGCCTCGAAGGCCCAGCTGGAGCGCGGTCAGCGCATGGTCGAGCTGCTGAAGCAGGACCAGTACCAGCCGATGGCCACCGAGGACCAGGTCGTCTCCGTGTGGGCCGGTACCACCGGCAAGATGGACGACGTGCCGGTCGCCGACATCCGCCGCTTCGAGAAGGAGCTCCTGGAGTACCTGCACCGCAAGGAGCAGGGCCTCATGACCTCCATCAAGGAGGGCGGCAAGATGTCCGACGACACGCTCCAGGCCGCCGCCGAGGCGATCGCCGAGTTCAAGAAGCAGTTCGAGACGGGCGACGGAAAGCTGCTCGGCGAGGACACCCCGGCCGCTGCCGCCAAGTGACGTAAGGAAGGGACCTGACTCATGGGAGCCCAGCTCCGGGTCTACAAGCGTCGCATCCGATCCGTCACCGCGACCAAGAAGATCACCAAGGCGATGGAGATGATCGCCGCCTCGCGCGTCGTCAAGGCGATGCGCAAGGTGTCGGCCTCCACGCCGTACGCGCAGGAACTGACCCGCGCGGTCACGGCGGTCGGAACCGGGTCCAACACCAAGCACCCGCTGACCACGGAGGCGGACAACCCGACCCGCGCCGCGGTGCTGCTCCTGACGAGCGACCGCGGCCTGGCCGGCGCCTTCAACTCCAACGCCATCAAGGCGGCGGAGCAGCTGACCGTGCGCCTCGAGGGCGAGGGCAAGCAGGTCGACGCCTACATCGTCGGCCGGCGGGGTGTGGCCCACTACAACTTCCGTGAGCGCAAGATCGCGGAGTCGTGGACCGGCTTCACCGACGAGCCGTCGTACGCGGACGCCAAGACGGTGGCGGCCCCGCTGATCGAGGCCATCCAGCAGAACACCGAGGACGGCGGCGTGGACGAACTCCACATCGTCTACACGGAGTTCGTCTCGATGATGACGCAGACGGCGATCGACGCCCGGCTCCTGCCGCTGCGCCTCGAAGAGGTGTCGGAGCAGGCAGCGGCGAAGGACGAGATCCTTCCGCTGTACGACTTCGAGCCCTCGGCCGAGGACGTCCTCGACGCGCTGCTGCCGCGCTATGTGGAGAGCCGTATCTACAACGCGCTGCTCCAGTCGGCCGCTTCGAAGCACGCCGCCACCCGGCGCGCGATGAAGTCGGCCACCGACAACGCGGGCGAGCTGATCAACACGCTCTCCCGGCTTGCCAACGCGGCCCGCCAGGCCGAAATCACCCAGGAAATCAGCGAGATCGTCGGTGGCGCGAGCGCCCTGGCCGACGCGACCGCGGGGAGTGACAAGTAATGACCACCACTGTTGAGACGGCCACGGCGGCGGGCCGCGTCGCGCGGGTCATCGGCCCGGTCGTCGACGTGGAGTTCCCCGTCGACGCGATGCCGGAAATTAACAACGCCCTTCACGTCGAGGTCGCCGACCCGGCGAACGAGGGCGAGAAGAAGACGCTGACGCTCGAGGTCGCCCAGCACCTCGGTGACGGCATCGTCCGTACGATCTCCATGCAGCCCACCGACGGCCTGGTCCGCCAGTCCCCGGTGACGGACACCGGCTCGGCGATCTCCGTCCCGGTCGGCGACTTCACCAAGGGCAAGGTGTTCAACACCCTCGGTGAGGTGCTGAACGTCGACGCCGAGTACGACGGCGAGCGCTGGCCGATCCACCGCAAGGCGCCGAACTTCGACGAGCTCGAGTCGAAGACCGAGATGTTCGAGACCGGCGTCAAGGTCATCGACCTGCTGACCCCGTACGTCAAGGGCGGCAAGATCGGTCTGTTCGGCGGCGCCGGCGTCGGCAAGACGGTGCTCATCCAGGAGATGATCTACCGCGTCGCCAACAACCACGACGGTGTCTCCGTGTTCGCCGGTGTCGGCGAGCGCACCCGTGAGGGCAACGACCTCATCGACGAGATGAGCGAGTCGGGCGTCATCGACAAGACCGCGCTCGTCTTCGGTCAGATGGACGAGCCCCCGGGCACCCGTCTGCGCGTCGCGCTGGCCGGCCTGACCATGGCCGAGTACTTCCGCGACGTCCAGAAGCAGGACGTGCTGTTCTTCATCGACAACATCTTCCGCTTCACGCAGGCCGGTTCCGAGGTCTCCACGCTGCTCGGCCGTATGCCGTCCGCGGTGGGTTACCAGCCGAACCTGGCCGACGAGATGGGTCTCCTCCAGGAGCGCATCACCTCGACCCGCGGTCACTCGATCACCTCGATGCAGGCGATCTACGTCCCCGCGGACGACCTGACCGACCCGGCCCCGGCCACCACCTTCGCCCACCTCGACGCGACGACGGTTCTGTCCCGTCCGATCTCGGAGAAGGGCATCTACCCGGCCGTGGACCCGCTGGACTCGACGTCCCGGATCCTGGATCCCCGCTACATCGCGGCGGACCACTACAACGCGGCCATGCGCGTGAAGAACATCCTGCAGAAGTACAAGGACCTGCAGGACATCATCGCGATCCTCGGTATCGACGAGCTCGGCGAGGAGGACAAGCTCGTCGTCCACCGTGCCCGTCGCGTGGAGCGCTTCCTGTCCCAGAACACCCACGTCGCCAAGCAGTTCACCGGTGTGGACGGCTCGGACGTGCCGCTGGACGAGTCGATCGCGGCGTTCAACGCGATCTGCGACGGCGAGTACGACCACTTCCCCGAGCAGGCGTTCTTCATGTGCGGTGGTATCGAGGACCTGAAGAAGAACGCGAAGGAGCTGGGCGTCTCCTGAGCATCGAGCTCACCCGAGGGGGCGGGTGCGGTCCCGCCCCCTCTCCCACGCCCCTTAGAATTGACCCCAACACCCGGCAGCCCTGCCGGGTGGTGACCCGAGGAGCCACTCTTGGCTGCTGAGCTGCATGTCGAGCTGGTCGCCGCCGACCGCCAGGTCTGGTCCGGCGAGGCCACCCTGGTCGTCGCGCGCACCACGTCCGGCGACATCGGCGTCATGCCCGGTCACCAGCCGCTGCTCGGTGTGCTGGAGTCGGGCCCGGTGACCATCCGTACGAGTGAAGGTGCGACCGTCATCGCCGCTGTGCACGGCGGTTTCATCTCGTTCGCGGACAACAAGCTGTCGCTGCTGGCGGAGATCGCCGAACTCTCGGACGAGATCGACGTCCAGCGCACCGAGCGGGAGCTCGAACGCGCGAAGGCGGAGGGCGACGCTCATGCCGAGCGCCGCGCGGAGGTCCGACTGCGCGCGGCGACGGCGAGCTGAACCCAGCCCGCCGTGTGATGACGTCACTCAGCCGCGGCCGGTACCGGAGCAATCCGGTACCGGCCGCGGCTGAGGTGAATGTGGGTGTTTTTTCCGTTCCATTACCTAGGAGACGAGGAGGTCGGTGTCGATGGTCCTCGCTCTGACTGTGTGCGGGCTGGTGGTCTTGCTCGTGGTGATGGGACTGTTCGTCTTCGGCCTGCGCCGCAGGCTCATCCAGCGTTCGGGCGGCACTTTCGACTGCAGCCTGCGCTGGGACGTACCGGAGAAGGCAGACACCAGCGGCAAGGGCTGGAGCTACGGTGTCGCCCGCTACAACGGCGACCGCGTCGAGTGGTTCCGTGTCTTCTCCTACGCGCCCCGCCCGCGCCGCACCTTGGAGCGGGCGTCCATCGAGGTGGCCGGCCGCCGTCTGCCCGAGGGCGAGGAGGAACTCGCCCTGCTCTCCGACGCGGTCGTCCTCACCTGCCTGCACCGCGGTACGCGCCTTGAGCTCGCGATGAGCGAGGACGCGCTGACGGGCTTCCTGGCCTGGCTGGAGGCGGCACCGCCCGGACAGAGGGTGAATGTGGCGTAGGACGGCGCAGAGCGCCCCCGGATCTGGTCCGGGGGCGCTTCGCTGGTCCAGGGACCCGTGGGCCCTTACGACAGACCGCTGTTGATGGCGTTCACCAGCTCGCCGTTGCCGGTGTCACCGCTGAACTCCCAGAAGAAGGCACCACCGAGGCCCTGCTGCTTGGCCCAGGACATCTTCGTGCCGATGGTGGCCGGGGTGTCGTAGGACCACCAGTTGCTGCCGCACTTCGCGTAGGCCGTGCCGGCGATGGTGCCGGTGGCCGGGCAGGACGTCTTGAGCACCTTGTAGTCCTCGATGCCCTGCTCGTACGTGCCGGTCGCCGGGCCCGTGGCCGTGCCGCCCGGGGCGTCCTGGGTGACGCCGGTCCAGCCTCGGCCGTACAGGCCGATGCCGATGAGGAGCTTGCTCGCCGGCACGCCCTTGGACCTGTACTTGGCCATCGCGTCGGCGGTGGTGAAGCCGGCCTGCGGGATGCCGTTGTACGAGGTGAGCGGGGAGTGCGGGGCGGTGGGGCCCTTCGCGTCCCAGGCGCCGAAGAAGTCGTACGTCATGACGTTGTACCAGTCGAGGTACTGCGCCGCGCCGCCGTAGTCGGCGGCGTCGACCTTGCCGCCGGAGGTGCCGTCGGCGGAGACGGCCGCCGTGACCAGGGCGCTGTTGCCGAACTTGGCGCGCAGTGCGGCCGCCACGTTCTTGATGGCAGCGGACCCGCTGGTGTCACAGGTCAGACCGCAGGCGTTCGGGTACTCCCAGTCGATGTCGATGCCGTCGAACACATCGGCCCAGCGGGAGTCCTTCACCAGGTCGTAGCAGGACTGCGCGAAGGCCGTGGGGTTCTTGGCCGCGTCCGCGAAGCCGCCGGACCAGGTCCAGCCGCCGAAGGACCACAGCACCTTGATGTTCGGGTACTTGGCCTTGAGCTGGCGCAGCTGGTTGAAGTTGCCGCGCAGCGGCTGGTCCCAGGTGTCGGCGACGCCACTGACCGATTCGGCGGCGGTGAACGCCTTGTCGTAGTCGGCGTAGGAGTCGCCGATCGTGCACTTGCCGCCGGTGACGTTGCCGAAGGCGTAGTTGATGTGCGTGATCTTCGACGCCGAGCCGGACGTCACGATGTTCTTGACGTTGTAGTTGCGGCCGTAGATGCCCCACTCGGTGAAGTAGCCGAGCCGGACCTTGTTGCCGGGCGGGGGAGTGGTGCCGCCACCGCCGCCGGTGGTGCGCACCGCGACCGAGCCGCTGACCGGGCCGGTCTGGCCGGCGGTGTCGCGGGCCTGGACGCTGTAGGAGTAGTCGGTGCCGGCGGTCAGTCCGGTGTCCGTGTACGAGGTCGTCGTCACGGTGGCGACCGTCCTGCCGTCGCGCAGCACGTCGTAGTTCTTGACGCCCTTGTCGTCGGTGGCCGCGCCCCAGGTGAGCTTCACCGAGGTGTCGGTGATGTTCGAGGCGGTCGGGGTGCCCGGGGCGGAGGGCGGGTTGTCGCCGGGTACGGTGCTGCCGCCGTCACAACTGCCGCCGTTGAGCTTGCAGTTGCTCGGGGAGCCGGCACCGGCGCCGTTGAAGCCGAAGGAGACGGAGGCGCCCGGGGCGAGGGTGCCGTTGTAGGACTTGTTCTTCGCGGTCCAGTGGGTGCCGGAGCTGGTCACGTCCGCGTCCCAGGCGGAGGTGACGGAGGTTCCGGAGGGGAAGTCCCACTCGATGGTCCACGAACTGATGGCGGCGGAACCGGAGTTGGTCACCGTCCACTTGCCCTCGAAGCCGGTGCCCCAGTCCTGGGTCTTGGCGTAGGTGGCGGTGGCCGATGTCGCGGCCTGGGCGGAGCCCGCGAGGCCGACAAGGCCGGCCAGCGGGAGCAGCAGGGTCGCGAACCCGGCCGCGGCTCTGTGTCTGAAGCGCATACCGCGCCTCCTCTTGTGAGGTCGCCTGCGGGGCGCTACGGCCACCCCTTCGGCGGTGGGGGTTGTGGTCGGAGGCGTGACTGAGCCATCACGCCACCGGTGCCGCGAGAATAGAAAGGTCTGGACCACGGGTCAATAGGTCTGGACCAGTTGCCCCGTCGGCACTCGGATCCCCAACTCCTGTTCCCACACTGCCGCTTGGACCCGGCTGCGCAGCTCAAGCCTGCACAGCAGGTGGCTGACGTGGGTCTTCACCGTGCCCTCGAGCGGTCGAGGCGGAGGACGGTCCCGGCGTTGGACATCCCCTCACCCAGGCACGACAGCGCCGGACGGTGGGCGGGTGAGGGGTGCGTCGGCGCGAAGGAGCGCTCAGCGTTCGCCGCCCGGCACCCACAGCACGTCACCGGAGGCCTTGTTGGCCGTGCGCGCCAGGATGAACAGCAGGTCCGACAGCCGGTTGAGATAGGTCGCGGTGAGCGGGTTCATCGTCTCGCCGTGCTCCTCCAGGGCGGCCCAGGTCGAGCGCTCGGCGCGGCGGACGACCGTGCACGCCTGGTGGAGCAGGGCCGCGCCGGGCGTCCCGCCGGGGAGGATGAAGGAGCGGAGCTTGCCGAGTTCGGCGTTGAAGCGGTCGCAGTCCTCCTCCAGCCGGTCGACGTAGAACTGCTCGACCCGCAGCGGCGGGAACTCCGGGTTCTCCGCCACCGGCGTGCACAGGTCCGCGCCCACGTCGAACAGGTCGTTCTGCACCCGGGTGAGGACCTCGACGATGTCCTCGGCGAGCCCGCCCAGCGCGATCGCGGCGCCGATCGCCGCGTTCGCCTCGTTGGCGTCGGCGTACGCGGAGATCCGCAGGTCGGTCTTGGCGACCCTGCTCATGTCGCCGAGGGCGGTGGTGCCCTTGTCCCCGGTCCGGGTGTAGATGCGCGTCAGGTTGACCATGAGGCCAATCTAGACGCTCCCGCGACGGACGCGGAGCGCCGTTTTCGCGGTGGCGCCAACCCGGCCCGGGGCGCCAGGAATTCGCGGCCGCGCCCGCCGGCACCGGACGTGACGGGTGTCTCACGCCCTGAGACAGTGACACGCATTACTTACGGGTCTCAAGGACCCGTGTGAGCGCTAATGTCCGCACAGGAGCCAGGTGTAAGCAGCGGGTGAGCGCCAAGCGCGCGCAGTGGTCGCGCCGTCCTCGCTCCGTCGTCGCGCAGTCGTTTTCGAAGGGGAGTCGTCAGTGGCACGGAAGCTCGCCGTCATCGGGGCCGGTCTCATGGGGTCCGGCATCGCCCAGGTCTCCGCTCAGGCGGGCTGGGACGTCGTCCTGCGGGACGTCACTGACGAGGCACTGAGGCGTGGCACGGACGGCATCAAGGCCTCGTACGACAAGTTCGTCGCCAAGGGCAGGATGGAGGCGCACGACGCCGACGCCGCCCTCGCCCGCATCACCGCGACCACCGACCTGGACGCGGCCGCCGACGCGGACGTGGTGGTCGAGGCCGTCTTCGAGAAGATCGAGGTCAAGCACGAGATCTTCCGCACCCTCGACAAGCTCGTCCGCGAGGACACCGTTCTCGCCTCGAACACCTCCGCCATCCCGATCACCAAGATCGCGGCCGTGACGGAGCGCCCCGAGCGCGTCGTCGGGGTGCACTTCTTCTCGCCGGTGCCGATGATGCAGCTCGTCGAGCTGGTCCGCGGCTACAAGACCAGCGACGAAACCCTCGCCCGGGCACGGGAGTTCGCCGAGTCCGTGGGCAAGACCTGCATCGTGGTCAACCGGGACGTGGCCGGCTTCGTGACCACCCGGCTCATCTCGGCGCTCGTCGTCGAGGCGACCAAGCTGTACGAGTCGGGTGTCGCCACCGCCGAGGACATCGACCTCGCCTGCAAGCTCGGCTTCGGCCACGCCATGGGCCCGCTCGCGACCGCGGACCTGACCGGCGTCGACATCCTGCTGCACGCCGCCGACAACATCTACACCGAGACGCAGGACGAGAAGTTCGCGCCGCCGGAGCTGATGCGCCGGATGGTTGACGCCGGTGACATCGGGCGCAAGAGCGGGCAGGGCTTCTACAAGCACTGAGACCGGACAGGGGCCGCTGGGGTCACCCGCGAGGGTGAATTCGGTATCGGTTCGCTTACAAGCAGCAACCAGATCGCCGCAGAAGCAGTCAGAGGTTGCACAGCCACCGCCACGGAGTACGCCACAGCATTCACGGGGAGCGCATATGTTCATCAGGGGCGACCACGCCGAGCTGGTCGTCGGGGGCCGCCTCGACGTCCGCAGCGCGGCGGACGCCCGTACGGTCCTGCACTCGGCCGTCGACGACGGGGCCGGCGACCTGGTGCTCAACCTGTCCGAGCTCGACTCCTGGGACGCCACCGGACTCGGCGTGATCATGGGTGTCCACCGGCGGGCCGGGCGCTGCGGCCGGCGGCTGGTGCTGCGGGACGTGCCGCCGCAGATGCAGCGCCTGCTGGTGGCCACCCGCCTGCACCGCATCCTCGCCATCGAGGGCGGCATCGGCGTCGAGTCCCTGCCCCGCGTCTAGACCAGTACCCTCCCGCCCGCCCCGAACAGGTGTGAACCGGGCGACGGGGGAGACCCGGGCGCACATCGGCGAACCGTACGCGGTGCGCAATCCTCATGAGACCGTGACGTCTCGGACCGCCCGGTACCCCGGGCTGTCGTGGATACTGGCCGAAGGTTTAGGGTTCGGTCGCCCGCAGCTCAGCAACCCTCGAGCGGGCCCGGACCAGAAGCGACAGCGCGGTGTGCGGCAAGGCCGGGAGGGGCCGGCCGTGGTCGGCACACGACGCTTTTGGGGGGCTTGGAACCTATGGACCCGAACACCCGGGAACCCGAGGACATGGGCCATGGCGGCGACGGCCACGTGCCGGGCCGGCGCCCGCCCAGGGATTCCCTCGCATCCGACTTCGTCCAGCACGCGCCCGCGCCGGCCCGCACGGCGCAGCTCGTCTCGGGCGACTTCCTGCTCACCGTCAACCCCGTGGACGGCAGCGAGATCGAGGTCTGCCCGCCCGGCGAACACCCCGACCGGCCGCGCAAGTACACACCGGCCGAGCGGGCAGAGCACGACCGCGGGGCGGTACCACCCGCCCTGCCCGGCCCCGCCCCGTCCGCACTGCCGCTCCTGGAACGCCAGGACGAGCGCGAGCACCTGGTACGGCTGCTCGCCCGCGGCCGCTCCGTACGCCTGACCGGGCCGGGCGGCTCCGGCCGCACCAGCCTGCTCGACCTCGTCGCCGAGGACTGCGCGGACCTCGCCCCCGACGGCGTCGTCCGGCTCAGCGGCTACCGCCGCACCGCGGGCGACCTGCTGCACGACCTCTTCCACGCCGTGCACAGCGCCCCGCGCTACCGGCCCGACCCGGACGAACTGCTCGCGTACGTCGGTGAGATCGGCGCGGTCGTCGTGGTGGACGACATCGAACTCGGCGGCGGCGCGCTCGACGAACTGATCGACGCCACCCCCGAATGCGCCTTCCTGCTCAGCGCGACCCCGGACGTGCCGGCGCCGTCCGCGGAGTCGGAGATCGAGGAGGTCGCCCTCAGCAGCCTGGACCGGGCCGGCGGAGTCGAACTCATCGAGCGCGCCGTCGGCCGTGTGCTCACCGAGGAGGAGGCCAACTGGGCCGGGGACCTCTGGTTCGAGTCCGAGGGCCTGCCACTGCGCTTCGTGCAGGCCGGTGCCCTGCTGAGCCAGCACGACCAGCTGCGGGCCGGTGCCGGCGCCGTCGAGGAGTTCGGCGTCTTCGCGGACGCGCCGCCCGCGGACGCCGTCCTGGACGACGGCGGCGGCGAGTACCTGCCCCTGCCCTCGCTCGGCGAGGCCGCCGCGCCCGCGCCGCTGCTCGCCTCCCGGCTGAGCGCCTCCGCGCGGGCCACGCTGCGGTTCGCCGTCGCGCTCGGTGGCGAGGTGCCCCACCAGTCGCACCTGCCCGCGCTGGTCGGCGACACCCACGCCGACGCCGCGCTCGGCGAGCTGGCGAGCTGCGGCCTGGTCACCCCGGCCGGCCCCCGCCACCGGCTCGCCGCCGGTGTGCTGACCCAGCTGGAGGCCGCCGGATACGGCGAGGACGCCGAGGAGCAGGCCCTCACCGCGGCCCGCCACTACATCTGGTGGGCCGGCCACCCCTCGGTCGCGCCGGAGCGGGTGTGCGCCGAGGCGGACGCCCTGCTCGCCGCGCTGGCCGTCCTGGTGCCGGTCACCGCGCCGTCCGCCGGGGGCGAGGAGGGCACGGCCCTGCGGCTCGCCCGGGCCGCCGCCCCCGCGTTCGCGGCGGGCCTCGACTGGAACGCCTGGGCACGGGCGCTGCGTTACGGCACCGAGGCGTCCCGGCTCGCCGGAGAGGTCGCCGAACAGGCCTACTTCCACCACGAGCTGGGCATCATCGCGCTCTGCGGCGGCCGGCTCGACCGGGCCCGTGCCGAGCTGGAGGCCTCCATCGGGCTGCGCGGCGCGCTCGCCGACAAGCGCGGCACGGTCGCCGGTCGCCGCGCCCTCGCCCTGGTCGCCGACCGCTCGGGCACGGCAGTGGGCCTCGGCGCGACGGCGGGCGAGGAGGTGCCCGACGCCCGCACCGAGGAGTCGGCGTCCCCGGCGGGCGGGGTGCCGGCGCCCTTCCCGGCGCTCCAGCCGCCCGGCCCGGACGCCTCCACGCTGGTCACCCACCAGGCGGCGGTCCCCGGTTCGCCGTCCGGCCCGGCCGGCCCGTCCGCTCCGGCCAAGCACCGCGTCGGCCTCAAGGGCCTGGCCCGGCGCAACCTCGTGGCGGCAGGCGCGGGCGCGCTCCTCGCTGCCGTCCTCGGCACCGTGGTGACGCTCGGCGCCACCTCACAGAACGACCCCGACACCCCCTCCGGCAACGTCAACCCGTCCGCCGGCCAGGACCTGGACGACGGCAGCCTCGGCGCCGACACCCCGAAGCAGGACCGCAGCGTAGGAGACGACACCGGCACGGCGACCAGCCGTCCGACGGATCCGGGCCACGGCACCGCCTCCGGCACGTCCGAGGACCCGGCGCCGGGCGGCGCCGAGCCCTCGGAGAGCCTCGCGCCGTCCGGCTCCGGCACCTCCTCGGACTCCTCGTCCAAGACCCCCGAGCCGTCGGACTCCACCGGATCCCCGGGCGGCGGCACCGGCGGGAAGACGGGTGGGTCGAACGGCGGGAAGACCGGGGGCACGGGCGGCGGCACGCCGGGCGGGAGCGGCGGAGGCGGCGGAAGCCCTTCCAGCGGCGGCGGCGCAGGCGGCCCCACGAGTGGCGGCGGCTCCTCCACCGGAGGAAGCGGCGATCCCACGGGCGGAAGCTCGGGAGAGCCCGGCGGCGACCCCTCGGGAGGGACCACCACCGGTCCCACCGACGGCGGCGCGTCCGGAGAGCCGTCGGGCGGCACCTCGGCGCCGACGTCCGGCCTCTCGGCCGCCCCGCCGGCCGACACCTCCGAGAGCGGCACGCCTCCGACGGCGTCCGACACGGCGACGGTCGCCTGACGCACGCGGAAACGGGGGCCGGGTCCGTGACTTACGGACCCGGCCCCCGGTGTCCTACGAGCGCGCCGCGGCCGTCCTCGGACCGGCCGCGGCCGGCTGTCAGAACAGCCGCAGCTTGTCGTCCTCGATGCCGCGCAGGGCGTCGTAGTCCAGTACCTGGCAGCCGATGCCGCGGTCGGTGGCGAGGACGCGGGCCTGCGGCTTGATCTCCTGGGCCGCGAAGACGCCGCGGACCGGGGCCAGGTGGGGATCGCGGTTCAGCAGTTCGAGATAGCGGGTGAGCTGCTCCACGCCGTCGATCTCGCCGCGCCGCTTGATCTCGACCGCGACCGTCCGTCCCTCGGCGTCCCGGCACAGGATGTCGACCGGGCCGATGGCCGTCATGTACTCGCGGCGGATCAGCGTGTAGCCCTCGCCGAGCGTCTCGATGCGGTCGGCGAGCAGCTCCTGGAGGTGCGCTTCCACGCCGTCCTTGATCAGCCCCGGATCCACGCCGAGTTCGTGCGAGGAGTCGTGCAGGACCTCCTCCATCGTGATGATGAGCTTCTCGCCCGCCTTGTTGACGACGGTCCAGACGCCTTCCTCGTCACCGGTGCCCTCCTTGAGCGTGCAGGGCGGGGACATCCAGTTCAGGGGCTTGTAGGCGCGGTCGTCCGCGTGGATCGAGACGCTGCCGTCCGCCTTGACCAGGATCAGACGGGGCGCTGACGGCAGATGGGCGGTGAGCCGGCCGGCGTAGTCCACGGAGCACCGGGCAATGACGAGACGCATGGTCGGCAACGCTACTGGACGGACGGCCCTGCGCGCGATTCGCCCGGGGACCTCCAGCAGGGCGGGGGCCGGGACTCTCCAGCGGTCGCCCCATTTTTCCCTGGATCACCCGTGTTCACTTGTGGCCGATTGTGTGCCCAACTAGCCCGGTCTGTATATGCATTCGCCTAGTGGGCGTCCGTTCTTGTGCCTACCGTAGTGAACGGGAGGTCGCGATCCGTGCACTCACCGTATTGGGAGTCGCGTGCCCCCTTATCTGTCCGGCAACCCTCGTTGTTCGGGGGTGCGAGAGGAGAACCCATGTCGCTCGACGTCTCACCGGCCCTACTCGAACAGGCCGAGCGAGGCGAGGTCGACGAAGCTGACTTCGTCGACTGCGTCCGGACCTCCCTGCCCTACGCATGGGAGATGATCAGCTCCTTGGTGGCCCAGCTGAAGGTGGACGGCGGCCAGTTCGCCGACAACCAGACGCCCCCGCCGGACGAGTACGCACGCGGTCAACTGCTGCGTGTGCTGGCGAGTGACGCCATGCGCGGCGCGCTTCAGCGGCACTTCGGCGTGCGGCTCGCCTTCCAGAACTGCCACCGGGTGGCGGTGTTCCCGCTGGACGCCTCGGCCGACGAGACGCTGGCCCGTTTCACCTCGGTGCGCAGCCAGCTCCTCAACCAGTCCCCGGAACTGCGGGACTGCTGATGCCGTGAGTCGATGCTTGCCGCTCCGTCCATGGGAGATACTTGGACTTCAGGGGCGGCAAGCCTCCCACGACGTGCTCCCCGTCACCGCAGCTCGGGCAGTACCTCGGCGCCGAGCCGTCGCAGGTTGTCCTCCGTCGCAGCCAGATCGCCCGAGCCCTCGGTGAACAGGGCGAAGCGGGAGATGCCGGTCCGCTCGGCGGTGGCCGCGAGCCGGTCGGCACACAGCCGCGGGGTGCCGACCGGGTGCAGCCCGCAGAGCAGTTCGGTGTACTCCAGCGGATCGCGCATCCCGCGGGCCCGGCCGTCCACGGTGACATGGGCGTCCAGACCCTGTTTCAGCCAGCCCGGCATCGCCTTCAGCAGGGTCTCCACCGCGTCCGTGCGCCGGTCCGCGATCTGGCAGACGCCCGCCGATACATGGCCGGCGCCCCGGATCTCCTCGCCCGTCCGGCCGGCCGCCCGCGCGCACCGCTGCCAGTGGGCGACCATCTCGGCCTTCTCCTCGTCCCCGATGTGCATCCCCAGCAGCATCGGCAGCCCGCGCTCGGCGGACAGCCGCACGCTCGCCGCGGAGGTGCAGGCGACGACGACCTCGGGACCCGGGACCTGGGTCAGCGCCTCCGACGGGCGCGGTACGACGGGGACCTCGCGGAAGGCGAACCGCTCGCCCGAGGCCGACACCGACGGCTCGCGCAGCCAGCGCGTCAGCAGGTCGAGGGACTCGGGGAACCCCTTCTCGTACGCCTCCAGTCCCATGCCGAACACTTCCAGGTCCACCCACGGGCCGCCGCGCCCGACGCCGAGCGAGAACCGCCCGCCGCTCGTCATGTGCAGCAGCGCCGCCTGCTCGCCGAGCGCCACCGGGTGGACCGTGGGCAGCACGCTGACCGCCGTACCCACCCGCAGCCGGCGGGTGCGGCCGAGCAGCAGCGCGGCCAGAGTGATCGCGGACGGGCACGTCCCGTACGGGACGAAGTGGTGCTCGCCCAGCCAGACAGCGTCGAGACCGGCCTCCTCGGCGACCTCCGCCGAGCGGACCGCCCGGTGCAGCGCCTCGCCTTGGCCCTGCCCGGGGAACTGGGCCGCCAGCACGAAACTTCCAACGCGCATTGCTCTTTCCTGCTTCCTCGGCTCCGACACGGAGCTCCCCCACCCGGCATAACCGGGGGACACGTGCCGAGGACACGGCCTGGCGAAGAGATTTGCGGATTGTCTGCGGAATGGGTCGTCCGGGAAGGGGACTTGTGGTGGTTGGTTCTCCCCACATGCCCGCGGTGGCGCCGCGTACGCTGGAAAGGTCCCTGTCTTCCGCACAGTTTCGTGAGGTGTCCCGTGTCCCCCCGCCGCAACCGATCCAAGGCTGGAAGAGACGCCGCCTCGTCCGGCCGGAGCGCCGAGGACGACGGCGGGGGCCGTTACGGCGGTTGGCAGTCCACCGAGAGCTGGCAGGGCGAGGACTTCAGCGTGCGCCATGTCGCCGGCTCCCGCGCCGAGGGCAAGGCGTACCGCTGCCCCGGCTGCGACCAGCTGATCCCCTCCGGCGTCCCGCACGTGGTGGCCTGGCCCCAGCACGCGGGCGTGGACGACCGCCGGCACTGGCACAAGGCGTGCTGGAACGCCAAGGACCGCCGCACCACACGGGTGCAGCGGTCCCGTAACGCGCCGCGGTTCTAGCCGCGGTTCCCGTCGCTCACACGTCGCGCGTGTGCAGCAGGGTCCAGGCGCCGGCGAACGCGACGGCCGTCGCGCCCAGCAGGATCCACAGCGGGTCCCAGCCGGTCGGTCCTGAACTGGTGAGGGAGTTGGAGTAGAAGACGCTCAGCTGGTTCGGGATCGAGTACTCGAACAGGAACTCGCGCACCTTCTCCAGCGAGTGCGTGATCATGAACAGCGCGATCACCAGCGGGGCGAGCACGACCCCGATCATGATCGTGATGGCGCCCGCCGAGTGCCGCAGCACCGAGCCGATGACGAGCGAGATCAGCCCGAGCAGGGCCATGAAGAGGCTGACGCCCACGGTGGCCTTGAACCACTCCGCACCGGTGGGCTGCCGGGCGCCGATGCCCTGCAGCATGGCCGTCTGCGCGAGGCCCACCACGCCGGTGGAGACCAGCGTCACCGTGAACGCGACCAGGAAGAACACCACCGCCTTGGCCGTGAGCACCCGCCCACGGCTCGGGCACGCGGTCATCGTGGTCCGGATCATGCCGGTGCCGTACTCCGACGCTGTGGTCAGCACGCCGAGCGTGATGATGCAGATGCTGCCGAGCAGCAGCCCGAAGAAGCCCATCGACAGCATGTTCTCGTCGCCGTGCAGCTCACCGGCCGCGTTGCTGATGAACAGGCCGATCAGCACCCCGATCCCGACCACCAGCAGGATGAACACCCCGAGCGTCCACATCGTGGAGCGCACCGACTTGATCTTCGTCCACTCCGAGGCGATGGCGTGCCCGAGGTGCGTGCGCACGACGGGGATCGGAGAGGTGTAGCCGGGGTGGGTGGAGCCGGCCGCCGCCTCCCAGGCGGGCGGCGCGGCCTGCGGCACAGGAGTCTGCGGCGTGCTCATCGGTCGTCCTCGGGCTTGGCGGAGTCGTCGGCGGATGCGGGCGCCTGCGGCGCGGCGGCGGGCTGGGCGGGTACCTGCGGGGCCTGCGGGGCGCTCTGCGCGTACGGGTTCACGGTGCCCGCGCCCGGGGCGCCGTAGGGGCCGGGGTGGCCCGCGCCCGGAGCCGCGTACGGGTTCGGCTGCGCGCCCGCGTACGGGTGTCCGCCCGGCCGGGGCGGTGGCGGCGCGTACCAGCCGGGCTGGCCCTGACCGGGCACCGGTATCGCCGGCTCGGCGCCGGGCGGCAGGGGCTGCATCAGCCCGGCCTTCTGGTCGATGGTGGAGCGGTAGTCGACGGCCCCCTGGGTCATCCGCATGTAGGCCTCCTCCAGCGAGGCCTGGTGCGGCGACAGCTCCCACAGCCGTACGTCCGCCTCGTGCGCGAGGTCGCTGATGCGCGCCAGCGGCAGCCCGGTCACGCGCAGCGCGCCGTCCTGCTCGGGCAGCACGTGCCCGCCCGCCTCGGTCAGCGCCGACGTCAGCTTCTCCCGCTGCTGCGGCTCGGTGTCGGGTGTGCGGACCCGCGCGAAGTCCGCCGAGTTCGCGGAGATGAAGTCCGTCACGCTCATGTCGGACAGCAGCTGCCCGCGCCCGATGACGATGAGGTGGTCGGCGGTCAGCGCCATCTCGCTCATCAGGTGACTGGAGACGAACACGGTCCGTCCCTCCGCCGCCAGCGACTTCATCAGATTGCGCACCCAGAGGATGCCCTCGGGGTCGAGACCGTTCACCGGCTCGTCGAACAGCAGCACCTGCGGGTCGCCGAGCAGCGCGGCGGCGATCCCCAGCCGCTGGCCCATACCGAGGGAGAAGCCCTTGGAGCGTCTCCTCGCCACGTCCTGGAGGCCGACGACCCCGAGCACCTCGTCGACACGGCGGGCCGGGATGCCGGAAAGCTGCGCCAGGGACAGCAGGTGGTTGCGCGCGGACCGGCCGCCGTGCACCGCCTTCGCGTCCAGCAGGGCGCCGACCTGGCGGGGCGCGTTCGGCAGCGTGCGGTAAGGATGGCCGCCGATCGTCACCGTTCCCGAGGTGGGGTTGTCCAGCCCCAGGATCATCCGCATCGTCGTCGACTTGCCCGAGCCGTTCGGACCGAGGAAGCCGGTGACGGCACCCGGCCGTACCTGGAAGGAGAGATTGTGCACGGCGGTCTTGTCGCCATAGCGCTTGGTCAGGCCGACTGCCTCGATCATGCTCCGCACCCATCGAACGGTTCAGCTCAGCGGGGCGCATGCCCCCCGTAAGGGTTAGGAGGATATCCGGGCGCTGACGGTTCCGCCCAAAGGGAAGTAAAAACCTGCGCGCTCAGGCGTCCCGCTTCCGCAGCAGCACGTACCCTCCCGCGAGCGCCGCGATCACCCACAGCAGCATGATCCCGAGACCGCCCCAGGGACCGTAGGGGGTGTCGTCGCCGACCCGGGGGACCACCTGCATGATGCGGCTGCCGGCCTGGTCGGGCAGGAACCGGCCGACCTTCTTGGTCGCCGAGACATTGCCCAGGATGTTCGAGATCAGGAAGAAGAACGGCATCAGGATGCCCAGCGACAGCATCGGCGAGCGCAGCATCACGGTGACGCCCATGGAGAACAGCGCGATGAGCGTCATGTAGAGACCGCCGCCGACGACCGCGCGCAGCACACCCGGCTCGCCGAGGGAGGTGCCGATCGAGCCGAGCATCGCCTGCCCGAGGAAGAACGAGGCGAAGCTGGTGACCATGCCGACCACGAGGGCCAGCCCGGCGGCCACCGCCACCTTGCTCGCCAGGAAGGCCCCGCGCTGCGGGACGGCGGCCAGCGAGGTACGGATCATGCCGGTGCTGTACTCGTTGGACACCACCAGCACCGCGAACACGATCATCGCGAGCTGGCCGAGGCCCATGCCGGCGAAGCTGACGTAGGTCGGGTCGAAGGAGACCCGGTCCCGCGCGTCCATGGTGTCGAACTCGTGCTTCGACAGGGCCGAGAGCAGCATGCCGAGGGCGATCGTGACGACCGCCGTCAGGGACAGCGTCCACACCGTGGACGCCACCGACCGGATCTTGGTCCACTCGGACCTGATGACCTGAGTCGCCGCCATCGCTCAGCCCTCCTTCTCACTGTCGGCGCCCGACGGCTGGGCGGGCGCCCCTTCCGGCACGGCCTTCGAGCTGTGCGCGTGGTACTCCACCGCACCGGCCGTCAGCCGCATGAACGCCTCCTCCAGCGACGACTGCTGACTGCTCAGCTCGTGCAGCACGACCTGGTGCTGTGCGGCCAGCTCCCCGATGCGCTCCGCCTTGCCGCCCTCGACCTGGAGCAGACCGGCCTCGCCCGGCACGGCGGTGATCCCGGCCTCGTGCAGCACGTCGAGCAGACGCTCGGGCTGCGGGCTGCGGACCCGCACGTGGGAACGGGAGTTGCGCTCGATGAAGTCGGCCATGGTGGTGTCGGCGAGCAGCCGGCCCTGGCCGATGACGACGAGGTGGTCCGCGGTCAGCGCCATCTCGCTCATCAGGTGCGAGGAGACGAACACCGTACGGCCCTGGGCGGCGAGGGACTTCATCAGACCGCGGATCCAGTGGATGCCCTCGGGGTCGAGGCCGTTGACCGGCTCGTCGAACATCAGGATCCGCGGGTCGCCGAGCAGCGCGCCGGCGATGCCGAGCCGCTGGCTCATGCCGAGCGAGAAGCCCTTCGCCTTCTTCCGCGCCACCGGGGTCAGTCCGACGGTGTCCAGGACCTCGTTCACCCGGTGGGTGGGGATGCCGTTGCTCTGGGCGAGGCACAGCAGGTGGTTGTAGGCGCTGCGCCCACCGTGCATGGCCTTGGCGTCCAGCAGGGCGCCGATGTACGTCAGCGGGTCCTTGAGCTCCTGGTAGTGCCTGCCGTCGATGCGGACGTACCCGGCGGTGGGCCGGTCGAGGCCGAGGATCATCCGCATCGTCGTGGACTTCCCGGCGCCGTTGGGCCCGAGGAACCCGGTGACGGTGCCCGGCCGGACGGTGAAGGTGAGGCCGTCGACCGCCAGCTTGTCTCCGTACCGCTTGGTCAACCCCTCCAGTTCGATCATGGCAGACACGCTAGAACGCCGCGAAGCTCTCCGCCACCCCTGGGGCGGAGAGCTTCGCGTTCAGCGGCGGATGTCAGCCGCGGTCGGGCCCGGCGAACGCCGTTCAGCGGGACTGCTGGGCCGGAACGCCGCGGGAGATCGGCTCGTCCTCGGTCGGCGCGCCCGCGGCGGCCACCGCGGCACCGGTGAGGGTCGCCAGCATCTCGCGCACGTTCGTCAGCTGCGCGTTGATGGAGTCGCGGCGGTTGGTGAGCGCCGCGAGCTCGCGCTCGGATTCCGAACGGATGCGGTCGGCCTTGGCGTTGGCGTCGGCCACGATGTCCTCGGCCTGGCGCTGGGCCGTCTCCACCGTCTGGCGGGCGCGGCGCTCGGCGTCGGTGCGCAGCTTCTCCGCCTCCAGGCGGAGCTGCTCGGCACGGTGCTCGATCTCCGCCAGCCGCTTCTCGGCCTTGGCCTGACGGGAGGCCAGGTCCCGCTCGGACTGCTCGCGCCGCTTGGCGAGGTTCGTCTCGAAGTCGGCGGCGGCCTGCGCGGCCTTGGCGCGGGTCTCCTCGAAGAGGGCGTCCGCCTCCTCACGCTTGGACTGCGCGTCCTTCTGCGCCTCGGCGCGCAGCTGGGAGGCCTCGCCCTTGGCCTTCTCGACGATCCGGACGCCCTCGTCCTCGGCCTTGGACTTGCGGTCCGCGGCGAAGGACTCGGCGTCGTTGCGAACCTGCTGAGCCGCCGACTCGGCGAGTTCGCGGTGCTGTTCGGACGCGCGGCGGGCCTCCTCACGCAGATCCTTGGCCTCCTCCTCGGCGAGGCGGAGGATCTTCTCGACCCGCGCGCCGAGGCCCGCGTACGACGGTTCGGCGTCGCCGATCTGGGCCTGGGCGTTCTGCGTCTCGAGGTGGAGCTCCTCGATGCGCTTCTCCAGGGCGGTGATGCGGGCGAGAGCACTGTCACGGTCGGAGACGAGCTTGGAGATTCGTTCGTCCACCTGAGCGCGGTCGTACCCACGCCGCACAAGCTCGAAGCCGTAGGGGGAAGTGTCGCTCATGGGGTTCCTGTCCGAATGAGACCGGTGAGGTGATAGGTGGAATCCTAGGGGCCGAAGCGGTGTGTCATCGAGCGGATACGTGTTTGATCTGGAGAATGACACCTCTTTTGGGTGGCTGACCGTCCCAAGGCTTGCCAAGAGAACGGGTCAAACCACCCAGAAGGCCGGAATCCCCCTCCAGGCTATCCGTCTGACGATTTGCCACCCGACCGGGGTGCCCCCACCGTCGCTCCCGCCTTCACCGCACCGTCCTTCCCGGACGGCGCCTCGAACGACTCCAGTGCCTCCAGCACGTCCTGCACCCGGGAGATCTCGGTGTTGATGTCCTCGCGCCGGCGCACCAGGATCTCCAGCTCCCGCTTGCCCTCCTCGACCGTGCGCCGGGCCTCGCGGACCGCCTCGGCCTTGAGCTCCTCGGCCTCCTTCACGAGCGTGGCCTTCTTCTGCTCGGCCTCCTTCAGCAGCCCCTCGGCCTTCTTCACCGCGGCGATCCGCACCTTGCCCGCCTCGGAGTTGGCCTCCGAGACGATCTCCTTCGCCTTGGACTGCGCCTTGGCGAGCTGCTCCTCGGCCGCCTTGACGAGCGCGTCGCAGCGGTCGCCCGCCGACTTCATCGTCTCGGCCGCCTCGCGGCGGGCCCGCTCGTGCAGTTCCTCGATCTCGGTCGTCAGGCGCTCGCGCAGCTCCTCCGCGCGCTCGCGGATCTGCGTGGCGTCCCTGCGGGCGCCGACGAGCAGTCCGTCCGCGTCCGTACGGGCCTTCTCCACCGTGGAGTTGCCCTCGACCCTCGCCCCGGACAGGATCCGGTCGGCCTCCTTGCGGGCCGCGCCCACCATCGTGTCGGCCTGGGACTCGGCGTCCGCCTTCGTCTTGACCGCGCTCGCCTGCGCCTCGGTGAGCAGCTTGTCGGCCTCGGCGGCGGTCTCGTTGATGAGGGTGTCGACCTGCTCGGCGGCCTCCGAGCGCCGCTTGTTGGCGTCCCGGCGGGCCTCGTCCAGGGTCCGCTCGGCCTCCGCCCGCGCGTCCGACCTGACCCGCTCGGCCTCGGCGCGGACCCGCTCGGCGTGCGCCTGCGCGGCGCCGACCGTCTCGGCGGCGCCGGCGCGCAGCCGCTCCGCGTCCCCGGTGGCGTCCGAGATCAGCTTCTCCGCCTTGGCGACGGACTCGGCACGGACCTGGTCCGCCTCCGCGATCGTCTCCGCCTGGAGCCGCTCCGCCTCCGAGCGCGCCTCGGAGATGAGGGCGTCCGCCTGGGTGGCCGCATCCGTCCGGATGCGGTTGGCGTCCTCGCGGGCCTCCGCACGGGTGCGCGAGGCGTCCTGCTCGGCCTGCGCGATGGTGTCGGAGGCCTCGGTGCGCACCCGCTGGGCGTGCTCGGAGACGTCCGCGCGGATCCGCTCCGCCTCCGTGATCGCCTCGGACACGGTCCGCTCGGCGAGCACCTTGGCGGCCTCGGTCTCCTCCCGCGCCTCGCTGCGCAGCCGGCCCGCGTCCTCGCTCGCCCGCTCCCGCTCGGCGTAGGCGTCGGTGCGGACCCGGTCCGCCTCCTCCTCGGCCTCCCTGCGAGTGCGCTCCGCCGCGTGCTCGGCGGCCGACCGCAGCCCGGCGATCTCCTCCTGCGCCTGGTCGTGCAGCCCGGCGACGGAGTCCCGCACCTGCTGCGCGTGCTGCTCGGCGGCCGACACCATCTCGGTGGCGCGCCGGTCGGCCTCCTCCACCAGACGGGTGGCCTCGGCCTGCGCCTCCTCCACCCGCTTGCGCGCCGAGGCCAGCAGCTCCTCGCTCTGCTCGCGGGCCCGCTCGCGCTCCTGGCCGGCCTCTGCGCGCGCGGCACCGAGCAGCTCCTCGGCCTCGCGGCGGCGCCGGGCGGCCTCCTCCTGGGCGGCGGTCAGCGTCTCGGACGCCTCCGCGCCGAGCCGTTCCGCGGCGGCCTGTGCCTCCGCGCGCACCCGGTCCGCGGTGTCCTGCGTCTCCGCCTTGAGCCGCTCGGCCTCCGCGGCGGCCTCCGAGCGCAGCCGTACGGCGACGGCCTCGCCCTCGGCGCGGGAGGCGGACGCGTCGGCGGCGGCCGCGTCGCGCAGCCGCTCGGCCTCCGTCTCCGCCTGCTGTTGCAGCGTCCGGATGCGCTCGGCGGCCTCGGTGCGCAGCCGCTCGGCCTCCTCGGCCGCCTCACGGCGGATGCGGGAGGCCTCCTCGCGGGCCTCGCCGAGCGCCTTCTCGGCGTTCGCGAGCCGCTCCTCGGCCTCGGTGTGCAGCCGGGTGAGCTCCTCGGCGGCCTCCGCCTTCCGGGCGGCGACCGCCTCCTCGGTCTCCTCGCGCAGCTCGCGCGCGGCCCGCTCGGCGTCCGCCTTGACCGACTCGGCCTGCTCCTCGGCCTCGGCGCGGTGGCGCTCGGCCTCCTTGCGGGTGCGCTCCAGGGTCTCCTCGGCCTGCCGGCGCAGGGTGGTGGCCCGCTCGATGGCCTCGGTGCGGACCTTCTCGCTGTCGCTCTGCGCGGTGCCGCGCAGCTCGTCGGCGTCGGCCTTCGCCTTGGCCAGCAGCTCCTCGGCGGACTTGGCCGCCTCCTCGATCTGCGCCACGGCCTCGCGGCGGGCCTCGGCGCGGATCCTCTCGCCCTCGGCGACCGCGTCGGCCCGCAGCTGCTCGGCCTCGCCGCGCAGCCGGCGGGCCTCCTCCTGGAGTTCGACCGTCTTGGCGCGGTACTCCTTGGTGTCGTCCTTGGCGGCGCCCTTGAGCTGCTCGGCGAGGTCGTGCGCCTCGGCGCGCAGCCGGTCCGCCTCGGCCTCGGCCTCCTTGCGGACCCGCTCGGCCTCCTCGGCCGCCGCCTTGGTGGTCCGCCTGGCGTCCTCCGCCGCCTTGTTCAGCACGTCCTCGGCGGTCTTGGCCGCCTTGGACAGCTGGGTGGCGCTCTCCTCGGCGGTGATCGTGCGGGCCTTCTCGGAGGCCTCCGCAACGATCTTCTCCGCCTCGGCGCGGGCGTCCGCGACCAGCTGCTCGGCCTCGGACTTGGTGGCCTCGGCCTCCTTGGTGGCCTCCTGCACCAGCCGGGCGACCTGCTCCTTGGCGGTGCGCGTGCGCTGCTCGTTGGCCGCCTCGGCGCCGGCGAGCGTCTTGGCCGCGGCGTCCTCGGCCTCGGTGACCAGCTTGTCGGCCTCGGTCCGCGCCTTGCGCAGCGCCTCCTCGGCGTCGGCCATGCGCTGCTCGGCGGACCGGCTCAGCTCGGCGGCCTGCCGGCGGGCGGCGTCCGACTCGCTGGCGGTGGCCGAGCGGAGCTGCTCGGCGTGGTCGGTGGCCTCCTGGGCCTGGTTGGAGGCGGCGTTCAGCAGCCGCTCGGCGTCGGTGCGGGCACGGCGCAGGAGCTGTTCGGCCTCCGCGCGGGCCGCCTCGGCCTCGCCCTGCAGCCGCTGCCGGGCCTCGGCGGCCACCCGTTCGGCCTCCGCGCGGGCCGCGGCCATGGCCTGCTCGGCCTCGGCGCGGGACTCGTCCAGCAGACGCCTGGCCTGCTGCTCGGTACGGGCGCGCAGTTGCTCCGCCCACGCCACGTTCTCGTTGACGTGCGACTCGACGGTCTGCCGGCGCTCGGCGAGCTCCTGGTCGAGCTGCTGGCGCCGGTTGACCGCCTCGGTGTGCAGCTCGGCCTGAAGACGCGCCGCCTGCTCCGCGTGCTCCTGGAGGATGCGCTGCGTCTGCGCTCTGGCCTGGCTCAACTCGCGCTCGGCGTCGGCGCGGATCTGGTCGGCCTGCATCTGAGCGTTGCGCAGCAACTGCTCGGCCTGGTAGCCGAGGTCGGCGCTGTCGTAGGCGGGCCGGGTCATGATGGTGCGGCGCGCCTCGTGAAGCTTGGCGCGCAGCACCTCGACCTGGTAGCCGAGGTCCTCGGCGTGCTGGATCGCCTTTTCCCGCTCGGTCTTCAGCCGATCCATCTCGGCCTCGAACCGAGAGAGGTGGTCGACGTCAGCCGCCGGCTCTCGCTCCTGGCGTTCGTAGCCCCGCACTGCGCGGTCCCATCCGTCCCCTGGTCGCAAGCCTGTCCAAACGAGCTCCGTCCATCCGCCGAACGGGGCCCCCGGGAAATGGTGTCAGATCAACAGCGGAGCACGGGCTGGTGCCCCGCCGCTCGTCCCCCGAAACACGGACCCCGGCGGTCCTGTCATTCCTGACGGCAGGACCGGGTCGTCCCCGCTGGGAGGACGACCGCCCCCAACCCTACCGGCCCTTATGTACGGGAGTCAGTGCTCAACCGACTCAACGGCCGCCGAAGTGACCAGTTCTGTCAGGACTCCGTGGCAATCCTTCGGGTGCAGGAAAGTGATCCTCGACCCCATCGAGCCGCGTCGCGGCTCGTCGTAGAGAACGCGTACGCCCTTGTCGCGCACGGCGGCCGCGTCCGCGTCGACGTCCGCCGTGCCGAAGGCGATGTGATGAACGCCCTCGCCGTTCTTGGCGAGCCACTTCGCGACGGTGGAGTCCTCGCGGATCGGTTCGAGGAGTTGCAGGTAGGAAGCCCCGCCGTCGGAGGTCTCGTTGATCTTGAGCATGGCCTCGCGCACGCCCTGTTCCTCGTTGACCTCGGTGTGGAACACCTCGAAGCCGTACGTGGACCGGTAGAACTCGACTGTGGCGTCGAGGTCGTGGCAGGCGATTCCGATGTGGTCGATTCGCGTCAGCATGGAATCAGTGCAGCGCCACCGGGATGGTTACGCAACGTGCGCGCGATCACACTGACGGCCCGATGACGCGGCGGAGCACCGCTCAGTACATTCGAAGTAAACCCTCGTTCACTCCTCGGCCGTGCAGGCCGGTAAGGGGATCGCAGCTCATGTCTTCTGGAACTTCCGGTACGACCGGCTCGGTGATCGTCGCGGGCGCGCGGACGCCCATGGGGCGGCTGCTGGGCTCGCTGAAGTCCTTCTCGGGAGCCGACCTCGGCGGCTTCGCGATCAAGGCCGCCCTCGATCGCGCGGGGATCGGGGGCGACCAGGTGCAGTATGTGATCATGGGCCAGGTGCTCCAGGCCGGAGCGGGGCAGATCCCGGCCCGCCAGGCCGCGGTCAAGGCGGGCATCCCGATGAGCGTCCCCGCGCTCACGGTCAACAAGGTCTGCCTGTCGGGTCTGGACGCCATCGCGCTCGCCGACCAGTTGATCCGTGCGGGTGAGTTCGACGTGGTCGTGGCCGGCGGCCAGGAGTCCATGACCAACGCCCCGCACCTCCTGCCGAAGTCTCGCGAGGGCTACAAGTACGGCTCGGTGGAGATGCTGGACTCGATGGCCCACGACGGCCTGACCGACTCCTTCGAGGGCATCGCCATGGGCGCGTCGACGGAGAAGCACAACACCCGCCTGGGCATCGGGCGCGCCGAGCAGGACGAGATCGCCGCCCTGTCCCACCAGCGGGCCGCCGCCGCGCAGAAGAACGGCGTCTTCGAGGCCGAGATCACCCCGGTGGAGATCCCGCAGCGCAAGGGCGACCCGGTGCTGTTCAGCAAGGACGAGGGCATCCGCGGCGACACCACGGCCGAGGGCCTGGCCAAGCTGCGCCCGGCCTTCGCCAAGGACGGCACGATCACCGCCGGCTCCTCCTCGCAGATCTCCGACGGGGCCGCGGCCGTGGTGGTGATGAGCAGGGCCAAGGCCGAGGAACTGGGCCTGGAGTGGATCGCCGAGATCGGCGCCCACGGCAATGTCGCGGGTCCGGACAACTCCCTGCAGTCCCAGCCCTCCAATGCCATCCTGCACGCCCTCAAGAAGGAGGGCCTGGAGGTCTCCGACCTGGACCTCGTCGAGATCAACGAGGCGTTCGCCGCCGTGGCCGTGCAGTCAATGAAGGACCTCGGTGTGTCCACGGAAAAGGTGAACGTGAACGGCGGCGCCATCGCCCTGGGTCACCCGATCGGGATGTCCGGCGCCCGTCTCGTGCTGCACCTGGCGCTGGAGCTGAAGCGGCGCGGCGGCGGTGTCGGCGCGGCCGCGCTGTGCGGCGGCGGCGGTCAGGGCGACGCGCTGATCGTCCGGGTGCCGAAGGCCTGAGCCGGGCGACGCCCGACCGACCTCATTCGTAGGACCTCTCGCACGCCGACCGCGTACGAGGATCACGTGAACGGAGCTGTGATGCAGGACGTCTCCTCTCTGGTGGCCCAGGCCAGGGAAGGCCGGCCGAGGGCCGTGGCCCGGCTGATCTCCTTGGTGGAGGGGGCGTCCCCGCAGTTGCGGGAGGTGATGCGGACGCTGGCACCCCTGACCGGCAACGCGTACGTCGTCGGTCTGACGGGCTCCCCGGGCGTGGGCAAGTCGACGTCCACGTCCGCGCTGGTGACGGCGTACCGCAAGCAGGGCAGGCGGGTCGGCGTCCTGGCCGTGGACCCGTCCTCGCCGTTCTCCGGCGGCGCGCTGCTCGGCGACCGGGTGCGGATGTCGGAGCACGCCTCCGACCCGGGCGTCTACATCCGCTCCATGGCCACCCGGGGCCATCTGGGCGGGCTCGCGTGGGCCGCCCCGCAGGCGATCCGCGTCCTGGACGCGGCGGGCTGCGACGTGATCCTGGTCGAGACGGTCGGCGTCGGCCAGTCGGAGGTGGAGATCGCCTCCCAGGCGGACACGTCCGTCGTCCTGCTGGCCCCGGGGATGGGCGACGGCATCCAGGCGGCGAAGGCCGGCATCCTGGAGATCGGCGACGTCTACGTCGTCAACAAGGCCGACCGGGACGGCGCGGACGCCACCGCCCGCGAGCTGAACCACATGCTGGGCCTCGGCGAGGCCCGCGGCCCGGGCGACTGGCGCCCGCCCATCGTCAAGACGGTCGCCGCGCGCTCCGAGGGCATCGACGAGGTCGTCGAGGCGCTGGAGAAGCACCGGGCCTGGATGGAGGAGCGGGGCGTCCTGGCCGAGCGCCGCCGCGCCCGCGCCTCCCGCGAGGTGGAGACCATCGCGGTCACGGCCCTGCGCGAACGCATCGGCGACCTCCACGGCGACCGTCGCCTCAGCGCCCTCGCGGAGAGGATCGTCGCCGGCGAACTGGACCCCTACCAGGCGGCGGACGAACTGGTGACGGGTCTGACCGAGGGCTGATCCCGGCCTTGCCCGGAAACTCCGTGGCCAATCCCGGCGGGTATCGCTAACTTGATCCGCATGTTCCTCCTCATGGCATAGACCGCGCACCCGCGCCGCGTCCCGGACCGACGACCGACCGTCGGCGGACGCGGCGCTCCGGTGTCCCGTCTCCCTGCCCTCACGTGAGGAACCACTCATGTCCGCGCCCACTTCGTCGCGCCCCGCCCTGCCCGCGCGGCCCTCGTACGCCGCCGTCCTGCGCGTCCCGCACGCGCGCCGCACCTTCGCCGCCGCCCTGACGGCACGCCTGTCCTACGGGATGGTGTCGCTCTCGGTGATGCTGTCCGTCACCCGGGCCACCGGGTCGTATGCCGTGTCCGGTGCCGTGATGTCCCTGTTCGGAGCGACGTCGGTCTTCCTGATGCCCCTGCGGGCGTCCCTCGTCGACCGGTACGGACGGCGCCGCGCCCTGCTCCCCATGGCGGTGCTCCACGGCGCTGCGCTGTGCGCCCTGGCCCTCCTGACCTGGGGGCCCGGCGCACCGGCCGCGGCCGTCGCCGCGGTCGCCGCCCTCGCGGGCGCCTGCGCGCCCCCGCTGGGCCCCACCATGCGCGCCCTGTGGTCCGAACTCGTCACCGACCGGGGCCTCCTGCTGCGTGCCTACAGCCTGGACGGCGTCGCCGAGGAGCTGCTGTTCGTCTCCGGCCCGGTCCTCGTCGGCGTGCTCGTGGGCTTCGCGCCCCCGGCGTCCGGCATCCTGCTCAGCGCGCTGCTGATCGTCGCCGGCACCTGTGCCTTCGTCACCTCGCCGGTGATGACCGGTGCCCGTCCGGCGCCACGGCGGGAGGAGTCCCGCGGCCGCCCCGCCGGGCTCCGCGGCCTTCTGCCGCCGGTCGCCGTGGCCGTGGGCGTCGGCCTGGCGCTCAGTGGAGTGGACCTGCTGGTGATGGCGTTCGCCGCCGAGAGGTCGTACGACACGGCCGTGGTGCCGTGGGTCCTGGGGGCCCTCTCGGCGGGCAGCGCGGTGGGCGGCCTCGTCAACGGGGCGATCGAGTGGCGTACCCCCGCCCGTGTACGTCTGACCTGGTTCGCGGTGGGCCTCGGCCCCGTGATCGCCGCGGCGGGCCTCGCGCCCGGCCTGTGGGCCCTGACGGCGGTCATGGCCTGCGCGGGCGCGTTCATCGCCCCGGCGCTGACCACGGCGTACCTGCTGGCCGACGAGACGGCGGCGGAAGGCTCCCGGACACGGGCCGGAGCATGGGTGAACGCGGCGGTGAACGCCGGTGGTTCCGGCGGAGCGCTGGTGACGGGACTGCTGATCGGCGCCCTGCCGCTCGAGGTGTGCTTCCTGCTGGCGGGAGGGGTGTCCGTGGCGGCGGCGCTGGTCGCCGCACTGGGGCGGCGCCGTTAGGGCCTCTCGTTTGGATCACCCCAGGCGCGTTCCGTCCGCCCGGCTCCGGGACCCCGGAGCCGGGCGGACATCCCGGCCGGGCTCAGGGACGTCCCCGCTGCCCCCGCAGATGCTCGGCGATCGGCTTCAGGGCCTTGTCCAGTTCCGTCAGGGTCTCGTGGTCGAGCAGGTCGATGAAGTGCCTGCGGACGGACGCCACATGGTGGGGGGCGACCTTCTGCATGGTCTCCATGCCGTGGTCGGTGAGGACCGCGTAGAGGCCCCGGCGGTCGGACTCGCAGTTCTCACGGCGGACCAGGTTCGCGTTCTCCATGCGGGTGATCTGGTGGGAGAGGCGGCTCTTGGACTGGAGCGTGGCGGACGCGAGGTCGCTCATGCGCATCCGCACGTCCTCCGACTCGGAGAGATTCACCAGGATCTCGTAGTCGTTCATCGTCAGGCCGAACGGCTGCAGGTCCTTTTCGAGCTGGTACGTCAACAGCCTGTTGACCTCCAGGTGGGTGCGCCAGGCGCACTGCTCCGCATTCGTCAGCCAGCTCGTGGCCGTCTCGGTCTCCATGAATGAAGTCTACCTAAGAAGTTGAAAGGCGAACTAGTGAGCATGGTGTGGCGGCGTGCACGCGTTCGACGTCACACTCCGCAGACTACCGCTCACACACCGAAGCGACGCTGGAGATCTCCCAGCTGTCCGGGAAAGCGCGGTTGGCCGGCCTGCTGTCCGCGGGTTCCGGACACCCTTCCCCCACCGGGTACCCCCGGCTCGTCCGGAAGCACCCCCGCCGCCAGTTCGGCCATGAGGCTCTCGCTCGACTGGAGCAGAACCGTACCCGCCCCCACGAACTCGAACTGGTGCTCCTCCCCGGAGACCGGCCCGAGGCCCGTCATCGAACGCAGCCCGCCCAGTACGCCGGTCAGGTACCCGTGGTCGTAGTGATGGCACGGGGACGGGCAGTCGGCCCAGCCGACCAGCGCCTGCGGGTCCACCCGGATCGGGGGTTCCATGAACACC
This sequence comes from Streptomyces sp. NPDC087787, assembly GCF_044743035.1. Lineage (NCBI taxonomy): Bacteria > Bacillati > Actinomycetota > Actinomycetes > Kitasatosporales > Streptomycetaceae > Streptomyces > Streptomyces sp. NPDC087787. The sequence goes on from NZ_JBIUVQ010000025.1 coordinate 72,005, forward strand.
ACCGGCCCGTTGGACGCGGCCACGAACTTCCCGGTCCCGATGAGGGTCAGGAAGCCGGGCACGATCGACTGCTTCAGCGCGAGACTTGGCTGAAAAGCGAGCAGATTGCCGGAGCGAATGGTCAGATTGCCGTCGTCCAGGTCGAAGGAGTTGACATCGAAGGCCCGGTCGGCGAGCAGCATCCGGCCCGAGCCCTCGGCCACCACCCAGTCGCTCGCGTGCAGAGGCGAATGGAACGACGTACGGGTCAGCAGGTCCAGCGCGCCGTGTCCGATGCCGTTGAACCCGATCGACCCGTAGTAGGCGATCATCTTTCCCTTCTGCAGGAACCACTGGCTCCCCTTGAGCTCCACGCAGAAGGTGTACGGGTTCACGTTGTCGTCGGCCGGCAGGGTCGACGGATCGTGGACCACCGGCCCCGAGCCGGGCGTTCCGTACGCGCTCACAGCTTCTCCTCCGAGGCCTGGACGTACACCGTGCCGTTGCCGCTCAGCTCCAGCTGGAAGCCCTCGCCGGAGCCGCGTCCCACCATCTCGCGCCAGCCCAGCGCGGTGGACAGCTTGTTGCGGACGTCGCCGTGGTGGGCGACGTAGGCCTGCGGGTCGACGTGGACGGGGCGCTGCGGAGTGACCGGCACCTCGAAGACGCCGCCGTGCGCCATCACCGCCACCGAGCCGTGTCCCTGGAGGGTCGTCGTGAACAGTCCCTGGCCCGTCGCCTGGCCCCGCACCAGGCCCATGACCCCGCCCTGCGAGCCCATGAACATCGTGCCCTGCTGGAGCGTGCCCTCGAAGGCGAGCAGGCGGTCCGCCTCCACGTACAGCGTGTCGCCCGTCATCTCGATCACGTGCACATGGTGGCCGCCGTGCCCGAAGAACACGGTTCCGTTGCCCTCCACGGTCATCAGCGGGGTCGCCTCGCCCGCCACCCGGCGCCCGATCATCGACATCAGACCGCCCTGACCGCCCTGGATGTTGGGCGTGAACGCCACGTCGCCCCGGTAGGCGAGCATCGCGCCGCGCTGACTGAACAGGCGCCGGCCGGGCACGACCGGCGCCTCCACCATCTTCGAGTTGATCTCCCGGAACGTCATCTCACAGGTCCCCCGCGATCGTGTTCCGCTCGCTCGGCTGGACGTACACCAGCCCGTCGCCCTCGAACCGGATCTGGAAGGCCTCCCCGCCGCCCTCCCCGAGGAACGTGCGGAAGGTCACCCCGGCCTGGAAGGACTGCCGGACGTTCCCCTGGTGCGCGACGTAAGCGCCGGGGTCGACGATCAGCGGGTACTGCGGGCTGACCCGGAGCACCACCGCCGGGCCGTCCGACATGACCGCCGCCTGCCCGTGCCCCTCGACCGTGGTCGTGAACAGTCCGTTGCCCTGCGAGGCGCCGCGCAGCCCGGTGAACGTCGTCCCGGTGCGCAGCCCCGCGTCCGTCGCGAGCAGGTTGCTCGACTCGACGTACAGCTTGTCCCCCTGGAGCGTGACCAGATTGATCTCGGCCGCCCGGTCCGCGAACCAGCACGTTCCCTGCCCCCGCACCTCCATCACCGTCATCTGCTCGCCGGTGAGCCGCCGGGTCACCATGCCGCGCAGCCCCTCACCGCCCCCGGTCAGCCTCTTGAAGGCCATCTGCCCGTCGTACGCGACCATCGAGCCGTTCTTCGCCTTCACGGCGTCCCCGGTCATGTCGACGGCCAGCACCCTGCTGTCTTGAAGTCGGAACATCGCCACGCAGCGAAGGTAGCGGCGCACGGCGGAGCCCGACAGGGGCCGCGGCAGGGCAACGACCCTGATTCACACCCTTACGGGACGACGGTGCCCACCCCCTGCCCACACCCGCCCCCCGGGTTTGCCACAATGGACGAACGTTTGTGCTCGCATTCACAAGCCGGCCCGCGACACCCCAGCGGCCCGCCGGTCCGTCTCCCATCGAAGGTGACCCGTGGACATCAAGACCGCCACCGCCCTCCGCCGCCTCCGCCTGGTCTCCGCCCCCGAGGCGGTCTCCTTCCTCCTGCTGCTGGTCTGCTCGCTCCTGAAGCGGACCACGGACTTCAACGCGGTGCCCGTGATGGGCGCGGTCCACGGCATCCTGTTCATCCTGTACGTGATCTTCTGGGCCGACGCCTGGAACCGCGCCAAGTGGCCGCTGGGCACCGCAGCCCTCTACTTCGTCCTCTCCGTCCTGCCCACCGGCGGCTTCTTCGCCGAGCGCAGGCTGCGGCGCGAGGCCGAGGACGCGGTGATCGCCTCCCGCGCCCGCCGCGAAGGGATCGTGAAGGCATGATCGTCGCCTTTTCCGTGACTCCGCTGGGCGTCGGCGAGGACGTGGGGGAGTACGTCGCCGATGCCGTCCGGGTCGTCCGCGAGTCCGGCCTGCCCAACCGCACCGACGCGATGTTCACCTCCGTGGAGGGGGAGTGGGACCAGGTCATGGACGTCGTCAAGCGCGCCGTCGCCGCGGTGGAGGCACGCGCGCCGCGCGTCTCCCTGGTCCTCAAGGCGGACATCCGCCCCGGCGTGACGGACGGCCTCACCGCCAAGGTGGAACGGGTCGAGAGGCACCTCGCCCAGGACACCCGGCCGGCGCGGTAGGCACCCGGCGGCACGTCCGGGCGGCACCCGTCCCGCGCCGCGCGGCCCTCATCCGCCGGAGACCAGTGCCATCCCCAGCGGTGTGCGTTCGTACAGCACCTGGTGCCCGTACCGGCGGCACGTGAGCAGGCCCGCGTCCCGCAGCACCGTCAGGTGCGCCGACACCGACGACGGGGCAAGACCCAGCCGGTGGGCCAGAGCGGTCGTCGTCGCCGGATCGCTCAGCGCGGCCAGGACCCCGGCCCGCCCCCGCCCCAGCAGCCGCACCAGGGGCTCGCCGCCCTCCGTGCCCGGCCGCGCCCACAGGCCCGCGAGCCCCCGCGCCGGATACACCAGCGTGGGCTGCCAGGGCGGGTCGAAGCCGCTGATCACGTCGGGCCAGGAGAACACGCTCGGCATCAGCACCAGCCCCCGCCCGTCCAGGTCGCGCCCGTGCTCGCCCGGCCAGTCGATCGTCAGCGTCCGCCCGTCCCAGGACAGCCGCCGGTCCAGCTCCGGCAGCAGCGCCCCCAGGCCCACCTCGGCCAGCCGCCGCGAGTGGAAGACCACATCCGCTTCCAGCAGCGCCCGCAGCCGCGGCCACTCCGGCTCGATCAGCGCACGCCACGCGGCCTCCATCAGATCGGCCAGCTCCCGCACCGCGCGCCCCGGATCGGCGAGCATCGCCCGCCCCCGCGACGACTCCAGCGCACCCGGCGTATCGGCGAGCGCCCGCGCCAGGTCGTCCCGCGCCGCCCCGGGGTCCGCCGCCCGCACCTGGGCGATCTCGTCCTCGAACACGGCCGCGGGCCCGATCGGCGGCGGTCCGAGGAAGTCGGGGCTGTGCCCGCGCCGGGGCATGAGCAGCCACAGCGGGGCGAGGTCCAGCCCCCGCGCGGCCTCCCGGATGCGGCGCAGCCAGTGCGGGTGGTACCCGTGCCGGTCCGGCCGCCGCAGCGTCCGCACCGCCTCCTGCGTCTCCCACAGCGGCGACACCGCGAACCGGCACCGCAGGAGGTCGTCACCGCCGAAGTGCAGACGGAACGGCACGGCACCCCCAGAAAAGACACGGCAAGACACGGAAGACACGGCAAGACACGGCAAGACACGGAAAACGGCGAAGATTCGGCAGTCGCCGAAACTCTACGCCGACCGGCCCTCCCACCGGCACGCTGCCGCCCATGCAGCAGCAAGCTCCCGAGCCCACCCCGACCCCGCAGGCCCCGGACCGGCCCGCACCCACGCCCGCCTCCGTGCCCATGGCCGAACCGGCGGCCGGCTACGCCCGGGTCTTCGCCGTACCCGAGTTCCGGGCGGTCTTCGCCGCCCACGCCCTCTCCCTGCTCGGCGTGATGGTCAGCGAGATCGCCCTGTCGGTCCTCGTCTACGACCTCACCGGCTCGCCCCTGATGAGCGCCCTCACCTTCGCGCTCGGCCTCATGCCCTACGTCGTCGGCGGCACCCTCCTCAGCGGGATCGCCGACCGCTTCCCGGCCCGCCGCGTGCTCGTCGTCTGCGACCTGGTGTGCGCGGCCTGCGTGGCGCCGATGGTGGTGCCCGGAGCCCACATCGCCGTCCTGCTCGCGCTGCGCTGCGCCGTCGCCGTCGTGTCACCGGTGTTCCAGGGAACGCGGATGGCCGGCCTCACGGACATCCTCGGCGACGGCGAGCTGTTCGTCCTCGGCCGCTCCCTGCTGCGGATCGTCTCGCAGGGCGCGCTGCTCGCCGGCTTCGGCCTCGGCGGACTGCTGCTCACCGTGGTCAGCCCCCGGCACGCCCTGCTGATCACCGTCGCCACCTTCCTCGCCTCCGCCGCACTGCTCCGCCTCGGCACCCGGCACCGTCCCGCCCGGACCGGGCAGCCGGGCGCCCTGGTGGGCGACTCGCTGCGCGGTGCCCGGCAGGTGCTCGCCGACCGCCGGGTCCGCGTACTGCTGCTGCTGTTCTGGGTGCCGCCGATGTTCGCGGTCGTGCCGGAGGCCCTGGCGGCCCCGTACGCCGACGCGCTCGGCGCCGGCTCCGTCGGCCTTGGGCTGCTGATGTGCGGGCTGCCCGTCGGCACGATCGTGAGCGAGCTGTACGCCGGCTCCCGGCTGCGGCCCGCCGTCCGGGAGCGGATCGCCCTGCCACTGGTCTGCCTGACCCTGCTGCCCTACCTCGGCTACGCCCTGCGCCCCGGCCTCGCCGTCTCCCTGGCCCTGCTGGTGCTCTCGGGCGCCGGGTCGGCGTACACGCTCGGCCTCGACCAGTGGTTCGTGCGGGCGGTGCCCGGGGAACTGCGCGGCCGGGCCATGACCCTGCTGACCGCCGGACTCATGACGATCCAGGGCGTGGGCATGGCGCTGGCCGGGGTCGCGGCGGAGTTCGCCGGAGTGACGGCGACCGTCGCGGGGGCCGGAGTCCTGGGGACGGTGTGCTGCGTGGGGCTGGCGGTGGCCGCCCGCCGGACCGAAGGCTGAGACGGGGCTGAACCGCATATGACCGCCCGGTAGGGTCTGGTGACGTGCCGAAGCCCCTCAGCCTTCCTTTCGACCCCATCGCCCGTGCCGACGAGCTCTGGAAGCAGCGCTGGGGAAGCGTGCCGTCCATGGCCGCGATCACCTCGATCATGCGCGCCCACCAGATCCTGCTCGCCGAGGTCGACGCGGTGGTCAAGCCGTACGGGCTGACCTTCGCGCGCTACGAGGCCCTGGTGCTGCTCACCTTCTCCAAGGCCGGCGAACTGCCGATGTCCAAGATCGGCGAGCGTCTGATGGTGCACCCCACATCCGTGACGAACACCGTGGACCGGCTGGTCAAGTCCGGCCTGGTCGCCAGGCGCCCCAACCCCAACGACGGGCGCGGCACGCTCGCCGTCATCACCGACAAGGGCCGCGAGGTCGTCGACTCGGCCACCCGCGACCTGATGGCGATGGAGTTCGGTCTCGGGGCCTACGACGCCGAGGAGTGCGGCGAGATCTTCGCGATGCTGCGCCCGCTGCGGATCGCCGCGCACGACTTCGACGAGGACTGACGTGCACGGCTGCCCCCAGGACTGAGGGGCCGGGCGACGGGCCGCCGCGGCACGGCCACCCGGGGCAAGATCTCCCGGAACGGGTGGTTACGCTCGTCCCCATGAAAAAGAGCGTGCTGACCCGCTACCGGGTCATGGCCTACGTCACCGGTGTGCTGCTGGTCCTGCTGACTCTCGGCGTGATCGCCAAGTACCTGTTCAAGATGGACGGCGCGGCGGGCTTCACGAGCGTCGTCGGCATCGCGCACGGCTGGCTGTACGTCGTCTATCTGGTCTTCGCCTTCGACCTGGGCTCCAAGGCGAAGATGCCGGTCGGCCGCCAGCTCTGGATCCTCCTGGCCGGCACGATTCCCACGGCCGCGTTCTTCGTCGAGCGCAGGGTCAGCCGCGAGCTGGAGGGCAAGGTCACGGACCCCGAGCCGGCGGTCGCCGAGGCCTGACCGCACCGCCGTACGGAACACGTACGGCGGTCAGCCGTCGACATTTACTTGGACGTCCTAGTAAATTCGAGGGTATGGACGCTGACGCCATCGAGGAGGGCCGCCACCGCTGGCAGGCCCGGTACGACGCCGCACGCAAGCGCGAGGCGGACTTCACCACGCTCTCCGGCGACCCCGTGGAGCCGGTGTACGGCCCCCGGCCGGGAGACACGTACGAGGGATTCGAGCGGATCGGCTGGCCGGGGGAGTACCCCTTCACCCGCGGCCTGTACCCGACCGGCTACCGGGGGCGTACGTGGACGATCCGGCAGTTCGCCGGGTTCGGCAACGCCGAGCAGACCAACGAGCGCTACAAGATGATCCTCGGCAACGGCGGAGGCGGACTCTCGGTCGCCTTCGACATGCCGACGCTCATGGGCCGCGACTCGGACGACCCCCGTTCGCTGGGCGAGGTCGGCCACTGCGGCGTGGCCATCGACTCGGCGGCCGACATGGAGGTGCTGTTCAAGGACATCCCGCTCGGTGACGTCACCACGTCGATGACGATCAGCGGGCCGGCCGTCCCCGTCTTCTGCATGTACCTGGTCGCCGCGGAACGGCAGGGCGTGGACGCCTCCGTTCTCAACGGCACGCTGCAGACGGACATCTTCAAGGAGTACATCGCGCAGAAGGAGTGGCTCTTCCAGCCCGAGCCGCATCTGCGCCTCATCGGTGACCTGATGGAGCACTGCGCCGCCAGGATCCCCGCGTACAAGCCGCTGTCGGTCTCCGGCTACCACATCCGCGAGGCCGGGGCGACGGCCGCGCAGGAGCTGGCTTACACGCTCGCCGACGGCTTCGGGTACGTCGAACTGGGGCTGAGCCGCGGCCTCGACGTCGACGTCTTCGCGCCCGGCCTGTCCTTCTTCTTCGACGCGCACCTCGACTTCTTCGAGGAGATCGCCAAGTTCCGCGCCGCGCGCCGCATCTGGGCCCGGTGGATGCGGGACGTCTACGGCGCCAAGACCGACAAGGCGCAGTGGCTGCGCTTCCACACGCAGACCGCCGGGGTCTCGCTGACCGCCCAGCAGCCGTACAACAACGTCGTGCGCACGGCCGTCGAGGCGCTCGCGGCGGTGCTCGGCGGCACCAACTCGCTGCACACCAACGCGCTCGACGAGACGCTCGCGCTGCCGAGCGAGCAGGCCGCGGAGATCGCCCTGCGCACCCAGCAGGTGCTGATGGAGGAGACCGGGGTCGCCAACGTCGCCGATCCGCTGGGCGGTTCGTGGTACATCGAGCAGCTGACGGACCGGATCGAGGCGGACGCCGAGAAGATCTTCGAGCAGATCAAGGAGCGGGGGCTGCGGGCGCACCCCGACGGGCAGCACCCGATCGGGCCGATCACGTCCGGGATCCTGCGGGGCATCGAGGACGGGTGGTTCACCGGAGAGATCGCGGAGTCGGCCTTCCGGTACCAGCGGTCGCTGGAGAAGGGCGACAAGAGGGTCGTCGGCGTCAACGTCCACACCGGCTCGGTCACCGGCGACCTGGAGATCCTGCGGGTCAGCCACGAGGTGGAGCGGGAGCAGGTGCGCGTGCTCGGGGAGCGCAGGAGCGGACGGGACGAGAGCGTCGTCCGCTCCGCGCTGGACGCGATGCTGGCGGCCGCGCGGTCCGGTGCCAACATGATCGAGCCGATGCTCGACGCCGTGCGCGCCGAGGCCACGCTGGGCGAGATCTGCGGGGTGCTGCGGGACGAGTGGGGCGTGTACACGGAGCCCGCGGGGTTCTGAGGGCCCGGCGCCGGGGCGGTCGCTTCCGTCCCGGCGCCCCCGTCAACCGCTCGCCGCCAGCCCGGTCAGAAGGACCCGGGTGAAACCGCGCACCCATTCCTCGTCCGCCGGTTCGGCGCTGACCAGGGTGCGGTGCACCACGGCGCCCGCGACGATGTCGAAGATCAGGCCGTCCGTGCGGGCGGCCTCCTCCGGGTCCGGCTCCGGGGGGAGTTCGCCCCGGTCCTGGGCGCGGTCGCGGCCCTCCAGGACCAAACGCTTCTGGCGGTCCACGATCGAGGTGCGGATGCGTTCGCGCAGCGCCTCGTCGCACGTCGACTCGGCGACCACGGCCATCAGACCGCTCCTGGCCTCCGGCCGGGCCAGGATCCGGGCGAACTGGAGGACCACGCCCTCGATGTCGGCGGCGAGGCTGCCGCGGTCGGGGAGGCGGAGTTCGTCGAAGAGTTCGGCGACGGCGTCGACCACGAGTTCGTTCTTGCCCGCCCAGCGGCGGTACAGCGTCGTCTTCGCGACCCCGGCCCGGGTGGCGACGTCCCCCAGGGTGAGCCTGGACCAGCCCAGCTCCACCAGTGCCGCCCGGGTGGCGGCCAGGATCGCCGCGTCGGCGGCGGCGCTGCGCGGCCGGCCGGCGCGGGCGACGGGGGTGCGGCTCTGCATTCCCTGACCATATCCGGACCGAAAACGAGTGGTTCCTGTCCGGTCGTGAGAGAGATCACCGGGCCGCGCTTTCGCGCGGGCGTCCGCGGCCATTACGCTACGGGTCGTAGCGAAACGCGGGTGCGAGCCCGTGTCCGAGCGATGACCACGGGGTGCCGGGTGGGGACCGGGCGCCCGGCGCGGTACGGCTTTCCCGGCGGTTTTCACTCAGGCGGGCAGAACGGGGGAGGATAGGCGCATGCAGCCACGGAACATGTCCATGAGCGGAGTCGTCGACCTCGCCGCGGTGAAGGCGGCCCAGGAGGCGAAGGCGAAGGCGGAGCAGGCGCGCGCCCAGGCGGCCAGGGAGGGCGGCGCGGGGGCGGTCTCCCCGGCCGATCTCGTGATCGACGTCGACGAGGCCACTTTCGAGAGCGATGTCCTCCAGCGGTCGGCGGAGGTGCCCGTCGTCATCGACTTCTGGGCCGAGTGGTGTCAGCCCTGCAAGCAGCTGAGCCCGGTCCTGGAGCGGCTGGCCGCCGAGTACAACGGGCGCTTCCTCCTCGCCAAGATCGACGTCGACGCCAACCAGTTGCTGATGCAGCAGTTCGGCATCCAGGGGATCCCCGCGGTCTTCGCGGTGGTCGCGGGTCAGGCCCTGCCCCTGTTCCAGGGAGCGGCCGGCGAGGAGCAGATCCGGCAGACGCTGGACCAGCTGGTGCAGGTCGCCGAGCAGCGGTTCGGGCTGACAGGTCTGACCGTCGACCCGGACGCCGAGGCGGGCGCGCAGACGGCCCCCCAGGTCCCGGTCGGCCCGTACGACGCGCTGCTGAACGCGGCCTCGCGGGCGCTGGACGCCGGCGACCTGGGCGGCGCGATCCAGGCGTACAAGAACGTACTGGCCGACGACCCGGCCAACCCCGAGGCCAAACTCGGCCTGGTGCAGGCCGAGTTGCTCCAGCGGGTGCAGGGTCTCGACCCGCAGCGGGTGCGCAAGGACGCGGCCGAGAAGCCCGCCGACGTGCAGGCGCAGATCGCCGCCGCCGACCTGGATCTGGTGGGCGGTCATGTGGAGGACGCCTTCGGCCGGCTCATCGACACCGTGCGGCGCACCGCCGGTGAGGACCGGGACGCGGCGCGGCTGAGGCTGCTGGAACTCTTCGAGGTCGTCGGGCCCGAGGATCCGCGAGTGACGGGGGCGCGCCGGGCGTTGGCGCGGGCGCTCTTCTGATCCGGGTCGACGCTCCCGGGCCGACCGGTCGTTAAACACCGGCGTGTGATGCCCGAGTGAAAGATTGGCCGAGGAGTCGTCGGGGCGGCCGCGCTTTACCAAAACTTGGTCAACGCGGCCGCTGTTACTGGCAGTAAATCGATGGTGTGGTTCCGCCCGGTTCCGTCCGGGCATCCGCCGTTTTGTTCTCCCCTTCGTTAGCACCGAGTGTCGCCGTTCGGGGCCGGTGAGTCGTACCCCGGCCATACCGCCGTTACCAGCGAGTAACGAACCCCCTTGTGCGGGCGGCGAGAATGCACCACGATCGGCGACGCTCGGTCCATCCCCGTACCCCCGGCAGCCGGCCGGGTCATGGGGTGCCTGGGTCCCCACCGAGCAGGGCCGGCGGCAGTGGCGCCGTCCCTTTGGGCAGGGGGGTCTTCGCCGGCTGGCGAAGCCTGTCCAGCAAGGTTGTGCGTGATGTGTGTCAGGCGCGACCAGTGGTTGTCGCTCGGGGGTGATCGCCGGTGATTCGGGCGCGGTTGGCGCCACCGAGCGCGGGCGCTCTCCTTCCCGAGGACGTAGCACTTCTCCCATCCCTGCCCGGCCGAGCCGCCGACCGGCGGTGAGCCGGCGTCAGGAGATGTACGTCCGAGAAGGAGGAATTATGGAGTCCCAGGTGCGTGGCGGGACCAGATGGAAGCGGTTCGCCGTGGTGATGGTGCCCAGCGTGGCCGCCGCCGCGGCGGTGGGTATCAGCCTGGCGCAGGGTGCCCTCGCGGCGTCGTTCAGCGTCTCCGGCCAGGACTTCAAGGTCACGGCCGACCATCTCGAGGGATGGGGCTTCGCCCAGTACGGCAGTATCGACACCGGCTACACGTCGACCGACGGCAAGGACAAGACGCAGCACCCGGTGGCGGTCTCGTCGTTCGACCGTGCCGAGATCACCAAGATGTGCCAGTCCGTCAAGACGGAGATTCCCCTCATAGGGAAAACGATCTACCTCCGTCTCGAGGCGGGTCCGAACGCACAGCACAAGGTCAAGGCCAAGAACCTCTACATCGACGTCGCCCAGCTCGACGCCGATGCGACCTTCACGAACATCGACATCGGTGTCGCGGTCAAGGACAAGACCCGTGGTCCCGACGTGAAGGTCGGCGAGGCCGCGGCCGCGATGCCGGGCGCTTTCGCCCAGCAGGCGGAGAAGGCCGAACTCAAGAACGTCAAGCAGACGGCGTGGGCGACCACGGCCGGTACGTTCGAGCTCAGCGGCCTGAAGATGCGTCTGGGTGCGGACCCCAAGATGGAGTGCTACTGACGGACTCCGCTCCGGAGACGTCCTTGGCCGGCTGAGCGGCCGAGTGGGGGCGGGGAGGCGGTTGCTTCCCCGCCCCGCACACCCGGCCCGGTGCATCGTGCCCGGGTGTTTGCACAGACTCACATTTTCCGGCTTCTCGACCCCCAGGCCGAGCCGGTATGTAACTTCACCGGACCAGGGAGCTGTTTTCCATGAGTGCCGAGACTCCGGTCCAGAGCGCCGGGACTTTCACCCGGCTGCGTCTGCGATTCCGTGACTGGCGGGGCCACCGGCCTTTCTGGGCGGGCTTGTTGACCCTGCTCGGCGGGGTGCCCATCGCTTACTTCCCCTACGCCACGCTGAAGCTGGGCAATATGTCGATCGCCATGGCGACGACCGCCGGTGCGGGCTCTCTGATCATTGGTGTCCTGCTGGTCACGCTGGGTCTGACCATGTGGTTCCAGCGGGAGACCAGGATCTTCGCCGGTGTGGCGTCGATCCTTCTGGCCCTGGTGTCCCTGGTGATCTCCAACATAGGTGGCTTCGTGGCCGGTTTCCTGCTCGCCCTGATCGGCGGTGCGTTGGCCCTCTCCTGGGTACCGGACAAGCCACAGACCGGGGCGCGCTGGCGTCGGAGGTCTTCTGGCGGGCCCGCCGGAGACGGCGCCCGGAAGGACACCGCTGAGGGCACCGGTGGTGAGGCGGGGCAGCCGCACACTCCGCATGAGGAGGACGACCTCGGGGAGGCGGACGAAGCCCGGATCGAGGACCGCGACGGGGGGCACCGTGTCGGCTGACGACATTCAGGACCAGAGCGCTGCCGCGTCCCTGGTCCCGGAGAGGAAAGGGCCGCGCCACGCGGCCCCGAGGAAGGCGCTGTTCACCCGGTTCCACGTTCCCAGCGGCAAGGCGATAGCCCTGGCGGCGATGCCGACGGCCGTCCTCATGGGGATGGGGTTCACGCCGACGCTGGCGCTCGCCGACGGCAACAGCACGGCGCCGCCTTCGAAGAGCCTGACCGCGGACGAGTACAAGGACTGCCTGGCTGCCATCGGGGAGGCCGAGGAGGAGGACACCTCCGCGTCCCCCACGCCGTCCCCCACGGCGAGTGACGGCACGTCCCCGGGCCAGACCTCCGTCGTGGAGCCCAGTCCTTCGGCCCCCGCGGGTGCGGACAAGGGCGCGAACGCGGGCACGGACGAGGGCAGCTCCTCTTCGTCGGATTCAGGTTCCGGCGACGGGGCCGAGCCCGCTCCGGCCCGGTCCGCGACCGCGGGCGGGAAGGCCTCCGGGGAGCAGGACGAGCCCGCGTCGGCCCCGTCGGCGTCCGCGAGGGGCGGCGGCCTGCTGGGGACCATCGGTGACACGCTCGGAAGCGTCCTCACCGGCGGCAAGCCGGCCTCCGGGTCCGGGGCGTCCTCGGGCTCAGAGGCCACGCCGCCCTCCTCCGCCTCCGCCACGCCTTCGGCGAACGAGACCGGGGACACCGCGAGCGGCTCCGCCGGCAACAGTGCGTCCGGCACCGTCAAGGACACGGTCCAGAAGGCCACCGACACGGTCAAGGAGACCGTGAAGGACACGACCGGTACGGCGTCCAGGACGGCCGGGGACGCCGGGGACGCCGGGAAGGCCGTCACGGACGTCAAGGCCGTCGAAGACGCCGCCGGCGCGCTGACGGCCTCCCCGAGCCCGTCGGCGAGTTCCAGCACGGACCCGGAGGACTGCCCGGCCGCCACCGACGCCGTGGGCGGCGTCGACAACAAGGTGCTCCTGGCCGACGTCCCCTGGCACCTGAACGCCAGTTCACTGCTGCTGAAGGGCGCCGACTACAAGGGCATCGTGGAGGTGCGCACGGCCAACGGCACCGTCAAGAAGGTGCTCAAGTACGTCATTTCGGCTGGCACCGACATCGGGGACCTGCACCAGACGGTGAAGGACAAGCAGGCAGGCAAGACCTACCACGTGCAGGCGGCCAAGGGCTCGACGTCCACGATCCGCGGCGGCGACACGGTGATGTACACCCAGAGCATCTCCGGCAACCTGCTCGGGCTGATCCCCGTGACCTTCACCCCGGACAACCCCCCGCCGCTGAACATCCCGTTGATCTACTTCACCGACGTCACGGTGGTCCAGGCGGCCCAGTTCGGCGGCAACCTGCACATCCCCGGGATGCATGTGTACACGACCGACTGACCGGCCGCGGGCCCGTCCGGGAGCCGCGACACCGCTGAGGGCGCCCCCTGTTCGCAGGGAGCGCCCTCAGTCGTGTGCCGGTCGGCCGAGCGGCCGTGCGCGCGGTCAGTCGCGGGCGCCGCCGCCCAGGTGGTGGACGCGGACCATGTTGGTGGTGCCGGGGACGCCGGGGGGCGAGCCGGCGGTGATGATCACCGTGTCACCGGGGGCGAAGCGGTTGAGCTTGACCATCTCCTGGTCGACCAGGTCGACCATCTCGTCGGTGCTGTTGACGAACGGCACCACGTGCGACTCCACGCCCCAGCTGAGCGCCAGCTGGTTGCGGGTGGACTCGTCGGTGGTGAACGCCAGGATCGGCTGGCAGGCGCGGTAGCGGGACAGCCGGCGCGCGGTGTCGCCGGACTGGGTGAAGGCCACCAGGCCCTTGGCGCCCAGGAAGTCGGCGATCTCGCAGGCGGCGCGGGCCACCGAACCGCCCTGCGTGCGCGGCTTCTTGCCCGGCACCAGCGGCTGCAGGCCCTTGCCGAGCAGCTCCTCCTCGGCCGCCTTGACGATCTTCGACATCGTCTTGACGGTCTCGACCGGGTAGGCGCCCACGCTCGACTCGGCCGACAGCATGACCGCGTCGGCCCCGTCCAGGATCGCGTTGGCCACGTCGGAGGCCTCGGCGCGGGTCGGACGGGAGTTGGTGATCATCGACTCCATCATCTGGGTCGCCACGATCACCGGCTTGGCGTTGCGCCGGCACAGCTCGATCAGGCGCTTCTGCACCATGGGGACCTTCTCGAGCGGGTACTCGACGGCCAGGTCGCCGCGGGCGACCATCACACCGTCGAACGCCATCACGACGTCCTGCATGTTCTCCACCGCCTGCGGCTTCTCCACCTTGGCGATGACGGGGACGCGGCGGCCCTCCTCGTCCATGACCCGGTGGACGTCGGAGACGTCCTTGGCGTCGCGGACGAAGGACAGGGCGACCATGTCGCAGCCCATGCGGAGCGCGAAGCGCAGGTCCTCGACGTCCTTCTCGGACAGCGCGGGCACGTTCACCGCGGCACCGGGCAGGTTGATGCCCTTGTGGTCGGAGATGACGCCGCCCTCGATGACGATCGTCTTCACCCGCGGGCCCTCGACGTCGACGACCTTCAGCTCGACGTTGCCGTCGTTGATGAGCACCTGGTCGCCGCGCGAGACGTCGGCCGGCAGCCCCTTGTACGTCGTACCGCAGATGTGCTTGTCGCCCGGGACGTCCTCGGTGGTGATGGTGAACTCGTCACCCCGCTCGAGCTCCACCGGACCCTCGGCGAAGGTCTCCAGCCGGATCTTCGGGCCCTGGAGGTCGGCGAGGACGGCGATGGCCCGGCCGGTCTCCTTGGCCGCGGCGCGGACCCGGTCGTACCGTGCCTGGTGCTCGGCGTGCGTTCCGTGGCTGAAGTTGAACCGGGCCACGTTCATGCCCGCGTCGATCATGGCGACGAGCATCTCGTGGGAGTCGACCGCTGGGCCGAGAGTACAGACGATTTTCGAACGGCGCATGGGGCGATCCTATCGGTTTGTTTCGCTCCGGAATATTCCGTCTGATGGAAGATACAAATGGGCGCCTCAGCGCTCAGTCGAGTGCCGGCCGGAATTCCGCGGACGTGCTCAGCCGTCCTTTCCGACCAGTGCGTAAGTCTGGGTGGCGATCTCCATTTCCTCGTCCGTGGGAACCACGGCCACGGCGACCCGCGCGCCCTCGGGCGAGATCAGCCGCGCCTCGTCGCCGCGTACGGCGTTCCGGTCGCGGTCCACCGCCAGGCCCAGGCCCCCCAGGCCCGCGAGGGCGGCCTCGCGCACAAACGCCGCGTTCTCGCCGACCCCGGCCGTGAAGGCGACCGCGTCCACGGTGCCGAGTACCGCGTAATAGGCACCCACGTACTTCTTCAGCCGGTGGATGTAGATCTCGAACGCCAGTCGTGCGTCGTCGTCGCCCTCCTCCATCCGGCGCTGAATCTCCCGCATGTCGTTGTCGCCGCACAGACCGAACAAACCGCTCCTCTTGTTGAGGAGAGTGTCGACCTCGTCCATGGACATTCCGCCGACTCGCTGCAAATGGAAGATGACGGCCGGGTCGAGGTCACCGGAACGCGTTCCCATCACCAGCCCCTCCAGCGGGGTGAGTCCCATGGAGGTGTCCACGCACCGGCCGCCACGGACCGCCGAGGCCGACGCGCCGTTGCCCAGGTGCAGCACGATGACGTTGACGTCCTCGGGCGCCCTGCCCAGCAGCTCGGCGGTCGCCCGGGAGACGTAGGCGTGCGAGGTGCCGTGGAAGCCGTAGCGCCGCACCCGGTGCCGGTCGGCGGTCTTCGTGTCGATCGCGTAGCGGGCCGCGGACTCCGGCATGGTCGTGTGGAACGCCGTGTCGAAGACGGCGACCTGCGGCAGGTCGGGGCGCAGCGCCATGGCCGTGCGGATGCCGGTGAGGTTGGCCGGGTTGTGCAGCGGCGCCACCGGGATCAGCCGTTCGATCTCGGTGAGCACGGCGGAGTCGATGACGGTTGGCTCGGTGAAGAACATGCCGCCGTGCACCACCCGGTGCCCGATCGCGGCCAGTTCGGGGGAGTCCAGGCCGAGCCCGTCCCGGGCCAGTTCCTCCGCGACCGCCTTCAGCGCGGCGTCGTGGTCGGCGATCGGGCCGTTCTGCTCGCGGCCGGCCCCCGTGGCCAGGCAGGTGTGCTTGAGCCGGGAGGTCTGCTCGCCGATGCGCTCCACCAGGCCGACGGCGAGCCGGGTCGCGTCGCGCATGTCGAGCAGCTGGTACTTCACCGACGAGGAGCCGGAGTTGAGGACGAGGACGCGGGTCGCGGTCACGAGCGCTGGCGCTTTCTGGTCGGAGTTGTGGAGGTCTTCGGCCGCGCGCGCCGGGGCGGCGCCCCGGCGGACGCGGCCGGGGGAGGGTCAGTTGCCGGACGACTGGGCCTGGATCGCCGTGATGGCCGCGGTGGTGACGATGTCCGGCACCAGGGCGCCGCGGGACAGGTCGTTGATCGGCTTGCGCAGGCCCTGGAGGACCGGGCCGACCGCGACCGCGCCGGCCGAACGCTGCACGGCCTTGTAGGTGTTGTTGCCGGTGTTCAGGTCGGGGAAGATCAGCACGGTGGCCTGCCCCGCCACCTCCGAGCCGGGCAGCTTGGTGGCGGCCACCGAGGGCTCCACGGCCGCGTCGTACTGGATCGGCCCCTCGATCATCAGGTCCGGGCGGCGCAGCCGCACCAGCTCGGTCGCCTCGCGCACCTTGTCCACGTCGGCGCCCGAGCCGGAGTCGCCGGTGGAGTACGACAGCATGGCGATCCGCGGTTCCACCCCGAACCGGGCGGCGGTGGCCGCCGACTGGATGGCGATGTCGGCCAGTTGCTCGGCGTCCGGGACGGGGTTGACCGCGCAGTCGCCGTAGACGAGGACCTTGTCGGCCAGGCACATGAAGAACACCGAGGAGACGATCGAGGCGTCGCTGCGGGTCTTGATGATCTCGAACGCGGGCCGGATGGTCGCGGCCGTGGAGTGCACCGAGCCCGACACCATGCCGTCGGCCAGGCCCTCCTGCACCATGAGCGTGCCGAAGTAGTTCGCGTCCGAGACGACGTCGTACGCCAGCTCCACCGTGACGCCCTTGTGGGCGCGCAGCGCCGCGTACCGCTCCGCGAAGGCGTCCCGCAGGTCGGAGACGGCCGGGTCGATGAGCTGCGCCTCCCCGAGGTCGATGCCCAGGTCGGCGGCCTTCTTGCGGATCACCTCCGCCGGGCCGAGCAGCGTCAGGTCGCACACGCCCCGGCGCAGCAGCACCTCCGCCGCGTGCAGCACGCGCTCCTCGGTGCCCTCCGGCAGCACGACCCGGCGCCGGTCGCGTCGGGCCTGTTCGAGGAGCTGGTGCTCGAACATCATCGGGGTGACCCGGTCGCTGCTGGGCGCGGAGACCCGCTTGCTGAGGTCGGCGGTGTCGACGTACCGCTCGAACAGGCCGAGCGCGGTCTCCGCCTTGCGCGGGGTGGCCGCGTTGAGCTTGCCCTCCAGGGAGAACAGCCGCTCGGCGGTGGGGAAGCTGTTGCCGGACACCGAGACGACCGGGGTGCCCGGGGCGAGACGCCCGGCCAGGGTGAGGATCTCCTGCCGCGGCGCCTCGTTCAGGGTGAGCAGCACGCCGGCTATCGGCGGGGTGCCGGCGCTGTGCGCGGCGAGCGAGCCGATGACCAGGTCGGCGCGGTCGCCGGGGGTGACCACCAGGCAGCCGGGGGTCAGCGCCTTGAGGAGGTTGGGCAGCATGGCGCCGCCGAAGACGAAGTCCAGGGCGTCGCGGGCCAGTCCGGAGTCGTCGCCGAGCAGCACCCGGCCGCCCAGGACCTGGGTGATCTGCGCGACCGTCGGCGCGGACAGGGCCGGCTCGTCGGGCACCACCCAGCAGGGCACCGGCAGCCGGCCGGCCAGCCGCTCGGCGATCTCGTCGCGGTCCTCGCGGGCCACCCGGTTGGTGACCATGGCCAGCACGTCGCAGCCGAGGCCGTCATAGGCGCGGTAGGCGTTGCGGGTCTCGGCGAGCACCGACTCCGCGCTCTGCCTGCGGCCGCCCACGACCGGCAGGACGGAGGCCCCGAACTCGTTGGCGAGCCGGGCGTTGAGGGACAGCTCGTCCGGGAGCTGGGTGTCGGCGAAGTCGGTGCCGAGGACGAGCACCACGTCGTAGTCCCGGGCGACCAGGTGGAAGCGGTCGACGAGGGCGGACACCAGTTCGTCCGTGCCCTGCTCGGCCTGGAGGGCGGACGCCTCCCGGTAGTCCAGGCCGTAGACGGACGCCGGGTCCTGGGGGAGCCGGTAGCGGGCGCGCAGCAGCTCGAAGAGACGGTCGGGGCCGTCGTGGACGAGGGGACGGAAGACGCCCACCCGGTCCACCTGCCGGGTCAGCAGTTCCATGACTCCCAGCTCGACAACCTGCCGGCCGTCACCGCGGTCGATACCGGTCACGTACACGCTGCGGGTCACGCGGGCTCTCCGTTTCCTCGGGGGATCACTCGTCGGCCGGGGATGGCGTCCTGCAAAAAACGCCCACCGGGGTGAGCGGAATCCCCTTGACAGTACCCCCGCCGGTAGCTATGGCGCCCGTCAGGCCATGGCCGTCCTCCGGACATGAAACAATCGGACGGGATCACCGGTGTCAACAGCGAGCAGGAGACACAGCAGCATGCGTATCGGAGTTCTCACGGCGGGCGGCGACTGTCCGGGGCTGAACGCGGTGATCCGGTCGGTCGTCCACCGGGCGGCCACGACGTACGGCGACGAGGTCATCGGCTTCGAGGACGGCTACGCCGGCCTGCTCGACGGCCGTTACCGCACCCTGGACCTCAACGCGGTGGGCGGCATCCTCGCCCGCGGCGGCACCATCCTCGGCTCCTCCCGCCTGGAGCGCGACCGGCTCCGCGAGGCCTGCGAGAACGCCTCGAACATGATCCACCGGTTCGGCATCGACGCGCTGATCCCGATCGGCGGCGAGGGCACGCTGACCGCGGCGCGCATGCTGTCGGACGCCGGGCTGCCGGTGGTGGGCGTGCCGAAGACGATCGACAACGACATCTCCTCCACCGACCGCACCTTCGGCTTCGACACGGCCGTCGGCGTGGCCACCGAGGCCATGGACCGGCTGAAGACCACGGCCGAGTCCCACCAGCGCGTGATGGTCGTGGAGGTCATGGGCCGGCACGCGGGCTGGATCGCGCTGGAGTCCGGCATGGCGGCCGGCGCGCACGGCATCTGCCTGCCCGAGCGCCCCTTCGACCCGGCCGACCTGGTGAAGATGGTCGAGGAGCGGTTCGCCCGCGGCAAGAAGTTCGCGGTGATCTGCGTCGCCGAGGGCGCCCACCCGGTCGAGGGCAGCATGGACTACGGCAAGGGCGAGATCGACAAGTTCGGCCACGAGCGCTTCCAGGGCATCGGCACGGCGCTGGCGTACGAGCTGGAGAGCCGGCTCGGCAAGGAGGCCAAGCCGGTCATCCTCGGCCACGTCCAGCGCGGCGGCGTGCCGACCGCCTACGACCGCGTCCTCGCCACCCGCTTCGGCTGGCACGCGGTGGAGGCCGCCCACCGCGGAGAGTTCGGCCACATGACCTCGCTGCGCGGCACCGACATCGTGATGGTCCCGCTGGCCCAGGCGGTGACCGAGCTCAAGACCGTCCCCAAGGACCGCATGGACGAGACGGAGTCCGTCTTCTAGCGTTCCGGCGCCCCAGCGTTCCGGCGTTCCCGCCTTCTGGCGCCCTAGCGCTCCCCGCTGGCCTCCCGTATCCACCGGTACACCAGTTCCGGCCTGCCCACCTGCCCGTACAGCGGACTGCGTACGGCCCGGCCCGCGTCCACCAGGTGCTCCAGATAGCGCCGGGCGGTGATCCGGGAGATGCCGACCGTCCCGGCGGCCCCCGCCGCGGTGAATCCCTCCTCCTCCGCGCGCAGCGCGTCCGTCACCCGCTGGAGTGTCGGCGCGCTGAGCCCCTTGGGGAGGGCCGCCGGGCTCGGGGCGCGCAGGGTCGCTATCGCCCGGTCCACCTCGTCCTGGCCGCCCACCTCCCCGACCGCCGCGCGGAACTCGGCGTACCGCACGAGCCGGTCCCGGAGCGTGGCGAAGGTGAACGGTTTCAGGACGTACTGGACCACCCCCAGCGAGACCCCTTCGCGCACCACCGCGAGGTCCCGTGCCGAGGTCACCGCGATCACGTCCGCGTGGTGGCCGCCCGCCCGCAGCGACCGGGCCAGCTTCAGGCCGTGCACGTCCGGCAGATGGAGGTCGAGGAGCAGCAGGTCCACGGGGGTGCGCTCCAGGACCCGCCGGGCCTCGGCGCCCGTGTGCGCCGTGCCGACCGTGACGAAACCCGGCACCCGGCCGACGTACATCACGTGCGCGTCGGCCGCGACCGGGTCGTCCTCCACCACCAGGACGCGGATGGGCTGCGTCCCGCTCCCGCCCTCCGTCATGCCACGCCTCCGGGCAGGCCGCGCCCGGCCCCGGACCCGGCCCTGCCGGTCACGAGGTTCTCCGTCCCGTGGGTCAGGGGCAGGCGCGCCTCGAACACCGCGCCGCCTCCTTCGGCATCCGTCACCGTCAGCGTCCCCTCGTGCCGCCGTACCGCCTGCCGCACCAGCGCCAGGCCCAGTCCCCGCCCGCCCGGGCCCGTCGGCTTGGTGGAGAAGCCGTGCTGGAACACCCGGTCCGTGTGGGCCGGGTGCACGCCCGGCCCGTTGTCCGCGACCCGCAGCACCAGTTCGCCGTCCTCCGCGCACGCCGTGACCGTCACCCGCGCCGGCATGCCGCCCTGCGCCGCGTCCACCGCGTTGTCGACGAGGTTGCCGAGGATCGTCACCAGATCCCGGGGCGGCAGGCTCCGCGGCAGCAGACCGTCGTCCAGGCCGCTGTCCGAGGACACCACCAGCTCCACGCCGCGCTCGTTGGCCTGGGCCGTCTTGCCGAGCAGCAGGGCGGCCAGCACCGGCTCGCTCACCGCCGTGACCACCTGGTCGGTCAGCGCCTGCGCCAGTTCCAGCTCCGCCGTCGCGAACTCCACGGCCTCCTCCGCCCGCCCCAGCTCGATCAGCGACACCACCGTGTGCAGCCGGTTGGCCGCCTCGTGCGCCTGGGAGCGCAGCGCCTGGCTGAAGCCGCGCTCGGAGTCCAGTTCGCCCATCAGCGACTGGAGTTCGGTGACGTCCCGCAGGGTCACCACCGTGCCCCGGCGCTGACCGCCCGACACCGGTGAGGTGTTGACCACCAGCACGCGCGCGTCGGTCAGGTGCACCTCGTCCACCCGCGGTTCGGACGCCAGCAGCGCGCCGGTCAGCGGGGCCGGCAGGCCGAGGTCCGCCACCGACCGGCCCATCACGTCCTCCCGGCCTCCCACGCCCAGCAGTTCGCGCCCGCCGTCGTTGATGAGCGCCACCCGGTGCTGTGCGTCCAGCATCAGCAGACCCTCGCGCACCGCGTGCAGGGCGGCCTGGTGGTAGTCGTGCATCCGGCTGAGCTCCGCCGCGTTCATGCCGTGGGTGTGGCGGCGCAGACGCGCGTTGATGACGTACGTGGCGATCGCGCCGAGCGCGAGGATCCCGGCCGCGACCGAGAACAGGGCGATGACCTGTTCCCGTACCCGCTCGCTGATCGCCTCCACCTTGATGCCGGCGCTGACCAGACCGACCACGCGGCCGTGCTCCTCGACGGGGGTGACCGCGCGGACGGACGGGCCGAGGGTGCCGGTGTAGGTCTCGGTGAAGGACTCGCCGCGCTGGGCGCGGGAGATGTTGCCGAGGAAGGGCCGCCCGATCTGGTCCGGATCGGGGTGCGTCCAGCGGGTACCGCCAGGGGTCATGATCGTGACGAAGTCGACCCCGGTGTCCTGCTGGACCCTCAGCGCGTACGGCTGGAGTTCCGACGAGGGGTCGGAGGTCCGGATGGCCGTCAGGACCGAGGGGGCGTCGGCGATGGAGCGGGCCACGGCCGTGGTCTGCCGGCGGGCCGACTCCTCGGCCTGGCCCCGGTCGCTGAGGTAGCTGAACAGCGCGTACCCGGCCACGACGAGCGCCAGCAGCACGGCCTGCATGGCGAACAGCTGGCCCGCGAGGCTGCGGGGTCTGGGGAGGACGGGTATGCGCATGCCGCCAAGTCTGCCTCTTTCGTCCTGGCGTGAACCATGTGGCGTGAACTTAATGAACGGAAGCGTGACCCCCCTCACAGGGCGGGAGATAGTCGCGGCATTCCCCCATGCCCGGACGTGAGCCGCACGCCGGTGATGCCGATGACGTCGTCAAGGAGGGCCGCCGTGAGCAGCGCAGCCGATACGGCACCTGCCGCACCCGCAGCCAAGCGGGACCGTACCCACTATCTGTACATAGCGGTGATCGCCGCGGTCGTCCTGGGCGTCGCCGTCGGGTTCGCCGCGCCCGACTTCGCCAAGGAGCTCAAGCCGCTCGGCACCGGCTTCGTGAACCTGATCAAGATGATGATCTCGCCGATCATCTTCTGCACGATCGTGCTCGGCGTCGGCTCGGTGCGCAAGGCCGCGAAGGTCGGCAAGGTCGGCGGCCTCGCGCTCGGCTACTTCCTCGCCATGTCGTTCGTCGCGCTGGCCATCGGGCTCGTGATCGGCAACATCGTGCACCCGGGCAGCGGTATGCACCTGACGGAGGCGGTCAAGGGCGTCGGCCAGGCGCAGGCGCAGGCCGGGAGCGAGGGCCCGGTCGACTTCGTGCTCGGCATCATCCCGACCACGCTCGTGTCGGCGTTCACCCAGGGCCAGGTGCTGCAGACCCTGCTGGTCGCCCTGCTCGTCGGGTTCGCGCTCCAGGCCATGGGCCGCAAGGGCGGGCCGGTCCTGCGCGGGGTGGAGCACATCCAGCGGCTGGTCTTCCGCGTGCTCGCCATGATCATGTGGGCCGCCCCGATCGGCGCCTTCGGCGCCATGGCCGCCGTCGTCGGCGAGACCGGCATCGACGCCCTGAAGGCACTCGCCGCGATCATGCTCGGCTTCTACGTCACCTGTCTGCTGTTCGTGCTGGTGGTGCTGGGCGCGCTGACCCGGCTGGTGGCCGGCGTCAACATCTTCCACCTGCTCAAGTATCTGGGCCGCGAGTTCCTGCTGATCCTGTCGACGTCGTCGTCGGAGTCCGCGCTGCCCCGGCTCATCGCCAAGATGGAGCACCTGGGCGTGAGCCGTCCGGTCGTCGGCATCACCGTGCCGACCGGCTACTCCTTCAACCTCGACGGCACGATGATCTACCTGACCATGGCCTCGCTGTTCATCGCCGACGCGATGGACCAGCCGCTGTCCATCGGCCAGCAGATCACGCTGCTGCTGTTCATGATGATCGCGTCCAAGGGCGCCGCCGGTGTCACCGGTGCCGGACTGGCCACCCTCGCCGGTGCCCTTCAGTCCCACAAGCCCGCCCTGGTCGACGGCGTCGGCCTGATCGTCGGCATCGACCGCTTCATGAGCGAGGCCCGCGCCCTGACCAACTTCGCGGGCAACGCGGTCGCCACCCTGCTGATCGGCACCTGGACCGGCGAGGTCGACAAGGACCGCGTCCGGCGCGTCCTCGCCGGCGAGCTGCCCTTCGACGAGAAGACGCTGCTCGACGACGCCGACGAGGGTGCCGACGACGGCGCCGGGAGCCCCGAGCAGCGCGAACTGGCCAAGGCGTAAGGCGTAATAAGGCCCCCACGGCGCCGAGACCCCGCACCCCTTCGAGGGGCGCGGGGTCTCGGCGTCCTGCAGGAGGTCAGTCGCTGATCCTGGCCACCAGGGCGGCGGCGAGGGAGGCGGGCAACCCGGCAGCCGTCAGGACCGTCACCGCGGCCGTGCGGCCCGCCTCCCGGGGGTCCAGCAGGCCGTCGTTCACCGCCTCCATCAGGGCGAACAGGATCTGCTCCTTCACGTACGCCAGGGCGGGCGCGGGCAGGGGAGAGGCGAAGACGCCCTCGTCCAGGCCGCGTTGAAGAAGTCCCGCGGCGCTCTCCCGCACGGGCGTGAGGCGTTCGCGGATGCCCTCCATGCTCACCGTGCGCTGGGCGAGCGAGACCAGCAGCCGGTAGCGGTCGGCGATCTCCCAGACCGCCAGCACCGACCGCGCCACGGCCTCCGCCGGGTCCGCTACGCCGTCCCGGCCCGCCGCGTGCGCGGTGGCGAGCGCGAGCACCGCCTCGTCGACGAGCGTGCTGATCAGCGCCTCCCGGCTGGGGAAGTGGCCGTACACCGTGCGCCGTACGACACCGGCCGCGCGCGCGATCTGGTCCATGGACGCGTCGGGGTCGCGCAGCAGCTCCGCGAGGGCGACGTCGAGGATCCGGCGCCGGTTCACGTCGGCGCGACTGGTGCTACCCGTGGTCATGGCTGACATTCTGCCCTCTCCTCGACTTGCACAGCGCTGTGCAATCGCCGTACATTGCACATCGTTGTGCAGTTGCACTTGCCTGTGCAAGTTAATCGAGGAAGGCGACTCCTGCCCATGCGACTCGTCATGAACGAACCGGCCGAGAGGATGGACCGCCCCTACGCCCGGCGCTGGTGGGCGCTCCTCGTGCTCTGCCTGAGCCTGCTGATCATCGTGATGGCGAACACCGCGCTCACGGTCGCCGCGCCCGACATGACCCGGGACCTCGGCCTGTCCAGCGCCGACCTCCAGTGGGTCATCGACGGCTACACCGTCCCGTACGCGGCGCTGATGCTGCCGCTCGGCGCGATCGGCGACAAGTACAGCCGGCGCGGCGCGCTCGCCCTCGGGCTCGTTGTGTTCGGCGGCGGCGCCGTCCTCGGCCACCTCGCCGACAGCGCGGCGGCCGTCATCGCGGCCCGCGCCGTGATGGGCGTGGGCGCCGCACTGATCATGCCGGCCACCCTGTCCCTGCTGGCCGCGACCTTCCCGCGGGCCGAGCGCGCCAAGGCGATCACCCTGTGGACCGCCACCGCCGGCCTCGCCATCGCCGCCGGTCCCCTCGTCGCCGGCGCGCTGCTCCAGGACCACGGCTGGTCCTCGACCTTCCTGATCAACGTGCCGGTCGCCGCCGTCGCCCTGGCCGGCACCTTCGTCCTCGTACCGCCCTCCAGGGCGGAGCGGCACGGCCGGATCGACTACGTCGGCGGGCTGCTGTCGGTGGTGTGGATCGGCTCGCTGGTCTACATGATCATCGAGGGTCCGCACTTCGGCTGGGACGCCAAGGCGGTCACCGCGGCCGCGGTCGCGGGCGTGAGCCTGGTGGCCTTCGTCCTGTGGGAGCTGCGCCACCCGCGCCCGGTCCTAGACGTACGGCGCTTCGCGCAGCGCCGCTTCGCCGGCTCCAACCTGGCCGTCGCCCTGTTCTTCCTCGCTGTCTTCGGCGCCTTCTACTACCTCACCCAGCACCTCCAGTTCGTCCTCGGCTACGACGCCCTGGCCACCGGGCTGCGCATGCTGCCGCTGGCCGGCGCCGTCTTCGCCGGCTCGGCGCTGACCGGGTACCTCACCCCGCGCGTCGGCATGAAGTGGACGGTGACCGCGGGCATGGTCGGCGGCACCGCGGCCCTTGCGCTGCTGACCCGGGTGGACGGCTCGTCCGGTTACGGCGACCTCGTGGCGCCCCTGGTGATCCTGGGCCTGGCGATCGGGCTCGCCCTCTCGCCCTGCACCGACGCCATCATGGGCGCCTTCCCGGAGTCCGAGCTGGGCGTCGGCGGCGCCGTGAACGACACCTCCCTGGAGCTGGGCGGCGCGCTCGGCATCGCGATCCTCGGCTCCCTGCTGTCCACCTCGTACGCCCAGCACCTCTCCGACGCCACCGCGGGCAGCGGCCTCCCGGCGGGCGCCCTGTCAACCGCCCAGGACTCGGTCGGCGCCGGATACGCCGTCGCCCAGGGCATCGGGGAGAAGGCGCGGAAGCTCGCGGCGCAGGCCGCCCGAGCGACCGACCCGCAGCAGGCCGCGCAGCTCAAGGCGCAGGCCGGAGGGCTCGCCGAGGGCGCCCAGCGGATGAAGGACGCGGTCGGCTCGTCCTTCTCCGACGCGGTGGCCCACACCAGCCTCGTCGGCGCGGTGATCCTGGGCGTGGGCACCCTCGCCGTGGCCCTGCTGCTGCCGCGCGGCACCGCCCGCGAGGAGCAGCCGGCCGAGGAGGCGAAGGAGCTGGTGGGGGCGCTCTGAACGGAAGCCTCCCGGCGGTCGTCTCTTACTGTGGTGCATTACCGTGCCGTGCCGGATTCAACCGGCACGGCACGACCCCAGGTACGTATGTATGGAGGCACGGGGGATGGCGATCGACTGGGACCGGCGCACGTGCGCGCGCAAGGGGCATGTGACCTACGCACCGGACGACCCGAGGCTGCGGATCCGGCTGCACGCGCGGACCGCGCTGGGCGACGTCTGGCGCTGCCTGCGCTGCGGCGACTTCGCGCTCGGCGAGCCACACGGCTCGGGACCGGCCGGCGACGCCCCACTGGTGCCGCGCGGCAAGGTGCTGCGGGACCTGTTCATCCTGCGCTTCCTGGCGTTCGAGCGGGCCGTGCGCGGGGTGTTCATCGTGCTGGTCGCGGTGGCAGTGTGGAAATTCAGCAACAGTCAGGACGCCGTACGCCGCCTGTTCGACGAGTACCTGGCCGTCTTCCGCCCCGTCTTCCGGCACTTCCACTACGACCTCGACCACTCACCCGTCATCGGCACCGTCCAGAAGACCTTCGGCTACCGGCATTCCACCCTGCTCCTGGTGGCCTGCGTCCTGCTCGCCTACGCGCTGGTCGAACTGATCGAGGCGGTCGGCCTGTGGTACGCCAAGCGCTGGGCGGAATACCTGACCGTGGTCGCCACCGCCGCCTTCCTCCCCCTGGAGATCTACGAACTCACCGAGCACATCAGCCCGGTCAAGATCACCACACTGGTCCTCAACATCGTCGCCGTCCTCTACATCGCCTTCACCAAGCGCCTGTTCGGCCTGCGCGGCGGCCGCAGAGCCTTCGACGAGGAACGCCGCAGCGCCTCCCTGCTCGAAGTGGAGGAGTCGGCCGGCGTGACGGTCTGAGCGACGTCCGGCGCTCGGCCGTTGCCTTGACGTCGGCGTCAGGGCGTACGTTCGTATGCATGCGAATCGGCGAGCTGGCCGAGCGGGCCGGGACCACGACGCGGGCGCTGCGGTACTACGAGTCGCGGGGGCTGCTGCCCGCGCGGCGGGACGCGCAGGGCCACCGCTCCTACGACGAGCGCGACCTGCGGCTGCTCACGCAGATCAGGACGCTGCGGGACTTCGGGTTCGAGCTGGAGGAGACCCGGCCGTTCGTGGAGTGTCTGCGGGCCGGGCACCCCGAGGGCGACTCGTGTCCGGCGTCCCTCGACGTCTACCGGCGCAAGCTGGACCAGCTCGACGCGCTGATCGGCGAGCTGCGGGCCGTGCGGGAGCAGGTCGGCGCGCAGCTCGTGAGAGCCGAGAAGGCGCGGGAGGCACTGGCCGCCGACGCGGGGGTTCCGGGCGGTCCGGAGCCGAGGTGCGAGCTGGGAGGGCGGCAGCGTTGATCAGGGCAGCGGGAGTGGCGGAGGTGACGGACGCGGACTTCGCGGCGGAGGTGCTCGGCGCGGACCGGCCGGTGCTGGTGGAGTTCGCCGCAGACTGGTGTCCGCCGTGCCGGCAGATGGGGCCCGTGCTCAGCGCACTGGCCGCCGAGCACGGCGATCGGCTGAAGGTGGTCCAGCTCGACGTGGACACCAGCCCGGACACGACGAACGCGTACAAGGTGCTGTCGATGCCGACCTTCATGGTCTTCCGCGCCGGCGAACCCGTGAAGTCCATGGTGGGCGCACGCCCCAGGCGGCGGCTGCTGGAGGAGCTGTCCGACGTGCTGTGACCTGACGGAACGGACCCGCCGGACGGGCCGTGACAGCGGGCCGGAGAATGAGAAATCCCCCGGGCAATTGCGCCCGGGGGATTTCTCTGCGTATATTCGGTGATTCGCGACTTGGTATTCACCGGGCCACGAAGAAGTTCACTGAGCAGAGTATATCCGGGCGGGAGCCGAATTGTCAAACACCGAATTTCCAGACGGTGAATTGCGGCAGGAGCAGGAATTCATCGACGGACTGTACGCCCGTGTGGACGCGCTGCGCGGTGACACCGAGACCTCCGTCGCGGACGCGCTCGCGCAGGGCGACACGCCCATGCAGGCCCGGCTGGAGCGGGACATCCTCGTCGCCGAGCGGTCGGGGCTGCTGGCCGCGCTGAACGCCGTGGACGGCTCGCTCTGCTTCGGCCGGATCGACCTCACCGGCGGCGACAGCCACCACATCGGCCGCATCGGCCTGCGCGCCGAGGACGCCGAGCGCACGCCGATCCTCGTCGACTGGCGCGCCGACGTCGCCCGCCCCTTCTACCTGGCCACCGGCCACACCCCGATGGGCCTGCGCCGCCGCCGGCACATCTCCACCGACGGCCGCCGGGTCACCGCCCTGCACGACGAGATCCTCGACCTCGGCGACACCACGCGAACCGGCCACGAGGACCCGACCGGCGACGCGGTGCTGCTCGCCGCGCTCGGCTCCGCGCGCACCGGCCGGATGGGCGACATCGTGCGGACCATCCAGGCCGACCAGGACCGCATCATCCGCGCGCCGCACCGCGGCGTGCTCGTGGTCGAGGGCGGCCCGGGCACCGGCAAGACCGCGGTCGCCCTGCACCGGGCCGCCTACCTGCTCTACGAGCACCGGGAACTGCTCGCCCGGCGGGCCGTGCTGATCGTCGGCCCGAACCCCGCGTTCCTCGGCTACATCGGCGAGGTGCTGCCCTCGCTCGGCGAGACCGGGGTGCTCCTGGCGACCGTCGGGGAGCTGTTCCCCGGTGTGAGGGCGACAGCGTCCGACACCCCCGAGGCCGCGGCGGTGAAGGGCCGCGCCGACATGGCCGACGTGCTCGCCGCCGTCGTACGGGACCGGCAGGCGCTGCCCGATCCGGTGATCGCCATCGGGCACGACCGCGAGATCCTGATGCTCGACGACGGCCTGGTGAACGTCGCCCGTGAACGCACCCGCGCCGCGAAGCTGCCGCACAACGCGGCCCGCGAGCACTTCGAGGGCCACATCCTGAACACGCTCACCGACCTGGTCGCCGAGCGCATCGGCACCGACCCCTACGACGGCTCCAACCTGCTCGACCCGAGCGACATCACCCAGATCCGCGACGAACTCGCCGAGAACCGCGAGGTCTGGTCGGCGATCGACCGGTTGTGGCCGCGGCTGACCCCGCAGCGGCTGGTCGCGGACTTCCTGGCGGATCCGGAGGGGTACGTGAGCGACGAGGACGCGGCCGCCGTCCGCCGCCCGGTGACCCGGGCGTGGACCGTCGCGGACGTCCCCCTCCTCGACGAGGCCGCCGAACTGCTCGGCGAGGACGACCGCCTGGCCCGCGCCCGCGCCGAGCACGAGCGCGAGACCCGGATCGCCTACGCCCAGGGCGTGCTGGACGTGTCGTACGCGTCCCGCACGTACGAGTTCGAGGACAAGGAGGACGGTGACCCGGACGCCTCGGAGGTGCTGTCCGCGCACGACATCATCGACGCCGAGCGGTTCGCCGAACGCCAGGAGGAGGACGACCACCGCAGCGCCGCCGAGCGCGCGGCCGCCGACCGCACCTGGGCGTTCGGGCACATCATCGTCGACGAGGCGCAGGAGCTGTCGCCGATGGCGTGGCGGCTGCTGATGCGGCGCAGCCCGACCCGCTCCATGACCCTGGTCGGCGACCCCGCGCAGACGGCGGAGGCGGCCGGCGTCGGCTCCTGGGCGGACATCCTCCGGCCGTACGTCGAGGACCGCTGGGAGCACACCCGCCTCGGCGTCAACTACCGCACCCCGGCCGAGATCATGGACGTGGCGGCGGCCGTGGTCCGCGCCGAGCACCCCGGCTTCGAGCCGCCCGGCTCGGTCCGCTCCACGGGCGTAAGGCCCTGGGCCCGCGCCACCGACGACCTGCCCGGCGCGGTGGAGAAGGCCGTCGTGGAACTCACCCCGGAGGAGGGCCGGCTCGCCGTGATCGCCCCGCGCGAACTGCACCGGCGGCTGGCCGCCCGGCTCGACGGGGTCACGGCGGGCGCCGAGCCCGACCTGACCCGGACGGTCGTCCTCCTCGACCCGCGCCAGGCCAAGGGCCTGGAGTTCGACTCGGTCCTCGTGGTCGAACCCGCGCGCTACGGCACGAGCGACCTCTACGTGGCGCTGACGCGCGCCACGCAGCGGCTGGGTGTGCTGTATTCGGAGGCGTTGCCTCCGGCTCTGGGGGAGGCGTTCGGGGAGTAGGGGTGGCTGGTCCGGGGGCTGCCGCCCCCGGATCGCCGTTTCGGCCTGGACGGCCTCGTCCTCGAACGCCGGACGGGCTGGTCGTGCTCACGCCGGTCGCAGCCACACCGTCGCCAGGGGCGCCAGGGTCAGGCGGATGCTCGCCGGGCGGCCGTGGCGGCCCTGGGGCTCCGGCTTGACCGGGTCGGGGTGGACGACGTCGCTGCCGCCGTAGCGGGCCGCGTCGGTGTTGAGGACCTCCCGCCAGGCGGGCACGTCGTCGGGGACGCCGATGCGGTAGTCGGGGCGGACGACCGGGGCGAAGTGGGACACCGCCAGCAGCGGGGTGCCGTCGGCGTCGTAGCGAAGGAAGGCGAGGACGTTGTCGTCCGCCGCGTCCCCGGTGACCCACTGGAAGCCGTCGGGGTGGACGTCGCGCGTCCACAGGGCGGGCGTGGCCCGGTAGACGGCGTTGAGGTCGCGGACCAGGTCGAGCACACCCCGGTGGTCGGCCGCGGCGCCGTAGTTCGGGTCGAGCAGCCACCAGTCCGGGCCGCTGGTCTCCGACCACTCCGAGCCCTGTGCGAACTCCTGGCCCATGAACAGCAGTTGCTTGCCCGGGTGGGCCCACATCCAGCCCAGGTAGGAGCGCAGGTTCGCCCGCTGCTGCCACCAGTCGCCGGGCATCTTCGACACCAGTGAGCGCTTGCCGTGCACCACCTCGTCGTGCGAGATCGGCAGCACGTAGTTCTCGCTGTAGGCGTACACCATCGAGAACGTCATCTCGCCGTGGTGGAACTTGCGGTGGACGGGGTCGTGGCTCATGTACTGGAGCGAGTCGTGCATCCAGCCCATGTTCCACTTCAGCCCGAAGCCCAGGCCGCCGAAGCCGCTCGGGCCCCGGTGGTGGGTCGCCCGGGTCACGCCGTCCCAGGCCGTGGACTCCTCCGCGACGGTGACCACGCCCGGCACCCTGCGGTACACGGTCGCGTTCATCTCCTGGAGGAAGGCCACCGCGTCCAGGTTCTCCCGGCCGCCGTGCTCGTTGGGCGTCCACTGGCCCGGCTCGCGCGAGTAGTCGAGGTAGAGCATGGAGGCGACCGCGTCCACGCGCAGGCCGTCGATGTGGAACTCCTCGCACCAGTACAGGGCGTTGGCGACGAGGAAGTTGCGCACCTCGCGGCGGCCGAAGTCGAACTCCAGGGTGCCCCAGTCCGGATGCGCGGCCCGCAGCGGGTCCGCGTGCTCGTACAGGGGCCGCCCGTCGAACTCGGCCAGGGCCCACTCGTCGCGCGGGAAGTGCGCGGGCACCCAGTCCATCAGGACGCCGATGCCCGCCCGGTGCAGGGCGTCGACCAGGAACTTGAAGTCGTCCGGGGTGCCCAGGCGCGCGGTGGGCGCGTAGAAGCCGGTGACCTGGTAGCCCCAGGAGCCGCCGAAGGGGTGCTCGGCGACAGGCATCAGCTCCACGTGGGTGAAGCCGAGGTCCTTGACGTACGCCGGGAGCTGCTCGGCGAGCTGACGGTACGTCAGCCCTGGCCGCCAGGACGGCAGATGCAGTTCGTACACCGAGAACGGCGCCTCGTGGGCCGGGCGCCGGGTGCGGCCGGCCATCCACTCCGCGTCGCCCCACTCGTGGCGCGAGGCGTGAACGACGGACGACGTGGCCGGCGGCACCTCGGTACGGCGGGCCAGCGGATCGGCGCGCAGCGTCTTGGAGCCGTCCGGCCGGGTGATCTCGAACTTGTACAGCTCGCCCTCGCCGATCCCGGGCACGAACAGCTCCCACACGCCCGTCGCGCCGAGCGAGCGCATCGGGTACCCGGTGCCGTCCCAGAAGTTGAAGCCACCGGCGACGCGCACACCCCGGGCGTTGGGCGCCCACACCGCGAACCGGGTGCCGGTCACGCCCTGGTGGGTCATCGGGTGGGCGCCGAGCGCCTGCCAGAGCTGCTCGTGCCGGCCCTCGCCGATCAGGTGCAGATCGAACTCGCCCAGCGTGGGCAGGAAACCGTAGGCGTCCTCGGTGTCCTGCACCGTCCCCGCGTACTCCACCTCCAGCCGGTACGCGGGCACCTCCGGCAGCGGCAGCATCCCCGAGAAGAACCCCTGCCCGTCGTCCCGCAGCCCGGCCCGCCGTTCCCCGGCGACCACGGTCACGCCCAGCGCGTACGGCCGGAACACCCGGAAGGCGACCCCGCCGGGCACGGGGTGCGCGCCGAGCACGGAATGCGGGTCGTGGTGCGTCCCCGCGAGCAGCCGCTCCCGGTCCCCGGGTCCGACGGCGGCCGGGGCGGCGCCCTCCGGACCCCTGTCGGCCATGGGTTCCGGCGGCGCGGGTTCCGGCGAGACGGGTTCCGGTGCCGTGGGACCACCCACCGCCGACCGGGCAGCGGCCTTCGTGGCCGGGGCCTTCTTCGCCGCTGCCGCCTTCTTGGCGGTCTTCCTGGCGACGGTCCCGGCGGCCGCGGTCTTCGCGGAGGTCGCCGGCGCGGTGCTCTTCTTGGCCGCCGTCTTCTTCGCGGTCTCCTTCTTCGCGACCGTCTTCTTGGCCGCCGTCTTCTTCGCCGCCGTCTTCTTCGCGGTGGTCTTCTTCGCCGTCGTGTTCTTGGCGGCCGTCGTCCTCTTCGCCACCGCCTTCTCGGCCGTGGCCTTCTTCGCGGCTGCCTTCTTCGTGGCCGCCTTCTTCGCGGGCGTCGGCTGGTTCTTCGGGTCCGAACCGCTGGACGGGGTGCGGGGGGTCACGGGCGGATCCTCCTCGGCGCAGGTCGGGTGCGGTGGACGGGGGAGCTGGGGGAGACGGTGGAAAGGGGTCAGGTCGTGTCCGGGGCGGCCAGGCGGTGCACCGCGGACATCGGTACCGGCAGCCAGTCGGGGCGGTGCCGTGCCTCGTAGAGGACCTCGTAGATCGCCTTGTCCGTCTCGTAGGCGCGCAGCAGGACGGGGTCGGTGCGCGGGTCACTGCCGCTGACCTCGGCGTATCCGGTGCAGTACGCGGCTCGGCAGGCCTCGGCCCACTCCGTTGCCGGCGGGCCGCCCGCCGAGTGCGCCGCGTAGTCGAAGGAGCGCAGCATCCCGGCGACGTCGCGCGCCACCGGCTGGGCCATCCGCCGCTCGGCCAGCGGTTTCGCCGGCTCGCCCTCGAAGTCGATCAGCCACCACTGTCCCGAGGGGGAGCGGAGGCACTGCCCGAGATGGAGGTCGCCGTGGATGCGCTGGGCGGTCCAGGTGTGGCCCTCGGCCGCCAGATCGGCCAGCGCGTCGAACGCGGAGCGCAGACCCGGGACGTACGGCCCGAGCGCGGGCACCGCCTGCGCGGCCGACTCCAGGCGCTCGGTCATGCCGTGCACCAGGGATTCTAGCTGCATGTGGCCGAGGGTGACCGTGGGCAGCGCGCGGGCCAGCGCGGTGTGCACCTCGGCGGTGGCGCGGCCCAGCGCCCGCGCCTCGCCGCTGAAGTCCTCGCCCTTGGCCAGCTCGCGCAGTGCCAGCTCCCAGCCGTCCGAGGCGCCCTGCACGAAGGGCTGGAGCACTCCGAGGACGTACGACTCGCCATCCAGCTCCGCCGTCATCCACGCCGTCGGCGGCGGCACCCGCGAGCAGCCCTCGCGGGCGAGGGCGAGCGGCAGTTCCAGGTCGGGGTTGACGCCGGGCAGCACCCGTCGCAGCAGTTTCAGGATGAACGTATCGCCGTAGACCACCGACGAGTTGGACTGCTCGGCGGTGACCACGCGGGGGACCAGATCGGGGCGTATCTCGTCCCGCCGTTCGAAACGGAGCCCGCCGATCCGGGCCCGGGTGCGCAGTGCCTCCAGGATCACCTCGGCGGGCCGGGAGTCGTACAGGGCGTCGTACACCGTGCGGCCGGCGAGCGGGCCCTCGTGCACGTGGCCGATGAGCGCGGGCGCCAGCCGTGGGGGCAGCGCCTCGCGCACCCCTATGAGCAGCTGGTAGCAGTCACCGGGGTGCGGGACCGTGCCGTGCGCCTGCGAAAGCGGCTGGTGGGCGCGTACGAGCAGGTGGTACAGGCCCAGCTTCCGGTCGCCCGGCAGCAGCTCGGTGGCGGCGACCAGCGAGAACCCCGTCACCGGCCGGCCCTTGCCCGCGAACCAGCGCTGCCGCGGCAGCCACTCCCGCAGCAGTGGGTCCAGTGACGCGAGCAGACCGGGGCTGGTGGTGGTGACGGAGCGTGTGACGGCTTGCGACATGGCGTCCGACATGGCGTCGCGTCCAATCGCTGGTCGGGTGTGACTGACGCGTGCCCACGGGCGGGGCGGAGGAAACGCCCGCCCCGCCCCGGGTGCCGTGAGCCCCTTCTAGGCGGCGGCGTCCCGGCGCAGCCGGAACCAGTAGAACCCGTGCCCCGCCAGGGTCAGCAGGTACGGCAGCTCCCCGATGGCCGGAAAGCGCACCCCGCCGAACAGCTCCACCGGATGCCGTCCGTGGAACGCGCTCAGGTCCAGCTCCGTGGGCTGTGCGAAGCGGGAGAAGTTGTGGACGCACAGGACCAGGTCGTCCTCGTACTCGCGCAGGAAGGCGAGGACGGCGGGGTTGGAGGAGGGCAGTTCGGTGTAGGAGCCGAGCCCGAAGGCGAGGTTCTGCTTGCGGATCTCGATCATGCGGCGGGTCCAGTGCAGCAGCGACGAGGGCGACGACATCGACGCCTCGACGTTGGTGACCTGGTAGCCGTAGACCGGGTCCATGATCGTGGGCAGGTAGAGGCGGCCGGGGTCGCAGGAGGAGAAGCC